>CAZRGL010000005.1:25472-52852 GCA_964599485.1 uncultured Polyangiaceae bacterium
GGGCTTCTGGATCGAGAACTCTGCCTAGCGGCTGCACCACGACCTCCTAGCACGCGGATCTAGAGCGATCCATGTACGACTGGATCCTACATTGCTCGATCGAGCCACTGCCCCCACTGATATCGCCTAGTTGAGCCCATGTAGCAGGTGGTACGACATATGCTTACAGTGGCGCCATGACCCGACTTCACCGCTTGTTCCTGGCAGCTTCCTTGACCTCTCTTGCCTTGCTCGGTGGTTGCAGCGGCGACGATGGCGTCTCGGACGACTACGATTTTTCCAGTGACCAAGCCATCTTGGTCGAGTTCGAGTTCGACGGAGAGCTGATTGCCAATTCGCTCTGGAACGCGGAGCGGACCATCGAGAACCAGATGCTCTACACCATTGGGCATCTCAACGAGGACAACTCGGTCGGCAGGCTCGACAAGCTCGAGCTGAGCAACGTAGAGCGGGTCGAGCAGCCTGATGGCAGCACCTTGGTGCGCTATCACGCCAAGCTGCCGGTGGCCTGGGGCAAGAAGAACAACGTGCCGCAGAGCTACAAGTTGAGCCTGCCGCGGCACGTCGATGCCGACGACTACGAATCCTTCGTCGAGAAGTACTCCCACAGCTGCGTGGACTGGGGCGCCCACGACGTCGATACCGGCAGCATGTGGTACTACTACCGGCCGAAGCGCTCGAGCTGCAATCTGGCCGAGGGCGACGTGACGGTAAGCGAGGCCAGCGTCGTCGTCAGCGCCGAGAACACCGACGGCAAGTACCCCGAGTACCACAAGATCTGGGAAGACGACGTGCTCAACGTCGTGGCCATCTTTGGCAAGTACAAGGACGGCGCGACGACTAGTGGCGACGCTGGGATCAGCGCCTACAACCGCTTCGTCAAGGAGATGAAGCGACGGCTCAAGGACAATCAGCTGGTGACGGTGCCGGCCGAGGTGCCCACCAATCCCGGCGTTGCAACACCAGACATCGTGTTCAACGGAACCTACGCGGACGGCAAGCGCATCGAAGTCGTTGCCCTCTTGGTCGACAACGTGCGCACCGCAGGAGCGGAGTTCAACAATCGCTACGAAGGCCTGAGCGGCGACGCGGACATCATCTTCTACAACGGCCACGCAGGCCTAGGCTCGAACGTGCGGGCCCTGGCCAAAAAGGGCAAGTTCAAGGCTGGCAAGTACCAGATCTTCTTCATGAACGGCTGCGACTCCTTCGCCTATATCGACGACCACTTGGCGCAGACACGCGCCCTGCTCAACCCCGATGACCCCACCGGCACGCGCTACATGGACATGGTCACCAACGTGATGCCGTCCTTCTTCAGCCAGATGCCTTACGCCTCCCTAGCGCTGATCGACGGACTGCTCGCTCACCAGGCACCTCAGACCTACCAGACCATCTTCAAGAAGATCGACAAGAGCGAGGTCGTCGTCGTCACTGGTGAGGAAGACAACGTCTACGAGCCTGGCTACGAGCCCGGTGGCGGCGGCGGCACGACGGGTTGGGAAGGCATCGAAGAAAAGGGCTCGGTCGCCAAGAGCGAGGAAAAGCACTACGAGCTCGGCGAGCTGCCGGCTGGAACCTACGTCCTTTCGACCAGCCACGACTCGGCCCAGCCCGGCGGCGATGTCGACCTCTACGTTGCGTTCGGTCGCGCCCCCACCCTCGAGAGCTACGACGAGCGCCCGTACCTGGACGGCTCTGACGAGACGGTCACCATCAAGCTCGACGAGCCCACCACCGTGCACGTCATGGTCTACGGCTACCCCTACGCCGACACCGCGAGCTCGGCCTACCTGCTCAGCGGCCGGGCAGCCGAGTAGCGTAGCGCTACGACGATTGGACTACGGATCGGCCGAAACCGCGGTGAACGTCAGCGGCTTCCACCAAGGTCCCTCTTCGACGCCCGGTCCTGCGCCTACCGCAACGAACACCAGGTTTCTGCCGTCGATCACATCCTCGGCGTCCAGAATGCTGTTGGCAAACACCTCGCTCAGCTCGGTGACGACCTGTGGCGTGGACTGGTTGGGTAGATAGATCTCGAACTGGGCCTTGGCCGGCATGCCCCAGTCGGTCGCTGAGAGCTTGCTGTAGGGCGGAAACGGACTAATGGCGCCCAGCGCCCATTCGTTTTCGATCAAAAAGTGCGTGGCGCCATCCAGCCCCGGAACGAAGCGAATGGCGACCTGCTCCATTGCGGCGACGGCGTGCACGAGCTGCAGGGCCGCCTTGCCCTCAGTGGTCAGGCGCGACATGAACCCTGCGGCAAGCCCCACGGTAGGGGCGTCGTTGGCGTAGCTCGCTCCGCAAACGCTGGCCTGCGACTCGTGCGTGTGGTTGGCTCCACCGACGCAACCGTAGACCACCAGCAACAAGCTCTTGTCTTCGGTAAATACGCTCTCGGGTAGTACGCCAACCGACCGCACCTCGACGCCGCTTGGGGGCGCGGCGATCAGCGACGCGCAGCTCTTGCCGCCGGTTTGGCTCAGGGTGCCGGCCACGACCACCAGCTGCAAGTCGGTCGACTTGACCACCACCTGCTCGATGTTGTCCACGACGGAGCCGCGCGCAAACGGCAGCCCTTCTGCCGAGCCGGGCCAGGGAAGCTCGCTACCGGAAGCGCCCGCCGGATAGGGCACGAAGCACAAGCGCACCGCTGGGTAGTCGACCGTGCCGTTGACGATGGTGAGCTTGGTGGGGCCCGGCGGCTCGACGATGCTGGTCGTGCTGATCGTCTCGCTGCTCGTCGTGCTCGTGGAGCTGCCGGTGGAGCCTCCGGTCGCGGTCGTACCATCTTTGGCCAGTGCTGAGTGATCACCCGCGCATGCAGCGCCGCCGCTGCCCAGCAACAAGCCAGTCGACAACATGATCGCGCCGGCGCGCATCCGTATAAGCCTCAATTTCAAGCGAACCTCGTAATGAGGACAATATAGCCGCATTCCTGATGCCGCGCGTCTTTCAACGGCGAACGAGAAAGCGGGCCAAGGCTTCGAGGCGAGGCACCAGGGTGGGCACTTCGATGAGCTCGTCGTTGGTGTGAAAGCCCGTGCCGCGAGGGCCGAGCCCATCGATCGCTGGCACGCCGAGCGCGGCGATGGTGCTCGCGTCAGAGCCGCCGCCCACCAAATCCGCTTCTTCGTGGCCCAGTCCCGCCGCTTTGGCACAGCTCGCGTATTGCTCGAAGAGGGCCACGTTGCCATCGCAGCGCTCGAGTGGCGGTCGGGCCACGCCGCCTTGCAGCTCGATGGTGCAGCCAGCGATGCTCGCTGCTGCTTGCTTCGCTGCCTGGGCGAATTGCTCCTCGATCCATTTGCCATCGGCCATGCTGACAAAGCGCATGTCGAACAAGGCTTCGCAGTGGTCGGGCACGACGTTACGTCCCTGACCGCCGTGGATGATGCCCGCATTGATGGTGACCCCGCGCCCGTAGTCGGTCAGCGCTTGGGTTGCCTCGATCAGCCGAGCCATTGCCACGATGGCGTTGGCCCCTTCCGCGTGACGGTTTCCGGCGTGTGCGGCCCGTCCTTTGGCGGTCGCCAAGATCTTCCCCGTGCCTTTACGCGCTGTGATGATGGCGTCGGCCTTTCGACCCGCCTCGAAGACCAAGCTGCAACCGGCCTCACCCAAATGCTTCTCGATGAGCCCCGCGCCTTCCGGCGAGCCGATCTCTTCGTCGGATACCGACAGTACGCGAATTGGTACCCGCTCCAGTGCGCCGGCAGCGGCCAGGGCGCGGAGCGCGAAGACGACGATGACCAAACCACTCTTCATGTCGAGAACACCAGGGCCTCGAGCGATGTGGCCTTCGAGCGCAAAACCCTCGAAGCTGTCTTGCGGAAAAACCGTGTCGTGGTGCCCGAGCAGCGCCACGCACCCTCGAGCCGAATCGCTGGCCGCTTGGTTGAATGCCAGAATGTGCGTGCCGTAGTCTTCGCTTTGGATTCGCTCAACCGTCATGCCGGCTATCGCGGCGAGCGCTCTGGCGAGCAGCTCGGCTGCAGCGCTCGTGCCTGCAAGATCTGCGGTGTGCGAGCTTTGAAGCACGAGCTGTTCGAGTAGCTCGAGCATGCCATCGCGCTGCGCTCGGCAATGTTCGACTATCTGTTGTTCCAATTCGGCGGTCACCGCAGAACTGTCGTCGAGAATCGGCCTGATTGCGACCGCAAACCGAGCCGATTACAAGAGCGTGCTATGACGAAGTACAAGGCAGCAGTCATCGGAGGGAGCGGCTACGGCGCTAACGAAATCATCAGGCGCCTGCTCATCCACCCAGAGGTAGCGCTCATCCGAGTGGCCTCGATCGACTACGTCGGCGAACGACTCGGTGCGGCCCATCCGAACCTCGAGGGTATGACCGAGCTGCGCTTCGAGGACATCCCGCCTGAAGAGGCCGCCCAAGGTGCCGATGTCGTCTTGCTCGGGTTGCCTCACACTGTGAGCTCTCGCTTCGTTCCGCGGGTGGTGAAAGCTGGCTGCGGCAAGATTGTGGATCTGTCGGGCGACTTTCGCCTCGAGGACGTGCCCACATACGAGCGCTACTACAAGACCGAGCACCCCTGTCCGGAGCTCATCGAGCGCGCGGTCTACGGGCTGCCCGAGCTCAACCGCGAGGCCATCAAGGAGGCTTCCCTCGTTGCTTCGCCCGGCTGTTTTGCAACTGCGACGGCGCTGGGCGTGCTTCCGCTCGCCAAGGCCGGCATGCTGAAAGGACAAGTCCGCAGCATCGCCATCACTGGTTCGAGCGGTAGCGGCGCGGCACCCAAGCTGGGCACCCATCACCCCAGCCGCTCAGGGAACCTCAAGACCTACAAGCCGCTGACCCATCAGCATGTGCCCGAGATCGTCCAGACGCTCACCAAGGCAGGCGCGCAGGATTTCTGCTTGCATTTCGCACCCGTGAGCGCGCCACTAGCCCGTGGGATCTTCGTCTCGTCCTATGTCGAGCTCGCGCCCGAAGTCAGCGAAGAGGCTGTTGCCGAGGCCTACGTCGCGGCCTACGCAGACGAGCCCTTCGTCCGCGTGCCCGAGGGGCGCTTGCCCGAGGTCGTGGCAGTAGCAGGCACCAACTACGTCGAAACCGGTTTCACCTATGGCCCTGTCGTGGAAGGCAAGCGCACGATCATCTGCTTCAGTGCCATCGACAATCTCATCAAGGGCGGCGCTGGCCAGGCCATCCAGTCGATGAACATCACCCTCGGGCTCGAAGAACGCCTGACCCTGACCGATCCAGGCGGCTTCCCGTGAGCCCATCGGCCCCGTTGGTCGTCAAGCTCGGTGGCAATGCCATCGCGGGCGAGGGCCTGTCGGCCGTGGCAGCCGACTTGGCGTGGCTGCAGCAGCAGGGCCAGCGGCTGATCGTCGTGCACGGTGGGGGACCGCAGACCAGCGCACTGCAGAAACAGCTCGGTCAGCAGCCGATTCGCATCGGTGGCCGGCGCGTTACCGACGAGGCAACCCTCGACGCCATCAAGATGATGGTGGGCGGCAAGCTCAACGTCGAGGTCTGCTCAGCGCTATTGGCAGCGGGAGCCAAACCGGTGGGGCTGCATGGCGCCAGCTCGATGGCCATCGAAGCCATTCGGCGCCCGCCTCGGGTCATCAGCGGAGGCGGCGCCGAGCCGGTCGACATGGGCCTGGTGGGCGATGTGCTTGGCGTCAATCGCGGTTTGCTCGATCTGCTGCTCGAAGCAGGCCACATGCCGGTTCTGGCGTGCATTGGCGCCGCTGTTGACGGGAGCGTCTTCAACATCAACGGAGACGTCGTTGCCAATCGCGTTGCCGCAGAGCTGAAGGCGACTGCGCTGGTGCTGGTGAGCGACATCGTCGGCGTGCTGCGCGACAAAGACGACCCGAGCACCCGCATCGGACAGCTGACCGAGAAGCAAGCCCGCGACGCCATCGCCACGGGCGTCGTCACCGAAGGCATGATCCCCAAGCTGGAAGAGTCTTTCGTGACGATCGCCGCCGGGGTGCAGCGCGTCCACATCGTCGGCAAGCTCGAGCCCGCACAGCTTCGCGCCGAGCTCGACCAACCCGGTAGCGTCGGAACCGCCCTGCTACCCTGAGTCTTGGTCAACGGCTCGCGAAGGACGAGCTTGGCTGGCTCAGCGAGCGTTCTTCTTCAGCTGCTCGCTGAACTGGCGGAAGGTCTGCTCCCACTGCGTTTGCAGCGTGGGGTCGTCGTCGAAGCGGTCTTGCCACATGTCGTCGAGCCGAGCGCGGCTGGCATCGTCGGGCAGACCGTACTCTGCCTGTGTTTGTGCAACGCGTGTCGGGAACGCGGCGCAGGCCGCGCAGAAAGAGGCGTAACGAGAGACGCTCCAACCGCTGAGGTCGGGCTGGGCTGCTTGACGCTGCGGCGGAGGGGGTGGGCGGCGTTCCGGAGCCGGCGGCGGCGCCTGCCGGGGCGCCTGCGGGTAGCCCCCATACTGCTGAGCGCCTGGGGCCTGCGGTTGCGATGGTTGTTGCTGGCCCTGCTGCGGGTAGCCCTGCGCTTGTTGCGGGTAGCCCTGCGCTTGTTGCGGATAGCCGGGCGCCTGCTGCTGCTGCTGCCCTTGGGCATATGATTCGCCGTAGGGTTGCTGGGGCGCCTGCTGCTGCCCGTCCCAGGCTTGTTGGACTGGTGGAGCCTGTGGGGAAGGCGCAGGCGCTGGTGCAGGTGCTGGTGCTGCTGCGGGCGGCTGCACATACTGGGGCTGGGCAACCGGGACAAAACGCGCGCGCTGACGCTCTTGATCCGCCCGCCCCTCGGTGCCGGGCGCTGGATCACCGAGTGAGGGCCGTGCGGGTAGCTCGTCGCGCACCCACGCTGGTTTCTGCGCGACGGCAGGGCGCTTTATCGCACCCACCTTGGAGCGCATTCCCGTCCACGCCGCGCGTACAGGTTCCCAGTTGGGTCCCGGTGCCGACGCCAGCGCTTGAGCAATCGCCTGCAGCAGCTCTTGAGCCTGGGCGAGATCCTGGTGATTGAAGTTGCTGCGAAGCCCAGCGCGTTGGGCAAAATGTCCGAGCGCTTCGTTTGGGGTCTGCAAGAGCTCCCGAAATACCGACGCTGCTTGTTCAGGCCTCATCATGACCTCCGTCCGCAGCGCCCAAGTGGCCCGCCGCGAGAGAGCCGGTATAGCACGGAGGGGCCTGTCAGCCTGGCGAGAACAGCACCGGCCCAGCCGGCCATCAATGTCGAACTTGGAGGTCGGCCAGAGCCATCTTGGCGTCGTTGATGAACGGACTTCTCGGGTAGCGACGGATGAAGCTGCGCAAAGCGGTTTTGGCGTCGTTCCAGGCTTGGATGTCGATCAGACACTCACTCAACAAAAACAACGCATCGTCGAGGATTTCAGAGTTGGCAGAAGCCTCCGAGAGCTTGACGAGAATCGGAATCGCGTCGCGTTGGCGGTTGAGGCGGCGATATGCGCGCGCAAGGTTGAGCTGGGCCGAAGAGGCATGTGCGGCGGTGGCGTCGTAGCGAAGCGCATCCTCGAAAGCCGTCACAGCTTCGTGCCAACGCCTCGCCGAAGGTCGCATGTTGTCGAGCCCGGAATGGTAGGCATTGATCGACAGCTGGCTTCGTGTCCGGTCGACCGCGTCGCGAAAATAGGCCTGTTCGCTTCGGGTGAGCTTGTCCCTGGGCAGCTTCTCGTATGCGTCGATGAGCTCTTTCTTCTTGCCGGTGCGGATCAACTCGTAGAAGGCCGCCGCGGCGGACGAGGCGCGCGCCCGCGTTTCGGCCTGCCCCTGAAGGATCTTCAGCTCTTGCTTCACCTTGGCCAGCTGGGCTTTTGCCTGTCGGGTGTCGCGTTCGACCGAATCGACACGGGAATCCCACGCCAACTTGACCACGCCGATGACGACCAACACGAACAGCAAATTGGCCGCGGCGCTGTTCCAGAATGCCCGGCGCTCGAAGTTCTGCTGTCGCTTGCCGATGCTCTTCAGATCTGCCGCGAGCGCGTTGGTGAGGTTGTTGGTCTTGATGATCAGTCCGCGCGACTCGATGATCTCACGCTTGATGTCACTCAATTCCTCGTCGAATTCATCCATCGCCCCGGCTCCATCGGCGCAAGCTGGCTTGGCCAGACGTAGCTTGCCGGCTGCAAGCGGGCAAGTGTTCGCACAGTCTGCAACTCGTGGTAAACCCGCCACCGATGGACACCAGCGACATTCGCAAAAACCTGAAGATCATGTTGGACGGTCAGCCCTACGCCGTCACGGACTTCCAGTTTGTCAAACCGGGAAAGGGAAACGCCTTCACCCGCTGCAAGCTCAAGAACCTCGAGACCGGTGCGGTTTTGGAGAAGACCTTCAAGAGTGGCGAGAAGTTGGAGCCGGCCGAAATCGAGACTCGGGAGATGCAATACATCTACCCCGACGGCGACAACTACGTGTTCATGGACCCGGACACCGGCGAGCAACAATTCGTGTCAGGCTCGGCCATCAAGGACCAAGTCCAGTGGCTCGCTGATGGGATGAACGCCGACGTCACACTCCTCAAGGACAAGCCCATCGGAATCGAGCTCCCCGCTCATGTCGTGTTGGAGATCACCAAGAGCGACCCAGGCGTAAAAGGCGACACCGCCAGCGGCGCGACCAAGCCCGCCACGCTCTCCACCGGTGCGGTTGTGCAGGTCCCCTTGTTCGTCGAACAAGGCGAATGGATCCGGGTCGACACCCGCACCGGCGCCTACCAGGAACGCGTCAAGAAGTAGCGTCCGCTACCCGTTTTCCACGCTCGTCGTACTTGTAGAAGCCGCGGCCGGCTTTGCGTCCCAGCCAGCCCGCGGCCACCAGGTTGCGTAGAATCGTCGGGGGACGATATTTGGGATCGCCGATTTCGCGGTAGAGCACCTCGGCGATGAACAGCACGGTATCGAGGCCGATGAGGTCGCTCAGCTCGAGCGGTCCCATCGGGTGGTTGAGGCCGAGCTTCGCCCCGGTGTCGATGTCATCCGGACTGCCAACGCCCTCTTGGAGCGCGAAACATGCTTCGTTGAGCAAGGGGATCAACATGCGGTTGACGATGAACCCTGGGTGATCCTGACTGGTGATCACCGTTTTACCCATCTTCTCGGCGAGCGCTTTGACTGTCTCGTAGGTCTCGTCCGAGGTTTGCGCGCCGCGCACGAGCTCACAAAGCTTCATGAGCGGTACTGGGTTCATGAAGTGCATGCCCACCACACGCTCCGGCCGCTGGGTGCCAGCGGCGAGCTTGGTGATGGATATGGAAGAGGTGTTCGAGGCGATGATGGCGCCCTCAGGCAGAGCCTCGTCCGCTGCTGACAGTATCTTCTGCTTGAGCTCCAGAGTTTCGGTCGCGGCCTCGACTGCGATGTTTGCCGTGCTCATGTCGGCCACGCTGTCGACCGCCACGATCTTCTCCAGCAAGGCGTCGCGGTCTTCGGCGCTCATTCGCCCCTTGTCGACCTGGCGCTGAAGCTGCTTGCCAATGGTCGCTTTGCCTGCTTCGGCAAGCTCCCGGCTCGCGTCACTGAGCAAAACTGCAAAGCCGCTGGCTGCGGCCACTTGAGCGATGCCGCGACCCATCTGGCCCGCACCGATAACCCCGAATGTCTTGATGTCGTCTGCTGCCATGCGCTTCGTTTAGCGCAACCGCGGCGCCGTCACCAGAACGCCAATCACCAAAAAGCCCGAAGGCTGGTCACCAGAAGGCATAGCCAACACGAAGGCTGGGACCGAGCAAGAACACCGGCCGCTCCTCGAACGCGTTGTGCCCACTATCGTTGTCTTCGAGATGCTTGGAGCTCTGCGCGGTGTTCTGCATGACCAAGTCGATCAGGATGCGGCTGAACTCCACCTCGACACCCAGATCGATCTGCCCGAACACCCCCACACCCGCCTGCGTATCGTAATAGTCGTAGGGCAGGTCACCGTCGAAGCCCAGCGGGGCGGCGCCGGGCTCGCCCTTGAAGCTGAGCTCCTCGATCACCATGCCGCCGCCTACCAGCGCCACGAAACGCACGATTGTGTCACCGGGGACCATCACCCGCAGTGCTCCGCCGATACGTCCCGACTTGAGGACGAACTTCGAGTCGCTGCTGGTATTGCCGTGCAAGAAGTCACCAGTGACGCGCACATCGCTGTACTGGCCAAACAGCTCGAATGCTGCCCACATAGCCACTCGGTAGCCGACGTGCACCCCGAACGCGTAGCCACCCTGGCCGGAGTCCTTGCGGGTGAATGCATAGGGATCTGTGGGTGACGTCAACAGCGCTGCCCCGCCGAGGGCGTAGAAGCCCTCGAGCAGCTTGGGAACATTGGGCTGCATCGGGTCGGTCTTTGTCCTCTTCGCCAGGAGCCGCCGACTCGCTCTCGAGCTTGCCTTTCTTGTCTTGTGTCACCAGCGCTTGCTTGCCTGCTTGCACCACCACGCTGAGCGCATTGACGTCGCCGTCGTGGAAGATGCGTACCGCGTGAACGCCAGGCGGGTAGGGGCCGATATATTTGCCTTTGGCTAGCTTCTTGCCGTCGATTTCGATCCACGCCTCGGCAGCGAAGGCGACGACCTTGAGCTCGCCCAGGGTGGAGGCGAGCGTGAGCTGTACGATGGGGTTGTTCTTACCGCTTACCAACGTCAGCGACTTTTCAGCGGTGCGATGGCCTTCGGCCTCAGCGCGAAACTTGTGAGGTCCTGGAGAGAGCGCAAGCGGCGCATTGGGGTTCTCGAGCGCCTGTTCTTTGTCATCCACGAAGAGCTTCGCGTTGGTTGGCTCGACTTTGACCAGCACCCACGCGATGAGCGCCCGAAGCTCACGAATCTCCTTCTCTGCCGCTTCCTTGTGGTGCGGTTGCATCGTTTCGACATGCTTGCTCACCGCCCGTTCGAGCACGTCGATGGCCTTGGCATAGGCCGAGAGCTTCTTGTGGCAGAGGGCCAAATTGATCAGCGGACTGGCGTTGGGCTTGACCTTGTACGCGGCCTGAAACTCGGCGATCGCCGCCGGCCAGTTCTGCTCGCCGTAGAGCTTGACGCCGTTGTCCATGTGTTGGTCGTAGGCCGATTTGGCCTCGGTTTCGCCGGCGTCGCTACCACCAGCCGGGTCCGCTTGCGCCCATGACGTGCTGGACGACACGAAGCTGACAAGCAGCAGCACGATGGCGAGCAGAGAGCGCAGCATGAAGAGCACCGCCACCGAGGCTAGCGACAAGGGTTGTGGCCAGCAACTGCTCGACGCGATCAGCGCGTCAATATTTCCAGTCCGCCCTTGCTCTTTGTCGAGGGCGCGGCAGGCGTAGCGGTTTTGGTCGTGGCCGCTGTGACACTCGGGCTGCTCGCCGGCGGGGCCTTTTGGGCGCCAGCGCCGATGTTTCGGGGCTGTGCGACCTTGGCCGGCAAGGAGGAGCTCGTCGTGGCGTCTTGACTTGCTGATGCTGATTTGCTGCTCGGAGCTGACGGCGCAAGGCTGGGCGTCGCTACAGCTCGTGGGCTAGGGCTCGAAGCAGTTGCTGATTGGGCCTGCTCGGCGCTCGGTAAGTTGGCGGTGCCTTGGCCAGAGCTGCCATCCAGCGAGAGATAGATGACGCCGCCGGTCACGACCAGCCCCAGCGCCACGATTGGCATCAGCCACCGCGGCCTGTTTTCTGGCTTGAGCGAGGGTGAGCGAATGGTCGAGGCCGCAACCGTGCTCACCCCAGAATCGCCCGCCTTGGAGTCGTCGAAGGAAGAGCTGCCCGACTCGGCGCTGACCGTGTCGGCAAGTCCGCTGGCATGCTCGCCCGAGATGATCCTGGGCGTCACTCTGGCGCCGCTGTCCAAGACGCCCGCGCCCGAGTCCGAGCTCGCCCCGGGCCGCGCCGAGATGCGGCGAAGCTGTGAAGAAGGGGTTAGCTGCTTGAGCTGCTCGGGCGCCGCGTCAATCAGCGCGTTGAGCAGGGCGCGCGCGTCGGGGTAACGATCTTCGCGTTCTCGGGCCAGCGCTTTGCTGATGATCTTTGCGAGGTCGTCGGGCACCGCGGGATTGTGGATGCGCACGTCCTCGGGGTCTTTCATGCAGATGTTGACGATGACCTGTTCGTAGGACTTGCCGCAATGCGGAGGCTTGCCCGTGAGGCATTCGTAGAGAATCGCGCCGACCGAATAGATGTCGGTTCGGCCATCCACATCAGGGAACGCCTGCGCTTGCTCAGGCGACATGTAGAACGGCGTGCCCACGACGGTTCCCTGGCGGGTCAGTGTCTTGAGTGGAACCTCCTCGCTGCGCGCGATCTTCGAGACGCCGAAGTCGAGCAGCTTGACGCACAGCGGCTCGTCCTCACGCTCGACCAAGAACACGTTGTCGGGCTTGAGATCGCGATGAACGATCCCGGCAGCGTGCGCGTGGTGCAAGCCTTTGAGGACCTGCGAAGTGATGAGCATGGCTTCTGCCACGTCGAGCTTGCCGAGCTCGGTGATGTAGCCGCCCAAGTCCTGGCCGCGCAGCAGCTCCATGACGATGAAGGGCATGCCCTCGTCGGTCTCGCCAGCGTCGAAGATCTGCACGATATACGGGCTCTCGACCGCTGAGGCCGCGAGCGCCTCACGTTGGAAGCGGGCGTTGGCCTCGGGGTTGCGCGCCAGCTGCTGGTCGATGCACTTCATCGCCACGCGCTTCTGGATGCTGGTGTTGACCGCCTCGTAGACGCAGCCCATGCCGCCTCGGCCGACGACGCCCACCACGCGATACTTGTCGATCAGCTGTCCGACCAAGTTTGGCTGGCGACCCGAAACCGAGTCCGGTGTTCCCGCCGTTGCCGTTGGCGGGCTCGCTTTATCCCTGGTGCTTGGCATTCGGGCGTGCTGTTTCCCCGTGCTCCGTGCCGATGCTCCGCGGCCTGAGCCCGGTCGTAGCCCTCAAAGCTTACGAGCGCAGCGCCGGATTGTCGACCGCTGGCGGCGTCGCCAACATGCTATCGAGCTGCTTTCCTTTTTCGAACGCGGAAAGCTCGCTGTAGCCTCCGATGGGCTGACCGTTGATGAAGATCTGGGGCACGGTCCGCTGCTCCGAAACCTCAGCGAGCCAGGCGCGCAGATCGGGGCGTGAATCCACTCGGATCTCCTCGAAGCTCACGCCCTTGCCATGGAGAAGCCGCTTGGCCGCGTGACAGTACCCACAGTACGCGGTGACGTAGATGGTGACCTTGGCGCTCACATCCCGATTATCGAGTCGCCCTGTCGGCGAAGCAACCCGAGCCCATCCGCACCAAGGCTTGCACGGGTGTTCAGCTACAGAGCAAAAGGGGAGTTTCCACCCCTCTTTTGCCGCATGTGGAGCTACCCTACTGCGCCTATGGCAAGCGAACGCGATGGTATTATCCGGCTCGAGAAGTTCAGCGTCGAAGCGAAGCAGATCGTAGCAGGTGCTCAACAGTTGGCTGATGAGCGGCAGCACGGACAGGTGTTGCCCTTGCATGTGCTGGCGCGAGCCGTGGAGCGAAGCCCGGCAGTTGCGGCGGTGCTCAAAGCCGCTGGCGCACCGCCCGACGAGGTCGCTGAGCTCTGCGAAAAAGGGCTGCGCAAGTTGGGCAAGACCGGAGGGATGTCGAGCGTCAGCCCGCGGCTGGCCGATTTGCTCGACCGCGCCGAGCGCGAAGCGAAACGCGACAAGGAGTCGCAAGTCGGCCTAGCGCAAATGCTCCATGCTCTTGCTCAAGAGATTCGCGGCCCCGTCGGGGAAATCTTGACGCACTACTCGATTGGCCCCGGTGGCTTTCGTGACCACATCGAGCATCTCGAAAAAGCGCCCAAGATCTCCCACAGCGGCGCAGCGCACGGACCCGTCGGCTCAGGGCAGGACTACACCCGGGATTTGGTGGCCGACGCGCGCGCCGACCGTTTCGATCCTGTGATTGGTCGGGACACCGAGATCCGGCGCTTGCTGCAGATTTTGGAGCGCCGCTTCAAGAACCACCCGCTCATCGTCGGTGAGGCGGGTGTTGGCAAGAGCACCATCATTCGCGGGTTGGCGATGCGGCTGGCCGCAGGGGACGTACCATCGAACCTAGCCGGCGCGCGCTTGCTCGAGCTCAACACCGGCGCGCTGGTCGCCGGCGCCAAGCTTCGTGGTGAAATCGAGCTTCGTCTAAAAGCCGTGCTCGACCATCTGCGCGCCGATGAATCCACCGAGAGTATTCTGGTGGTGGAGGAGTTTCACTCCTTGTTCGGTCAAGGCGTCACGGGCTCGGGTGTGGGCGAGCTTCTCAAGCCGCAGCTCAGCCGCGGTGAGATCCGCCTGCTGACGACGACTACCATCGACGGTGTGCAGAAGATCAACGAACGCGACCCAGCGATTACGCGCCGCTTTTCCAGTTTCGTCATCGAGCCACCCACCATCGAGGAAGCGCAGGAGATCCTGCGTGGTATCGCTTCGCGCTACGAACGCCACCACAAGGTGCGCATTTCCGAAGGCGCGATCATGACTGCGGTGACGCTGGCCAAGCGCTACATCGCCGATCGCTCGCTGCCCGATTCGGCAGTCGACCTGATGGACGAGACCTCCTCTCGCCGAAGGGTGGAGGTCGACGGTGTTCCGGCAGAGATGGACCACGCGATGCGCCGCCTCGAGTCGGTCGAGGCGCAGATCTCCGGTCTGGAGGACGACGACAGCAAGGAAGGCGTCAAGCGCGTTGCGCAGTTGAAGCAAGAAGCCGAGGAGCTTCGCCCAAAGGTGAGCGAGATGCGCACGAAGCTCGAGTCGCGTCGAGGCGTGGTCGCGGCCGTGTCAGCGATTCGAAAAGAGCTCACCGCTGCTCAAAGAGGGCACAGCGAAGCCCGCGAAAATCAGGACTTTGCCAAGCTCGGCGAGCTCGAGCACGTGACCATTCCTGAAATCAAGCGGCGTCTCGAGGCTGCCGAGCAGGCCTCCGCGAGCGCTGGCATCAAAGCGGAGGTCGGTTTGGTCAACGCCGAGGATGTCGCTGCGACGGTCAACGAATGGACGGGCATTCCGGTTGCCAAGATGCTGGAAGGTGAAGCCGAGAAACTGCTCAAGATGGAGCAGCGGCTCGGCGACCGCGTGATCGGGCAGTCTGAAGCGGTTACCGCTGTGTCGCGCGCCGTGCGCCGGGGCCGAGTCGGTTTGCGCGATCCGGGCAAACCCATCGGATCGTTCCTGTTCTTGGGTCCGAGTGGTGTTGGCAAGACCCACTTGGCGAAGGCCTTGGCCGAGTTCTTGTTCGACGACGAGCAAGCGCTGACCCGCCTGGACATGAGCGAGTTCATGGAGAAACACATGGCGCAGCGCCTCATTGGCTCTCCGCCGGGCTACGCCGATAGTGAGCAAGGGGGGCACTTGACCGAAGCGGTGCGGCGCCGTCCCTTCAGCGTGCTGCTCTTCGACGAGGTCGAAAAAGCCCACGGCGACGTCTTCAACTTGATGTTGCAGGTACTCGACGACGGTCGCCTGACCGACGGGCGCGGACGAACAGCTGACTTCTCGAACACAGTCGTCATCATGACGAGCAACATCGGCTCCAAGCGGATCCTCGAATGCGACCCCAAGCTTTTTGAGACCGAGGACGGTCGCGAAGCACTCAGCGACGTGCTCAAGAACGAGCTGAACGACTTCTTCCGCCCAGAGTTTTTGAACCGCATCGACGACCAAGTCGTGTTCAAGGCCCTCAGCAAAGACGACTTGCGGGGCATCGCTGATCTCGAGCTCAGGCGCCTGCACAAGATGCTCGCTAGCCGAGAGCTGGTGCTCGAAGTGAGCGACAAGGCCAAATGGGAGCTGGTCGAGCTCGGCTATGAGCCAGCCTTGGGCGCGCGTCCCCTCAAACGAGCGATTCTGCGCGAGCTACAGAATCCGTTGGCGCAGTCGATTCTGGAGGGAGGCGACCTGTCCGCCGGTAAGATCGCCATCGACTTCGACGGTGAGGATTTTACTTTCAACCGCGTTTGAGCGCGCTGCCAGAGCTCTGAATCGGCTCAGCTCGAGGGCAACTCGCCCTTGGCGCCTTTCAGATCCGCGCCTCTGAAGTTGGTATCTTTGAGGATGGCGTTGGTGAGATCTGCGTTGCAGAGACGGGCATCCTTGAGATCGGCGCTGGTCAGGTTTGCCGTGGTCAGATTGGCGCCCTCGAGTCGTGCCTGCCACAGGTCGGCCTTCTTGAGGTTGGCGCCTTTGAGGCTCGCGTCACTCAGGTCCGCTTCGTAGAGATCCGCGGCGCTCAGGTCGGCGCCATCGAGCGTTGCACCGACCAGACGTGCTTGCCGCAAGTCCGCGCCGCGCAACACGACGCCCGACAGATCAGCAGCGTCGTTGAGGTTGCTCGATTCGCTCAAGCTGATCCCTGACAAATCGGCCGCAGCGAGGCTGCATCCCGTCAGATTGGCTTCGCCGAAGCCATCCACGTCGCGCAGCTTCGCCGAAGACAGATCAGCCGTGTCGAAGATAGCGCCCGACAGCTTGCTGCCTGACAGATCCGTGCCGATGAGCGAGGCCTCAGTCAAATCGCAGTCGATGAGTGATGCGCGGGTGACGACGGCGTCGGCCAAGTCGGCGCCCTTGAGGCAGGCTTTCTCGAGCGAGGCTCCTGCGAGATTGGCGCCCATGAGCTTGCTGTCTTCGAGCTTTGCTTGGCTCAGGTTGAGCACGTGGCGCAGGTCCGTTTCCTTCAGATCAGCACCTCGCAGATCGGCGTTTTTCAAATTGGCGCCCAACAAGCGTGCGCCTTGGAGATTGGCTTCGCGCAAGTCGGCGCCTTCGAGATCTGCGTTTTCGAGAATCGCGTTGGTCAGATCCGCTTTTGGCAGTTGCGCCCCCTTCAGCTTCGCGCCGTCGAGCGCTGCTTTGCGCAAGATTGCCCCTGCCAAGTTCGAGTCTGTCAGCGAGGCGGCGCGCAGGCTCGCGCCCTCGAGATTGGCCTCTTTCAGGAAGCTCTCGTCGAGCTCGGCGCCTGTCAAATCGGCGTTGCCAAAGTCCGCATTGCTGAGGTTGGCGCCGCGCAGCTTGCTGTCGCTCAGTCGAACTTCGCGTGCCTTGGCTTTGGTGAGCTTGGCATGTGCGGCCGTTGCTGCCACCAAATTGGCTTGGGCCAAGTTGGCACCGGTCAGGTTGGCGTCATCGAGCTCCGCTCCTTCGAGATCGGCGCCCTCTAGATCTGCGTCCTGCAAATTGGTTGAGGTGAAGTTGGCTCCCGCCAGCTTGGCGAAGCTCAGGCCACCGCCGACGATGTCGACTCCCGAGAGGTTGGCGTTGCTCAGCTCGGCTCCATCGAGACGCGCGCTGCCGAGTCCCAAAGCGCCGCTGAGATCTACATCGGCAAGCATTGCGCGCCGCAAGTCCGCGCCGCCGAATTGGCAACCCGCGAACTTCGCATCGCGCATGTCGGCGTAGCGCAACGAGCATTCCTCGAGGTTGGCCTCACGCAGGTCTGCTCCTTTGAGCTTGGCCTGATGTGCGCTTGCCTTCGACATGTCCGCACCATGCAAGCATGCGGTCTCGAGCCGCACCGCGCGCAGCACTGCACCGGAGAAGCAGACACCTGGAAGCTTCGCTCCGGCCATGTCTGCGCCGCTCAGGTCGCAGCCCGAGAGGTCGACGAGCTCGAGGCTCGTTTCGGCTGCGGGTCGTTGTGCCGTTTTCGCCAAGTCATCGTGTGTTTCGTCCAACTTTGCCGCTTCCTCTCTTGTGTTGTCGCCCGCTGCCTCGTTGCTGTCAGGATCGTCTTCGGGCGCTTCCTCTTCTTCGTCGGGCGCTTCTTCTTCTTCTTCTTCTTCTTCTTCTTGGTCGTCGTCGTTGGACGCCTCATCGCTGGCCGGCTCGTCAGCGGTGGCTGCCTTCTTCGCCTTCAGACGCGTGGTGGGTTCGGGTTCGATGGTGTCCTCATCGATGGGGATGTCCTCCTCTTCCTCGTCGATGGGGATGTCCTCTTCGATTGGGATGTCCTCTTCCACCTTGCTGCCGCCGATCAACGTCTTGCCGCCCGGCGCGGATGGGTCACCTGGGCGGAGCGTGCCCGACTTCGGCGAGTCCGCTGCCAGGTCCTGAGGGGGCGGCGGTGCAGCCATGTCGGGCATTGGGTCGTCGCCAGTTGCCAACGGTGGTGGTGCCCAGCTCAAGGACGGGACCATCGGTCCCGGAGTGGCGGCTGCGCCCCGTTTGGTGCTCTTTTTTCTGGCCATCAACAGCTCTCCCCGCTCGGTGAGACCGGCCATGGTAATGCGGCGCAACGGTGAGTCCTAGCAGGACGATGAAAAACTCCTGTTGCCAGTATGATCAGGCGATTCCGGGTCACGGTTGATGTCACCGTTCGAGCCTATTCGGGGAGGCTCACCACCCCTGCCAATGGTCCGCGCAGTTGTGAGCCGTCGAAACGCTCATCGTGTTCGATGGCGGGTGGCTCGTATGAACGGGGCCACCAGCGCAGGGCAACGACTCGCTCCCGGAGCGCTATCAAGATCCGTCGCCCTTGGACCAACACATCCCGTCCGAAGAGCGCCCGGTGGCGGCGCAAGCTTCCGTCGAGGGGGACGACATTGCTGCGTATACGGTCGCCCAGCGCGATCACCACCAAGCGCGGCGGTCCGGACAGCAATACGGCGATGTGCTCGACGTCCGCGGCTGTGTCTCGCAGCGCTTCGACGTGCTCGATGTGTCCAGCACCGACGTAGCCGGACAGCTGCCGAGGCCTGTTCCAGCCCTCGAACTGAGCCTCGCCGAGCAGCACGCCGCTGACCGTGCCGTCTGCGAGCCCGATGACCAGTGGCACACCGAAGCGTTGCAACCAGATTCCGCGCGGGTAGGACCATCCTGCGTGGATTGGGTCGAAGTGCGCCGCGTCGGTTGAGGCACTGATACCGCTGTCGACTCGAGCTTGGATCCAGTCGAGGGCAGCGTGGGGGACGGTGTTGCTGCTGAGCGCGTTGAGCTGCAATGAGCCGCTCGCAGTGACAAAGGCCCAGAGCGAATTTGGCGGTGGTGCCTCGATGCTGGAGCTGGCCGCAGCGTCAGTTGTAGCGACGAAGGACCAACGCGCTTGTTCTCGCTCGAACATGACGAGTCCTGCTGGCACGGGCATGAGGCGCACCGGTCCGCTAGCCGCGAGCTGCAGTTTGGGCGCTCCGAGCCTTGGTGGTTGCTCTGCGGCAAATGGGATGGATTCGATACCGGTGGGCAAGGCGTCGAGTTGGGCGCGGGTTGCCAGCGCGCGTTGGGCGTACGGATCGAAGACGAGATCGGTGACCGTGGTCAACTTGGCGAGTGGGGACGCGCTTTGTGCAGTGATGTTCCCGGTTTTCACGTCAAAGAGCACCACCTCGTTGCGCGCGTTGACCCCAAGCATCGTCGAGCCGGTGGGTGGTAGCACTAGCTCGGACTGATCGGTGGGGCCTTCAAAGACGGTTTTTCCAAGGCGAGGCTGATCGGGCCCATCGCTGCAAGACGTGAGCACCAGCATCAACACAATGAGAAGTGAAAGAGCATGAGGTTTTTTTGGTTCCATGATCTTCTATCGTCGTGAGTCCGATCCCAGTTCCGCCAAATCAGCGAAGAGCTCGGTATTTGACACCCTGTTGGCCACGATGGGATCGTCGCTGGGGACCATGAGACTCGCGCTCATCGGGAATTGTGCGTACCAGGCGCTCATCGACGATTCGGCCAGTGTGCGTTGGCTGTGTTGGCCGCGGTTCGATTCGAGCTTCGTGTTCGGCTCTCTGCTCGACGAGGGGCGGGGAGGTGAGCTGTCGATTCGGCCAGCCGCTCCGGCTAGGAGCAAGCAAGCGTATGTGAGGAACACCAACATTTTGCGCACGGTGTTCGAAGGCGAAGACGGGGCTTTTGAGGTGGTGGATTTCGCTCCGCGCCATCAGTCGGGTGGCGGCCACTACAAGCCAACGATTTTGGTGCGCATCGTGCGGCCCCTCGAAGGGACGCCGAGTGTGCGTATTCGCTGCCGCCCGGTTTACGACTACGGCGAACAGGTGCCGCATGGAAGGCTGGAAGGTGGTGACATCAGCTGGCGGCTCGGGGCGGGCGTGTTGCGGCTCCAATCCAACCTGCCCTCGGGGGCGTGTGTCGAGGGTGAGCCTGTGGTGCTGGAGCGGGACCTGTACCTCGCCTTGGGGTGGGGGGACTCGCTGGAAGGGGCGCTGGGGGCGTGTTGCGAGCGGTTGCTTTCGCGCACCATGGAGTATTGGCAGGGCTGGGTGGCGCAGATGCGGCTACCGGAAGGGTTTCGGCGCGAGGTGATTCGGTCTGCGCTCGTGTTGAAGCTTCACCAGTTCGAGGAAACGGGCGCGATTACGGCGGCGAGCACGACGAGCTTGGTTGAATTCCCGGGCTCAGGACGGTGTTGGGATTATCGCTATTGTTGGTTGCGAGATGCGTATTTCACGGTCGATGCGTTGAGGCGGCTCGACCACTTTGCAGAAGTCGAGGGCTTGTTTTCCTTCGTCCAGAGCGTTGCGTCCAAGGGGCCGCTGCAGCCCTTGTATGGGATTGGTGGGGAGCGACAGCTGCCTGAGCGGATCGTCGAGCATCTGGCGGGCTATCTCGGTGAGGGACCTGTGCGGATTGGAAACGCCGCCAGTGCGCAAGAGCAGCACGATGTGTACGGCGAGACGATTGCCGCGATAGCGCCTTTGTTGCTCGAGCAGGCAAAGCCGCCGGTTGGTGCGCTCCGCCTGGTGGGGCGTTTGGTGGATCGAATCGAGGAGACGATGGGGTGTCCAGATGCGGGTCTGTGGGAAATCCGCGACGAGCCCAAGGTGCACACGTTTTCACTTCTGATGCACTGGTTGGGGGGCAAGACGGCGGCCTGTGTCGGTGCACATGTTGGCGATGGTGCTCTCGAGCGGCGAGGTCGAGCGCTGGCAAAGCGGGCGCGGAAGATCATCGAGGAGTGTTGTTACAGGCCCGCGTGTGGGTACTACGCTGACTCGACGAGCACCGATCACGCTGACGCGGCGCTGTTGATGATGGTCAATGCGGGTTTCCTCGAAGCTGACCAGCCACGCACGGCGCAGCATCTGGCGGCGCTACATGAGCGGCTGTCGTTGGGCAATTCGCTGATGCGTCGCTACCGACATCATGACGGTATCGGTCAGACACACGGCACGTTCACGGTGTGCGGATTTTGGTACGCGGAGGCGCTGGCACGTATCGGTCGCAGGCAAGAAGCCGAGTGCTGCGTGACTGAGCTGATTGGCCACGCCAACCACGTTGGTCTTTTCAGCGAGGACATCGATCCCAGGACCGGCAAGCAATGGGGCAATTTCCCCCAAACTTACTCCCATGCGGGCCTGATTACCGCGACCCTAGCAATCTCCGCGCAGCCCCTCCCAGGGTAAATCAGTAGCAATCTCCGAGCAGACCCTCCCAGGGAAAGTAGACCCTCCCAGAGCAGACCCTCCCAGGGAAAGTAGACCCTCCCAGGGTAAATCAGCGGCACAGGGAAAGTAGACCCTCCCAGGGTAAATCAGCGGCACAAAACGGGACATCGGCTGTTCCGTTCTGGCGTCGTCTTGAAGTGCATTTTTGCGGAGGTCGTCTTTTTTGCGGAACTGGCATTTTGCTGGTGGCGATAAGATCAATATGACCCAACCTCGCCCAGTCGTTTCCGGTCGTAGCTACATGATGACGCGCCGCTGCTCAGAGCGTCGCTTCTTTCTGCGACCGAGCAAGGAGATCAACGAAGCGTTCGTCTACTGTTTTGCGGTGGCCGTTCTGCGCTATGACATCCAGCCGTATTGGCTCAGCGTGATGAGCAACCATCATCACCCGGGAGTAAGGGACAACAAGGGCAACTACCCGAAGTTCCTCAGCTACTTCCACAGTTTGGTGGCGCGTTGCCTCAATGTGTACCTCGGCCGCCGCGAGAGTTTCTGGGCGGCTGAGCAAAGCGGAGTGGTGCGACTTGCTGACGCCGACGCCATCTTCGACAAGATGATCTACAGCTTGACCAATCCGGTCAAAGACCACCTTGTTGACAAGGTGTTCAACTGGCCAGGCTTCAACTCGTTGCGTTACCAGCTCAGTGACACACCTGTTGTGGTCAAGCGTCCCAGCTGGTTCTTCAGTGACGATGGGAAAATGCCAGAGGAGGTGGAGCTACGCTTTGTGCGCCCTCCTGAATTCGCGCACTTGAGCCAACAAGAGTGGGCTGACAAAATTCGCGCTGCGGTGGCAGAGCAGGAGCGGAGGGCTGCGAAAGAGCGCGCGGAAACGGGCAGCCGCGTTGTTGGTCGCAAAGCTGTTTTGCGACAGTCGCCCCGCATGGCCCCTGAAAGCCACAACCACCGACTGGGACAGCGACTGCGTCCGCGGCTGGCCACTCGAAACAAGTCGCTCCGCGTGGCGCTGCTCCGAGAAAACAAGCGCTTCGTACACGACTACCGCGACGCATACCGGCGACATAGAGGTGGTGAGCTCGGGGTCGAGTTCCCCTTCGGAAGCTACAAGTTGGTCGAGCAGGGTATGGTCCGCTGCAAGGCATGTCCTGCGCTCCAGTGAGCCGGGGCCGAGTCCACGCCTCGGGCGAAGCCCTCTGACTAAGTCGAGGGAGAGGGACAGGTGCGTCCTCTGCTCGAAAAGTGCCCAAAGAGGCCCGAACACGAACACCAAACGGTCGCCGCACGCGCCTCCTGTGGCCATTTACTGGCCATGATGCCACCCCTCGCGCGAGCCCGAGGTCCCACGCGCAGCAGCCGCTAGAACTACCCACGGTCTGGATACTCGCGGTCTGGATACTACCCACGGTCTGGATACTCTCGGTCTGGATACTCTACCCACGGTCTGGATACTGGATACTACCCACGGTCTGGATACTGCCCGGATACCATCTCGGTCTGGATACTGCCCGGATACCATCTTGGGCGGATGCTGCGGGGGAGGTTCTATTCTGTTTCGGGTTCTTTGGGCCCGTCCGCTTCTGGCGCGGCGGATTCTGGGGCTTCTGGTGTGTTGCTTTCCGACATTTGCCCTAGCCGCCACCAAACGGCGATCAGGCCGAAGCCCACCGCTATGTTCAGACCTATCCAAAGGGCGCGCGGCATGAGCTGCGGCCCAGGGGCGTGCAACAGCCAGGTCCCGAAGCCGACGATGAACGCGAAAACGCTGAACGCCGCTGCGAAGGTCGCCCCCAGGTTTCGACCGAGCTCTCGCTTTGCCTCCCCTGGGTCGTCTCCGCAGGAAACTGCAACCGGACCCCAAAACCCCGGCGGGCGCACCTTCTTGTAGAACGCCTCGATCGTGTCATTGGGCACCGGGCGGGTCATCAACGAGCCGAAGATCGAGATACTCGTGGAGGCCGTCGCCATGATGATCAATCGCGTCGCGTCAGCACCATCGGCGTCCAGGCCCCACATCGCCATCCTGGCATCGTTCATCCAGAAAAGCAGAATCGGCGACAGAACTACCGACGCCCCGATGCTGTACAGCTCCCCATAGGCGTTCTGACGCCACCACAGCCAGCGCAGCAACAGCGGCACCCCGATTCCGGCGCCAAACAACAGACTCGTCTTCCACGCCGCTTGCACCGACTGCAAACGCAACATGATTCCTAGCGCGATCGCGAGAATCAGCAAGTTGGACAGGCGTGCCACCCAGATCTGCTTCTTCTTGTCCGGCTCCGTCTTCTTGATGCGCTCGCACCAAAGCCGCCCATAGATGTCGTTCGTCCAGTACGACGCTCCCCAGTTCAGGTGCGTATCGACCGTGCTCGCGAGCGCTGCCAGCAACCCCACCATCATGATGCCGAGTGCACCCGGAGGTAGATGGTCCGTGATCCCTTGAATGAACTTGGCTTCGCGCATCGCCGTGGCTGCTTCCCCACTAACGGCCCCGCTTGCCGGATACAGAATCATCAAACTCACGATGATCGGCAGCCACAACAGCGTGCGCACTACGCTTTGCACATACGTGAACACCACCCCCGCCAGCTTCGCGTCGGCGTCGCTCTTGCAGGCCATCGAACGTTGAGCCAAGTACCCCGTGCCGTCGCTGTTCGCCTGAGCAATCCATTGGATTACGAGCAACCCCAACACCCCCACACTGCTCGCCGCGCCCTCGAGCGGCGAGAAGCTCAGCAAGCTCTTCATCCGCACCTCGCCGTACAGCTCAGTCAGTTTCACCGGGATCTGTGACAACCCCCCCACGTGCGAAACGACCACCCAGGCGTACACCCCCGTAGCGATCAGCGCGATAACCACCTGCACCACGTCCGTGTTGATGACGCTGCGAAGGCCGCCCGTAGTGGAATAAAGGGCGGTGAACGTAACGATCACGAAGATGCTGAATAGGTTCGACGCACTCAGCAACCACACATCCGGACTCGTCACCTGGGTGGTGACCGGCGAATCGATGGCTTGCAGGGCGCCCGCTAGCCAATTCAGCGATCCGTCGGGTAGCCACTGATGCCACGGCAGGAACGGCTCGGTGATGCGGGTTGCGGCAAGCAACACCATGGCGAGCACCACGCAGTTGATCACCGTGCCGAAGTACACTGCTTTTAGGTAGCGAAGCGGCTCAGCTGCTGGTGGGGCATAGCGCGTCTCGCACAGCTCCGCGTCGGTGATGATTCCGGCCCGCCTCCACGAGGCTGCAAGCACGAACCCAAGCAGCAAGAACGCTAGGCTGTACACCCAGAATCGCCACAAAGCGAACACGCCCGCCGTCGCGATCATCCCCGTGACCACCAGTGGTGTATCCGCGGCGTACTGGGTCGCGCTCATGCTCAGGCCGGCTTTCCAACCCGGCATGCTGCGGCCCGCCAAGAAGTACTCCTCCGGACCTTGAGACGCGTCTTTGCTGGCCGCGAAGCCAGACCAGACCGCGTACACCATGAACGCTAGGACCAAGAATAGATCAATCATGGCGCTACCCTCTGAGCCACTTCTTCCCCCAGCCGAGCGCCGACTCTAACACGCTCCACAGGTACAAACCCTCAATGACTGCTCATGCGCTCAGTGCCAAGGGCCTCATAAATGTGGTTGACGCTTGCCAACTCGGCAAAGAACCGTATACTCCCGCTCCCCGCTGCCATTGGTAGCGTGAAGAGAAGGCTTAATCATGTACGCGGTCATCAAGACGGGCGGGAAACAATATCGAGTAGCTGAGGGCGACACCCTCCAGGTGGAAAAGCTCCCTGGAGCTGCCGGTGACAAGATCAGCTTTGACGAAGTCCTGATGGTGGGTGGCGAAAAGGCCAAAGTCGGCACGCCCCTCGTCAAAGGCGCGAGCGTCAAGGCTGAGATCGTCTCCCAGGACCGCGACAAGAAGATCATCGTGTTCAAGATGCGTCGGCGCAAGAACTACCGTCGCAAGCAAGGACACCGCCAGCCCTACACGCAGGTGAGAATCACCGGCATCAGCGGCTGACAACAACGGCAAGCAGGAGACAGCAATGGCTCACAAAAAAGGTGGCGGCTCATCACGCAACGGACGTGACTCCAATGCAAGTCGGCGTGGCGTCAAAGTGTACGACGGCGAAACAGTCGTCGCTGGCAACATCTTGGTTCGGCAGGTGGGCGGTACCATCGCAGCCGGCAAGAACGTTGGCGTCGGCAAAGACTTCACGCTCTTTGCGCTATCCAACGGCCAGGTCAAGTACCACTGGAAAACCCGCACCAAAAAGCAGGTGTCGGTCATTCCCGCCAACTGAGCGCCCAGCCGAATCAGGCTGAATCGCTAGAACCCTGGGCCGACCACACCGCCGTGTGGGTCGGGCCCCGTCTTCTTGGACGAGCTCGGCCGCGGCGTCGGGCGCTCTGGTTTTTGCTGGGCGCTAGCGGCGTTGGCTGCCGCCTCGTTGGCTCGCTGCTCGGCCTCGCGTGCACTGCGTTCTGCTGCGCGCGTTTTGGCGTCGGCGATCGCGCCTTTGTATTCCGATTGAGCACGCTCGACGACGACGTTCACCGCGGCTCCAAGGCGGCCAGCCGGAACCAGCGCATCGCCCCCGCCAGCTGCCGATGCGAGGGCGAGCCCCCCACCGACCAGTCCCACGATCGCCAGCCCAGCGCCGATCAACAGAGCCGGCGAGACTGTGGTCCCCCCCGAGCGGGTGCGGACTTTGAACCAGCCGTTTTGCGTGACGCCGTCGGGCGGGAAGCTGTTGTTGCGCTCGGGTCGCGAAAGCGGTGTCGCAGTCAGCTTGGAGTAGATCCGCTCGAGCTGTTGGGCGAGCTCACCCGCCGACTTGACGCGATCCTCTCGGTCTTTTTGCAGCAGCTTGTCGACCAATAGGCTCAAATCGAGCGGCACCTCAGGCGCCACTTCGATGACGGGTCGGTGCGGCTCGGTAATGATGCACAACATCAGCGCGTTGTAGTTGTTGGCGTCGAAGGGCAGCTCACCGGTGAGCGCCTCATACATGATTACGCCGAGCGCCCAGATGTCGGTTCGCGCGTCCACATCGACCTCGCCCTTGGCCTGCTCAGGGCTCATGTATGCCGGCGAGCCCAACACCGTCCCGGTACTGGTCTTGACGAAGTCGAAGTGCTCCGCGCTCGTCTCTTTGGAAATGCCGAAGTCGAGCACCTTGGGGTGCACCTCGCCTTTTTTGTCGATGGCGAAGAAGATGTTGCCCGGCTTGAGGTCCCGATGGATGAGCCCGCGGGTATGGGCCTCTTCCAGGCCGCGAGAAACGGTCGCAATGTAGCGACACACATCAACGGCGCGGAGGAACCCCTGGCGAATGATGCGCTGGTCGAAGCCCTCTCCCTCGAGCAACTCCATGACCAAGTACGGTGACCCGTCCTCCGCTTGGCCCATGTCGTACACATCGACAATGGCTGGATGTCGAATCTGTCCGCAGGCGCGTGCCTCCAAGAAGAAACGGTTGAGTGCCTCCTCATTCTTGGAAAGCTCTGGCAGCAGGAATTTGACCGCAAAGTCCCGGTTGGTCAGCTCGTTGCGCGCCGCCCACACTGAGCCCATGCTGCCAGCGCCGAGGACGCGCTGCAGACGATATTTCCCAGAAATGAGGTCACCGGCGTTCATCTAGGACCATCCTACAGAGTGCAAGAAGAAGAGGGCCAGGTCAACGTATCCACCTTCTTTCAACCACCTTGCTCAACCATACGCGCCGCTGAAAAACTCCCAAGTCGTCAGAAAGGAGGGGGTTGTGCGGAAGGGGCCGCCGTGGGGGGGCTCGGAGTAGGGGATGGTTCAGGCGGGCCGGCTGAGCCGCCGTCAATCGTCTTGTCCGGCTGGGCCGCTGTCGCGTCGGGACTCGAGGCGTCCACCTCGACGTCCGCGTCGACGTCCGCGTCGGCCGCTGCGTCCTCGATGCCGGCGTCAGGCGGCTCAGCAGTCTCGCTAGGCTCAGTACCTGCGACGAATATCTCGCTGATGGCGTCTTCTTGCCCCGGGTACGCGAGCAATCCTGTTTGTGGGTCGATCCGCACGCGCCGCACGCCAGATGGTTGCGGCCATGGCTTGACCTTGCGGTTGCGC
>CAZRGL010000006.1:0-13520 GCA_964599485.1 uncultured Polyangiaceae bacterium
CCGGGGCCCACGTCTGCCTATCACATATACCCTTGGGCCCCCCGCCGGCGGCGGTTGGGGAAGTTGCGCGTCGAGGTAGACACGACTGTGGCCCCAGCATTGACCCTTGCTTGGTTGCCCATGCACAAGGAGCATCCGGGAATTTCGGTGCGCGCGCCGGCGAGCGCAAAGCTCGCATACACGCCTTCGGCAGTCAGCTGCGCCTGATCCATCTTGGTTGGCGGCGCAATCCAAAGCCGCGTCGGCGTAGTCTTGCCGTAGGCGGCTAGCAGCTTCGCGGCTGCCCGGAAGTGACCGATGTTGGTCATGCAGGAACCGACGAATACCTCATCGATGGCTGTACCAGCCACATCGGCCAGCGTCTTGACGTCATCGGGATCGTTGGGGCAAGCGAGGATCGGCTCAACGATGGCGCTCATGTCGATCTCGATGATCTTGACGTAGTCAGCGTTGTCGTCAGGCTGCTCGAGCACCGGGTTTTCGATCCACTTCTCCATCGCCTGGGCGCGTCGCTCGAGGGTGCGCGCATCCTGATACCCACTGGCGATCATCCAGCGCAACATCGTGATGTTGCTCTTGAGGTATTCGACGACCGGCTCCGGATTGAGACGAATGGTGCAACCAGCAGCCGATCGCTCAGCCGTAGCGTCCGACAGCTCGAAGGCCTGCTCGACCTTGAGCTCGGGCAAGCCCTCGATCTCCACGATGCGACCCGAGAAGATGTTCTTCTTGCCCTTCTTTTCCACCGTTAGATCACCGGACTTGATTGCAGCCAGAGGAATGGCATTGACCAGATCCCGCAACGTGATCCCCGGTTGCATCTCGCCTTTGAAACGCACCAGCACCGACTCGGGCATGTCGAGCGGCATCGAGCCGAGCGCCGCCGCGAAGGCCACCAACCCAGATCCGGCAGGAAAAGAGAGCCCCAGCGGAAAACGGGTGTGCGAATCGCCGCCTGTGCCAACCTGATCGGGCAGCAGCATGCGATTGAGCCACGAATGGATGATCCCATCACCAGGACGGAGCGCGACGCCGCCGCGGGTCTGGAAGAAGTCGGGTAGCGTGTGATGCGTCTCGACATCCACAGGCTTGGGATAAGCAGCCGTGTGGCAGAAGGACTGCATCGTGAGATCAGCGCCAAACCCCAAGCAGGCCAGCTCCTTGAGCTCATCGCGTGTCATCGGGCCAGTCGTGTCTTGTGAGCCAACGGTCGACATGCGCGGCTCGCAGTAGGTGCCGGGCCGAACACCACCTTCCTTCAGGCCGCAGGCACGTCCAACGAGCTTCTGCGCCAAGCTGAAACCCTTGCCGCTGTCGGCTGGCACCTCAGGCTTGCGGAAAACCTCAGACGGGCCCAACCCCAATGACTCGCGGGCTTTTTGTGTCAGCCCCCTGCCGATGATCAAGGGAATGCGGCCGCCGGCGCGGACCTCGTCGAGCAACACCTCGGTCTTGAGCTCGAGCGCACTGATGGTTTCGCCCGCCTCATTTTCGATCTTGCCGGCGAAGGGATAGATGACAATGACGTCGCCCATCGCCATCTTGCTGACGTCACACTCGATGGGCAGCGCGCCCGAATCTTCCATGGTGTTGAAGAAGATCGGCGCAATCTTGTTGCCGAGACAGACGCCGCCCGATCGCTTGTTGGGTACGTAAGGAATGTCATTTCCCAGATGCCACAGCACCGAATTGGTGGCCGACTTGCGGCTCGAGCCCGTCCCGACCACGTCGCCGACGTAAGCGACCGGATGGCCTTTTTGCTTGAGCTCTTCTATCTGTTTGACGGCGGCGTGGATCCCCTCGCGCGGGTTCTTGAGCATCGCCAGCGCGTGCAGCGGAATGTCAGGGCGCGACCATGCGTCAGGGGCGGGTGACAAATCATCGGTGTTCGTCTCGCCCACCACCTTGAAGACCGTCATGGTCATCTTTTCGGGCACGTCGTCACGACTGGTGAACCACTCCGCGTCCGCCCACGATTGAATGACTGACTTGGCGTTGGCGCAGCCGCCCTTGGCCTTCTCTTCGACGTCATGAAACGCATCGAAGATCAGCAACGTGTGCTTGAGCTGTGTTGCCGCCAGCGCCCCGAGACCGTCGTCTGCCAACAGCTCCACCAGGGTGCCAACGTTATACCCACCCAACATCGTGCCTAGCAGCTCGACCGCGCGCTCCTTGCTGATCAACGGCGACTCGGCTTGTCCCTTGGCGATGGCCGATAGGAAACCTGCCTTGATGTAAGCCGCCTTGTCCACACCAGCGGGCGTGCGGTCGACCAACAAGTCCATCAGCACCTCTTCTTCGCCTTCTGGGGGAGCTTTGAGCAACTCGACCAGGGCCGCGACCTGTTCGGCATCCAAGGGCAGTGGGGGAATTCCAAGGGAGGCGCGCTCATCAGCGTGTTTACGGTATTGCTGCAGCATGGTCTGCACTCCTTAATCGTTCAGGTTCGAGGTGAGTGTACATAAGAACGTAACATACGTAGAATCGATAGTTTGCATCCTTTCCATGCATATTTTACATGACCCCTGGGTTATGCTAATCGCTGAGCATGGACCTGCTGCTGATTCGATCGCTGCTGAGCGTTGTTGAGCATGGCGCGATCACGGAGGCTGCCAAGTCGCTGGGGCTCACTCAGCCTTCGCTGTCTCGTCGCATCCAGAGCCTCGAGGAAGAGCTTGGCGCCCCGCTGCTCGTACGCAGCCGCAAAGGCGTGGCCCTGACCGAATTGGGCCGTTTGGTCGAGCATGAGGGCAGGATCTTGGTTGCGCGCTGGCAGAGCATGAAAGACAACCTGCAAGCCCACCTGAGCCTCGAGGCAGGCGTGGTGCGCATTGGCGGCGGGGCCACGGCGGTGTCGTTTCTGTTGCCGGAAGCCATCGCCAGCTTCCAACGCTCACACCCGGGGGTTCGCTTCGAGGTGAAAGAAGCGGGCAGCCGCGATGTCGAGCTCGAGGTCGCAGCCGAGCACCTCGAGCTCGGCATCGTGACCATGCCGCTACGCGCTGAGCGGGCAACGGATCTGGATGTCACTCCCCTTACGACCGACGAAATCGTCTTGGTCGCAGCAGCCAGCCATCCGCTGGCCAGCAGGCGCCGCCTAGATGCGCAAGCGCTGCAAGGACAGAGCGTGGTGGGTTTCGAATCGGGCAGCGCAATACGGCAGCTGATCGACGCAGCCCTGCGTGATGCGGGCGTGCAAGTCAACGTGCCCACGGTGTTGCGATCCATTCCAGCCATCCTGCAAATGGCAGCCACTACAGGCAGTCTCGCGTTCGTGAGCAGCTTGAGCTTGCGCGACGCCGACTCACGCTTTCGGGTGCTGAAGGTGCGGGGCCTACGCATCACGCGACAGCTGGCGGTCATCAGCAAACGCGGCCGAACGCTCTCGCCTGCGGCAGGCGCCTTCGCATCGCGTTTGCACAGCCGGGGCGAGCCTGGCTCGACCAGCAGTGCCAACTCGTAGCAGTCTCGGTGGCTCACGTTTGGCGAAACACTCAATGCGCAAGCTTCGCGACGAAAATGTCGTCGTTGCCAGCACTGTTCAGCACTTTTGTTTTGCCTCCGAAATCGAGACTGGCTTCGAAGCTTCCGGTGACGACCGCCTGGCCGGAGGGGGTCGCAGCCACGTCCCAGGCATATTGATCCCCCGACGAGCCGAATATGTAGCTCCAGAGGTGGGCGCCGTCTGGAGCGAGCTTGGCGATGAACATGTCAACACCACCAGCGCTACCGACGAGGTACTCACCGCCGAAGCTCATCGCCCCTTCCAGCTCACCGGTCAGCAGCACGTTGTTCGCATGGTCGACAGACAGAGCGCGCAAATGCTGGTTGGATGCATCTCCGTAGCGAGCGCTGAACACATGCTTGCCAGCACCGTCGAGCTTGAGCAGGAAAGCATCGTAGGATTCTGCCGTGGCGCCTGACGGCGGCGGGAGGGGACCGCCGCCGAAGTCCACCGTGCCCTGCATGCTCCCACCGACGAAGACGTTGTCGGAAGCATCGGCGCCAATCGCCCAGCCCAGTTGTCTCTCGACGTCGCCAAAAGCGAGGCCCCAGAGCACTTCGCCGCTCGGGTCGAGCTTGGCAACAAACACATCGAGGTCGCCCTCGCTCTCGAGCTCGTGGGTGCCAAAGGCCAGCGTCTTCTCGAAGTCGCCGGTGAGCAGGAGATTGGCGCTGGAGTCGAGCGCAACCGCCTCGGCAACCTGGTTGTCGTCTTCGCCGTAGTCTGCGCTCCATTGGTGCGCGCCCGTGGTCGAGAGCTTGGCGACAAACATATCGGTCTGTTTGGAATAGAGCTTGTCGCTACCAAAGTCGATTGACTTGCTGAAGCTGCCCACCAAGACGAAGTAGTCATCGTGCAGGACGAGATCGCGCGTGCCGTCCTTGGCAAACCAACCACCGTCGCCAAACGCGGCGCTGTAGAGGTGAGCGCCAGACGGCGAATACACCGCCGTGAAGGCAATGGGCATCGACCCACCCATCAAGACGCCGCCACCGAGATCGATGGATTGGCGAAAATCCCCAGCAAGACCAATGTTGCCTTGCGGACCGAACGCTACGCCGCCGACAACGTCTTCAGTCGGGCCGCCAAAGCGCCGGCTCCACAGGTATGCGCCCTGCGGATCGAGCTTCAAAAGAAAGATGTCTCGACCACCGGCGCTGATCAGCGTGCCGCCTCCAAAATCCACCGACTCTTGGAAAGTGCCCGCTACGACGATGTTACCGTCCTTGTCGACTGCCACGCACGCACCTGCATCGAAGCCTGAGCCGCCAAAGCGCCGGCTCCATAGCACCGCGCCGCTGGGCTCCGGCGAGTTTCCGCCCGAGCCGCCCTGCTCCTGACCACCGCTACCCGCGCTGCTCGTTCCGCCCTGGCCCGCGGTTCCTACCATGCCGCCCCCGTCGGCGGACTCGTACGTGAGCGCATCGACACCAAAGAGCGAATTACACGCTGCCACGAGCGAGCCGCCGAAGACCAGCAGGAGTCCGAGCCGAGGTGGGTGCGTGCCGTGCACATGATCAAGATAGGTGGAGCGGGGCGCTTCGTCACTGTTGTTGCGCCCGTTTTGGGTGCGCCCAATAGCTTGCAGGTTGCGCTGGCCACAGCTGCCGAGGGCGTGCTGTTTGCTTCGTCTCACCCAGCCGACGCGGAACAGCTCGCGACGCGGTTGGAGGCAATCGGTGATTCAAACGGGGCGCCGCACCAGTCTGCAAAGCGCCTCAGCTCTGGGAGGCTTGCAGTCGAACTGCGGATGGCGATAGGACCAAGCGCATGGGTCGCAGTCAGCTCGTCGCCGCCGCCGCTCTCGTCCTGTTGCTTTGGGCTTGCCCGTCGCCTCACAACGAGCCGGTGCTGCCGACCACCACGCCAGCCACCACCGCCGCGCCGACTTCGAGTGCCACGGCGCAAGCGACCTCAGCCGCGCCCCGCGAGCTGCCGCTGCCGCGCCTGAGCGAAGCCGAGAAGGAGGAGCTCGGCAAGCTGATGAAGCAGGTGGTCGCTGCGTGCAAGACGGGTGACTACGTCGACAGCTGGTCCTGCCCAAGGGCGGCGCCCTGGCGAGAGCACGAGCTGCTCGAGAGCGGCAAGGCCGAGGCGTGGCTGCTCGAACAGCTGCGCACCATAACCTCCATCTGATGGCTGCGACCGCACTGGTCGGCAACAGCAAAGGCTACCGAGCTCGTCGCCACTGGGCCTTGTTGGTGGTGGCGGCCGCTGAAGCGACGCCCGAGTCGTCTACCAACCCGTATCCCCTCGGTGCTGCCGTAGGACTAATCGACGCCCGCGCCACCGGTCTCCAAGGGCGGATCGAGAAACTGCTGCGCGGCGCGACGCCCTACGCAGTCAAACGAGGCCTGGTCTATACGCTTTTGCAGAATGACAGGGAGAACTGGCTTGCTGTGCTGCTCCGCATCATGAGAGAGCAGCCGCCCGACCGGATCATCATTACGGAAGCTCTCGATCTGGGCGAGATGACCGCTGAGCAGCGCGAACAAAGCTGCAAGGCCCTCGTCGCGGTCATTGGCGATAAGGACTCCAGTGCTCATGATGTCAACAAGATCAGCCAACGTTTGATAGCGAGCTGCGGCTCGGCTGGCCGCACTGCGGCTCTCGATGCTATGGAGGCACGCGCCAAAGCGGGGACCCTTGGAGGAATCGTGGGCTTGCGGCGGATGTTCGATGGCAATGGCGTCACTGCACAAGACAAGCGACGCGCGCTGGCCATCGCCCGGCTAGTGGCCGACAACGATGACTTACCCCGCGCATCTCGCAAGACCGCCATGGGGATCCTGGTTGGCAACGATGCAGCGGGTAAGGCCCACGTCGAAGAACTGGCCAGCGGTGCTCCCAGTCTGGTTCGAGAGCTCGCCCAAATTGCTCTTGGCACAGCAGCACGTGAGCGGGTCCTCTTCTCGGGCTCCGGCGGCCGGGCCACCATAAATAAGATGTGGCAACAGGTCGACGCTGCGCGCGCTTGCTACCAGACCGCCTTGAAGAAAGCGCCCAAGCTATTCGGTAGCACCATAATCAAATACGATGTCGACAGCAGCGGGCGCATCAGCAAAGCGGTGGGGTTTGGCTCGTTGCCTGACGCCACCAAACGCTGCGTGGCCAAAGCCATCAAGAAGGTGAAGCTTCAAAAGTCGAGCACGCCGCTCAAGGGCAAGGTCGTGGTCATGTTCATGCTCCGAAACTGATCGACGCCTCAGTTTCCGAAGCCGCCACTAGCGAGCAGCGGCGAACGGGCTCTGAAGCCGCGTCGGCGAAGGACCTGCTGCCCTGGCAGCTGCAGCGGGGCCGAGTCAGCCCTGTGCGGACTCGAGTCCGCAATCGGCTCCTCTACCCGATCGAGTCATTCGAGGGTGCACGCGCCGTCACCCAGAGACACCAGTGGCGATCCTCAAAAAAGTCGCTGTCCTGCCGCTGGAACTGTCCCATGGGACGGCCAGATTTCCCATGTTTGGACGTCGGGCGGCACGCTCGTTGCTCCTGTTGTGATCGAACCCTCGGAGGGAGCGACATGAAATCAACCTCGACCAACAACACCCCGATGTTCATCAAACTGCTCAGTCTCGTCCTGCTCGTCGCCGTTGGAAACGGCTGCGCTGCGGTCAAGCCCTACGAGCGCTCGATTCTGGCTTCCGGCGTGATGACCGCCGACGACCCGATGGAGAGCAAGCTCGACGGTCACGTAAACGAGTACCGCGAAGGTTCTATTGGCGGCACTGGTGTGAGTGGCGGCGGCTGCGGCTGCAACTGAGCGCGAAGAGGTTGGGGAGGGCTTCACTCCTGACCATCGACCGCCACGACCACCACGGCTCGAGGCGCGGTCTGAAGCAACGGTTTGTTTTTTAATAGGAGGCGATTGTGGAAACGATAACGCGAACGTGGCTGAAGTTCTTTCTAATCGGCGCGGTGATTCCGATCGCCTTCGCTTGCGGAAGCAATGACAACAAGACCGCCGGCGGTGGTTTGACTGCGTCCGGCGAGGGACCGACCACGAGCTCTTCGGGCACCACGAGCTCCGGTAGCGGCGGCACCGCGGGAGGTGGCACAGCAGAAGGCGGCAGCGGGGGAGGCGAAACCGGGGGAGGCGGCACCGGTGGAGGCGGCACTGGGGGAGGTCCGAGTTGTCCCACCTTCGAGCAGGACATCTTTCCCATCTTGGAGCAAGCGGGCTGCTCCAAGTCGAAGAGCGACACAGGCCATCCGCTCGGCTGCCATCAATCTGGCAATGACCCACAACTCGCACCGCTCTTGGACAAGGGTGCACCTGCAAGCGATTGGTACAAAGCGATCATGACGGTCAAGCTCGAGCACCCGGATCCGAACATTGGAGGGGAAGACTCCTACGTCGTGACGAACAACGCCGCCGGCTCGCACCTGCCGTGCAGCATCTATGTGAGCACAGGCGCGCACCCCTTCCCTCCCGACTGCGGCCGAATGATGCCCGAGACCGAAGCGGGCGAGCCACTGATGAAGCTGAACTACGAATGGTCCGCCGGTCCTTCGGATATTCAGATGATCGCTGACTGGATCAACTGCGGCGCCAAAGAAAAGTAAGCCGGAGCTTTGCGACGGGACCCAGCTGAGCCTTGCGCGCCGGCAGATCATCGTTGTCGGGTGCTGTGAGGAGCAGACAGCCAGGATGTGTCGCTGCTTGTCGCCCTGGGCTGCTCGCCGCAGCACGATGCCGCTAGCCAGGCGGCGACCACCCTGACCCGACGTGAGGTTATTTCTGGCTTGACCCTCACGCGGCGTCAGGACGCACGTTAGTCTGGTCATCGTGAACAACCCCGTCGAACCAAACGCAGCGTTGAAGGTTGCAGCGGTCGCCCGACGCTCCGGCGTCTCTGTGCGAACGTTGCACTATTACGAAGAGATCGGCCTCTTGAAGCCTTCGGGTCGCACCTCATCGGGACATCGCCTTTACACGCCAGCTGACATCCAGCGGCTGCAGCAAATCCGGAGCTTGCAGCAGCTGGGCCTCGCGCTGGCCGACATCGGTGATTGTCTGATCGAGGGGCGCACCGACGCGCGCAAGGTGATCAGCGATCATCTCGCGAAAGTCGAAGAACAACGCTGCGCCTTGGAGCGACTAGAGGCTCAGCTTCGAAGGCTGGACCATCAACTGCAATCCGGCGGGCTCGATGACGCTCAAACAACCGAAACCCTATTGAACGCATTGGAGCTCATCACCATGTACGACAACTACTTCACCCCCGAACAGCAGCAGCGGCTCAAGGACCACGCAGAGCGTGGTGATGAGGCCGTCACGCCGGTCGTCAAGGAGCTAGAGGCTGCGCGACAGCGAGGACTTCCGCCCACTGACGACGAGGCGCAGCGGCTTTGGCAGCGCTTTCAAGAAGCAGTGGAGTCGGTCACGAAGGGCGACGCCGACATGACCGCCGCCATCTTCAAGCTTCTGCACGGTGAGCAGAAAGCACGAGAGGATCATGGCATCTCCGAAGAGCTCTTTGCCTACCTCGGCAGCATCGCTGGGAGGCCACAACACTGACCTTTCGGGCGGCCGACCACCCCTCGCCCCGTCCGCGCCCAACTTCAATAGGACCAAAGCCCGCTGTCGATCGAGCAGCGGGCTTTGGCCTTTTTGTCGCCTCGAACAACAAACTTCGCAGCAACGCCTCGGCGGCGCCCACTAACGGGGAACAACGGCGCCGCAAGCGCCCCCAAGCAGGAGACCCGTTCAACATGAAGAGCCGCAAGTCACCGGGCCTGCCACACGCGCAGGCAACGAACACCCATCCACGCCCCTCTAGGAGGCTCATCATGAAGAAGCTGTCACTTTCTGCTCTTGCTGTCGTTGCTCTTGCCGCATGCGCTACAGGCTGCGCTGTTCCTGTCGATGGGGTCGATGCTGGACCGGAAGCTGAGACGGTCGGTAGCGTCGAGCAGCCCGCCTACGCTGATACCGATTCGTTGTGGGGCAAGTTCATCCCGGTGTGCTGGGAGACTTCCGGAGAGAGCACCCGCAAGCGCTGGGTCAAGAACGCGGTCGAGAACACCTGGGGCCGCGTTGCGGACATCGAATTCTACGGCTGGAAGACTTGCCACGACAGCTCGAAGGGGATTCGCATCAAGATCCATGATCTGAAGGACGACGGCCCGAGCTGCAAGATCGGCAAGAAGAGCCTCGACGGCGCCAAAGGGGGCATGGATCTCAACTTCAACTTCAACAACTGGGGTCCGAGCTGGTGCCAGACATCAGCAAACAACCGATGGTGCATCGAGTCGGTGGCGGTTCATGAATTCGGCCACGCCCTTGCGATCTTTCACGAGCAGGATCGAGACGACAACCCAAGCAAGGAATGCAAGAGGCAAGACACAGGCTCAGGCGCGCAGGACAAGGTTGGCCCCTACGATCCGGCCAGCGTGATGAATTACTGCAATGGCTGGCGCAATACGCTCAGCGCTGGCGACATCGTCGGCATCCAGCAGCTCTACGGGCGCAAGCCTCATGGCAGCATCGTCGGCGCTGGCGGCGAGTGCTTGACTGCCGGCTGGGATGGCAAGATCAAGCAGAGCTACTGCTTCGGCATGGAGTCACAAGAGTGGAGCTTCCGGCACATGAAGAGCAGCGCCAAGAATGCTTGCTTCGTGGTCGATCCGCTCGAGAGCGGCTACGACGCCGAGCTCGGCACTTGCTACCAAGGCAACAACGACTGGGGCATGCGCAAATTCGAGCTGGTGGGCCTCGGCGGCCAATGCCTCGAGGTGAGCGGCGCTGGCAACTGGGGTGACAAAGTGGTGCTGGCAGCCTGCGACGGTAGCGCCAAGCAGAAGTTCTACTGGCTCGGCAGCGAAGGCCAAGGCCGTCTCAAGACCAGCGATGGCAAGTGTGTCTCGGCTTACGGTCGCGCCCAAAAGTACACCAAGCTCACCGTCACCTCCTGTCGCTACGCGACCAAGTTCGCGCTCAATGATGGCGCCATCGAATACAAGCCTTCGCTGAGCCAGGACAGCGGCTTGTGTGTCGATGTGGTGAACATGAACTACGCGCCCGGCGCTCAGCTTCAGCTCTACCCTTGCCGCGACGACAGTAGCGTGTGGTCACCAGCCCAGCGCTTCCACTTGCGCGGCAACATCACCTCCAAGAACGGCTACTGCGCACGGATGGAGAGCATCTTCACCACGGGCGCCGATATCGAAGCCTCGAGTTACTGCAGCGACCACGTGCGCATGGTCTTCGACGTTCACTTCTAGGCGACGAATGAAGCGGGAGGGCTTAAAGCCCTCCCCTACGACATTTCGGGGCGGGAGGGCGCTGGTCCTCCGGTACGACATTTCACGGCGGGAGGGCTAATGCTCTCCCCAACGACATTTCACGGCGGGAGGGCATAAAGCCCTCCCCTACGTCGATTTCAGAGTTTTGCGACAGCCTCCGAAGCCCTTCCCTAGTCAGTTGGTCCCTAGGTACGAATTGGCGCAGCAGTGGTCGTCGCCAGCACTCCTCCTATGTATGGAAGAATTATTCGCTCCGCCGATCCTGATCGCGATGATGCTGTTCCCGGTGTTCGTCGCCACTTGCGCTGCGATGGCGTTCGGTGGTGCGCTCGTCGCCTGTTTGGTCGTTCGCTCCATCCGGCTCGCTCGTGCGAACGCGCTCGGCGCCTTCAAGTCGTGTGCGCCGCCCCCTCCCGCCCTGGGCTATGTCCTCGCAGGTGTGGGCGCCCTCACCATCGTTCCGGCGAGCCTCGGCTTGATCGGTGGTTTGGCGACCGTACCGCTGGCGTGCGCGAACTTGTTGCTCGGGGTCTGGCTGATTCGGCTGGGTGGCGTGCTTACCGAGGCGCCGCGGGCCAATCTCCTCGTCGCCGCGGCCGTCGTCGTGACTGGGGTAGCCACGATTCTGGTGCTGTCGATAGTCAGCGCGCCGAGCAAGTTCAAGGGGCTGGTGCTCAGTTTTGGTTTCGAGCCGCCCATGTTCAGAGCCGCCGGCGTCCTCGCGGCCATAGCTTTGGTCGTTGCTGGCTGCCGAGCATGCTTTCAAGGGCTAAAACCACAGCGTGCGAAGCGAGGTGGCAAGCGTTGGCTAATCGGTCTGCTGGCTGCCGGGATGATGGCAGGTCCGATCTTCGGCCTCGGCGTAGGCCTGCGCGGTTGTTACAAGCCGTCAACGGTCGGGTTCGCCACGCGCTGACGATTACCCTGACAGAACAGGGGGCAGTGGCCGCCAGTGGGGAGCGTTCTGTCAGATCTGGGGCGGGTTTTGTGGCGTTTTGAGGAGCAGCACTCTTTGGCGCGGCCAGGGTTCGGGCACTTGCAGACCGGAGGAGTGATTTGCCCTGACAGAACAGGGGGCAGTGGCCGCCAGTGGGGGGCGTTCTGTCAGGTCTGGGACTGAGTCGTCAACGTCTTGGTGGGGCAGACACTAATGACGATTCGGGCACGTCCTAATCGGCCCGTCTTTATTGTCTTGCTTGGCGGTCCTCACTCCGGGCGCGACTGCAAGAAGCGGCCCATGCTGACGTCGAGCTCGCTCTCTACTAGGCGCACGATGGAGGCGAAGGAATCCTGACCCACGCCGAGTCGTTTCATCAGCTCGGCGCGGGTTGCTTGTCGTCAGCGGTATCAAGGTACCCATCAGCCCGGAGCAAGAAGCCGCCAAGGCCTGCCAGAAAGGCAACGTGGCGGCCTTCCTCAAAGTTCGGGCGGCCGGAACTTGCACCAAGACAAGCGCGGTGTTCGGCAAGCAGTATATCCACGTCGTCACGCCCCCTGTGCTTGCTCAATTCGAGCTGCAGTGCATCGGCTTCGGTAGCAAAGGAAGTCGCAAAGCGCTCAAGCTCAACTACCACTCGGGTCGCAAAGACAACTTCAGTACCGGTACGCCACCTGGCCACGGCTACGCCACCGGTCATGGCTACCGTTACGCCCGCATCCAGGGTCAGCTCCTCACGGGCCCAATCGGAGGCATAACCGCGCCGCTGAAGCTCTACTTCAACCCGACGCGGCGCGACTACTTCTCTACGGCCACCCCTCAAGGAAGAAACGATGCCCCAAAAGCTGGCTACAAGCTCGTCCGGATCCAAGGCTATGTCTACAAGCATCAAGCCCCGGGCACCGTCCCGCTCAAGTTGTTCTGGAGTGGCTCACGCAAAGACAACTTCTCAGCCGCTACCCCGAAAGGATATGCCGCTACGAAGCAAGGCTACGCGTTCATCCGGACCGAGGGGTACATCTTCCCCGTATTCAAGCCCTAGCGAGCTCAATCCTCCCTCATACAGGTCATACGAGCGCAGCAAGCGTGAGCTCGTTGAGAAGCACCGATTCCAGGTGACGTTTGACCACGAGCCACTGTTTGGCGCGTGAAGTCGCGGGTCGGAGCAGGATTCAAACCGCTTGTTGTTCTAGGGACTCGTCCACACGTGGCCGCTTACACTGGTGTCCTGATAGCCGATGTTCTGAACCGCGTTGTCGCGCTCGCCCTTGCTCATGGTGCAGAAGCGGTTTCCGTTTCCTATCCGCTATCCGCACGGAGTCGCCATCGACTAACATGAAACCGTGCCGCGTCGCCTCGCCATCGCAACCTTCCTGCTGGTTGGCTGCAACGCGATCTTCGGCATCGACGAGCTGGGCTACGTGGCAGGCGGCTCGGGCGGTCACGCCGCCGGCAGCACCGCCTCGGGAGTAGTCGGGGGCTCGAATGGTGGCTCGATGACGAGCGGTGGCCACGGGGGGCAGGGTGCTGGCGGCGCACTGGGCGGCGGCGGTGGCAAGGGCGGCAGCGGTGGCGTAACCTCGGGCTGGGTCGTCATCGAGACCTTGCAGGTGCCGGCGCAGGGCGGCCCCGTCTCATCGAAGACCGTACTGACCAAGGACGTCGGCTACCGCCTTCGCGCCTCCGGTACGTTCGTGATGGACGACGCCGAGCGCATGGGCGACGCCGAGTATTGGGATTTCGACGCTCCCAAAACCATGGTGGGGAGCATCGACTTCGGCCTGGGCATCAACGATCCGGACGTCAACGGCAAGACGCCGCCGAATTGGGGGC
>CAZRGL010000006.1:13530-40322 GCA_964599485.1 uncultured Polyangiaceae bacterium
TACAGCGCGGCTCACGTCTACGAGACGATGTGGGTTGGCGAGGACAGCACCATCGAAGCGGCGATCGACGACGGCAAGCTCGGTAACAACGTGGGCTTTCTTACGCTGGAGATCCTGGCATTTCTGTAGTGGGAGCGCTTCCGGCCAACCGAGCAGAGCGTCTGGCTCCATTGCGCGCGAAGCTGGCCAGCCAATCTGCCGATACTCCTTGCGGCGGCTCGTAGTGGCGCGTCAAATGAGCTGCGTGCCGTCCTCCCCACAAGCCCACGGACCAAGCGCGAGGCCAGAGCCGGTGTCTCTCGAGCTCCCCGGTTGGACTGCGCAGGAGGCCGACAGTCACTTTGCTAACGAGCGGACTGTCGTGCTCGAAAGCGCTGGGCGGGTCGTTCGGATTGAGCGTTGTTGGGCGCCCCTCAAGCCGGATCGAGTCATGGACCATTCCTCGAGGCGCGTCGTTCAGGTTGACGGTCATCCGAAAGAGCTGTTGACGGCGCGCGCTCTGCGGCAGGGGGTCCAGCATGAGATCAGCGTGTTGCTCTTGCGCGGAGAGGACTGGCTAGTGAGGGTGGAATTCGAAGGGGTGTCTCCCGACGAGGCTGAGGCGATTTGTGCAAGCATTCGCCTGCACGCATCGTTCGAGCCACCATGTCCTCCACTCCCTATGGCCTGTCTTTCGCCAGCTCCCAGCGAAGAGTCGAGACGCCAAAGTAAGGCCCAAATACGGCGCCACAGCAACGCCTGGTGGGATGCGAACGAGGACTGACCGTCGTCTTTGTAATCACCGAGGATCGACAGGTGCACTACGGGCAACCGCACCGCGACGATCGCCGCGACTACGTCGTGATGCTGCTCAGACATCTTCACAACCAGGCTGCGGTCGACCATCGGTTGGTGGCGAGCTAAGACCTTGTCCATGAGATCGCGATACCGATGGATATGGGTCTTGCTGTGTGTTGGTGCTCTGTTCGCCTGTGCGGCAGCTCCGGTCAGCGCTGGGCCGGTCAATGTCGACATTGAGCCCGCCGCGCCAGCACTGGCGTCAGGACCGGCTGATTCGCCAGTGGAAGAGCGCGCGGCGAAGAAGAAGCGTCAACCAGTCGCTATGGCGCTGGTCATCGACCGCTCGGGCTCGATGAGCGGAATGCCGATCGACATGGCCCGTTCAGCTTGCAAAGACGTCGCCAATGGGCTGGCGGTCAATGACTGGTTGCTGGTGGTCGCCTTCGACACCCAGCCGCAGCTCGCGGTGAAACTGCAGCGTGTAGGTGACCGAAACGCCATCCGCAAGAACATCGACCGCATCCAGCCCGGCGGAGGAACAGACCTCTACCCGGCGCTAAAGATCGCCATGGAGCAGCTTCAGACCGCCCCCACCAAGGTAAAGCAGGTCCTCTTGCTCACCGATGGGCTAGCCCCCATCGACGGCATCAAAGAGACGGCCAAAGCGATGGCAAAACAGGGAATCGTAGTCTCTTCGATAGGTCTGGGCTCGAGCGTGGACGACAAGCTACTGGCGAAGATTGCAGACATCGGCGGCGGACGGTTTCATGCAGTCGACAATCCACGGGTGCTGCGCAAGTTATTCCAAAATGAGCTGAAGGTGTTGCTAGCGCGAGCAACGAAAGCGCGTTGAGCCCCTCTTGTGCCCAGGCTCTCACAGACGAAAATGGTCCGTCCGCGGCGATCGCATGCGGCTCAAAATGATGGCCGTGACTGAGCCGCGCCGAGCCTAGGGGCAGGGACCGGATCCAGGGGCGAAACTCGGCGTGATGACAAAAGAGCCGTAGTTCGAGAATCCGAAGCCGTCGACGATGATCGCGACCGGTGTGCCGGCCACTACCGGTACGTACATGAAGGGACTGCCGATCTTCATGGTGGTCTGAAAATCTGCGCACTTCGTTCGCGCGTACATGCACGATGTCCAGCTGGACGAGATATGTAGGGTCAAGCAACCTGTCTGCGTTGGAGTGAACTCGATGACCTGCTCGGGCGCACCCACGCCGCCGCAATAATCGCTATTCACGTTGGCGCCGTCGGTGGTGTCACCTACCCAAGTCGGCGCTAGGGGTGGTCCCGAGATGGCGAAGGGTAAGCTGCAAGTGGTTGGCACCCCGGTGAAGTCGACGATAGGCAACCCGCCGCCGACACCTCCTTGTCCGCCCTGCGCAGCCCCGCCGAAGCCGCCTCCCGGTCCGGCTCCTCCCGATGTGGCTCCACCCAGTGCAGATCCACCGTCTGCAGATCCACCCAGTGCAGATCCACCGGACGCCGCCCCGCCCGAGCTGAAGCCACCTTGGCCCCCTGCTGCCGTCCCACCCTGACCGCCGCTGGCGCCGGTGCTAGTGGATGCGCTGCTCGAGCCCTGTTGAGAGCTCGTGCTGCAATCCCCGCAGGAGCCCGCCGCGATAGCAAACGCGCACCCGCAAAGTAGAACCAAAACCCGCGCACTCGTCTGGTGTTTCATCGGCCGCTCCCCCAAAGCAGATGGAACCCCAAGGATAGCCCACCAATCGACGTCTGTAATCCCTCGTCCGGTGGGCATAGAGGATGACCCCAACTTGCTCTTCGCCAGCGCCATTCGGCTTCAACTGACTTGATGGAGGGCCCGCCCGGCGCCCTGACGACCTAGCGCGAGCAACGAAGTGAGTTGACCCCTTTTTGAGCTCCCCAACGCTTTGCGATCGAGAGCGTTGAAGGGGTAGTCTATCCGTGGTGGTTGCGGTGGGTATGGCGTCAACAGGCGTACGTCGTGGCTGGTTGTGGGTCAGTCTTGCGATTGGCTCGCTCAGCGGCGTGGGGGCAAGCTTGTCGTGTGGCTCGAACGTTCAGGTTGTGGGCGCCTGCACCCCTTTTCAAGTTGCGGCGGAGCGGGCGCATTTCAACGTGTTCATTGCCATGGACTCCTCTGGCTCGATGGACGGGGTTACGGAGTTGGGAGCGCACAAGTGGGGGTCGGTCACCGATGCGATCAACACGTTCTTGTACGACGCGGAATCGGCAGGCTCCCACGTCGGGATAGCCTTCTTTCCCAAGCTCATCCCCGACGTGCCAGCGCTATGCGTGAACGATGCGCACTGTGGGCCCCAGGGCAAATGCGCGCCTTTTGGCCAATGCGTCTTCAGTGAGGGCTTCTGCAAGCAGAACGCCGATTGCCCTCAGGGCGACAGCTGTTTGGTCCCTGGGTTGTGCTCGAACAACAGCACCTTCTGCAAACCAGGCGTATCAACCTGCGGTAGCGGAACCTGTCAATCGGGCGGCTATTGCGAAAACCAGGTCGCCTGCAGCGCTGAAGACTACCGAATCGACGAGCTTCGCACGATGCCGCAACAAGCCCCGCTCATCCTCCAGGCCATGGCGAACCACAAGATCGAAGGTTGGACGCCCACCCTTCCCGCTCTTTCGGGAGCGGTCTCGAGCGCGACTGTGTGGGCCAAAGCGCATCCCCGCGACAAGACCGTGGTCATCTTGGCCACAGACGGTTTGCCCACGTGGTGCGACGACGCCGTCTACGCCGGCCAGGTCGACCAGAGTATTTCCAACGTCGCCGCGATCGCCAATCAAGGCGCAACACGAGATGTGCAGACTTTTGTCATCGGGGTCTTTTCCCCGCACGAAAAGAGCGTCGCTCAAACAAATCTGAACGTCATCGCCGTCGCCGGAGAGACCGAGAGTGCTCACGTCATCGCGACCGACGAGCTCGTGGCCGAGTCTTTTCTCGACGCGCTTCGCAAGGTGCGCGCTGCGGCCGCATGCGAATACGCGATCGGTGAGCCGATCGACGGCGAGCCCAACTGGCAAGCAGCCACCCTGAGCCTGACCTTGCCAGATGGCAAGACGCAGCAAGTTGGGCAAGTGAGCTCGTCGCAGCAATGTTCTTCGGCCGGTGGATTCTATTACGACCAGCCACCGACCGATGGTGCTGCGCCGCGCCGACTCATCCTCTGTCCGGCCAGCTGCGCCCTCGATCCGGCGTCCGCTATCCTAGGGTGCAGCTGATTGGCGGATTGCAGATTGCAGTCAAAGGCACTTGGATAGATCGCACTCGTCGTCGTCAGGGTCGCAGCTGGCGCAAGTCTCGAAGGCGGTCAGTCCAGTGTTGGCGCTCCAGATTTCGATGGGGCCGGGGGCGTTGCCGGTCGTGACGTCAAAGTCCATTGGTCCTGAAGTGCCGTCGATGTCGACCGTGCGATCGCTCAGGTCGCCAGTGGTGAGCGTGGACAATCCCGTAGGCCAGTCACCTTTGCCGATGGCGATCTTGCTGCCCGATACCAGAGCAGCAAACCCCTCGGCAACCTTGACGCCGTTGCGGGCAGCGTCTTGGGCGTTGGCGAATACCAGACCGAAAGCGGCCATGTAGGTCATGTCGTAGGACTGCGCCAAGAAGCTGAAGTTGTCAGCCTCGATCTCGAACGCGGACTTCAGGTTGGCAGCGAAGGTGTCGTAAACAGCTTTGGTGCTGTGGTAGGGCGCGGTGCCTTTGGCCGACTTGACGATCGTCTTGACGCCCTCGGATAGCTGGCTGTCGAACAGGGTCTCGGCGTCCTTGGCGGCGTCGGCCAGGAAGTGCGCCTTGATCAGGTCATCGTTGTTGCTGTCGACCAGCGCTTGGTATGCCTCGACGACCTGGTTTCCGTCCACACCGATGAACAGCATGCTGTCGGGCTTGGTCGCCTGTGAAAACACCTCGTCCATCAGCTTGTCGAAGTCGACGTCGTCCTTGAACGGATGAATGCTGGTGGTCTTGTCCGATCCGAGCTCATCGAGCTTCGACTTGATGCCCTGTTGCAGCGGCGAGCCGTAGGTGTCGTCGACGTAGACGATGGCGACCTTGCTGATGTTGTCGTGCGCGTCGATCAGCCTGCCCAACACCGCGGCTTGGGCGGTATCGTCAGGAGCGGTGCGCCAGAGCAGACCGTACTTGTCGCTATCATCCAGCTTGTCCAAGTAGTTGGTCAGCTGGGTCGAGGTCGAGAAGGACGAGATGAAAGCCGTCGGATACTTCTTGGCCAAGATCCGGTCGATGGCTTTCTGGGTAACCGAGGACGAGCTACCCGCAATGATGACCGAAGCGCCAAGCGCAGGCCCTAGAAAGTCGACCCCTTGTAGGATGAGCGAATCGGCTTTGGTCCCCTCGGCGACGCCAGTCGAGCCGCCGTAATCACAGACCACCATGGCCAGTTTGCGGCCCTTGCCCACGCCCCCGTTGCCGTTGATCTCCCGAACAGCCAGCTGCATCGAACGCAGACGGGGCAATTCGCCCGCATTGTTGACGCGAAACAAAGTGCCGATCACGAGCGGGTTTTCAGCCTGCCAGTCGAGCGCGCCCAAATCGTCGTCTTCGGTCGGCTCGAGCAGCTTGCAATCCTCGTTGTTCGGCGGCGTGGTCCCACATTGGCCCGCGGTACAGAAATAGCCGAGCTTGCAGTCAAACGAGTCGTCGCACTTGTTGGCGAGGGTGGGGTCATAGCTGCGACGTTCGATACCGAGCACGCTGTCGCAACCGAGGCCGAGGAGCGCTGCAGCAATCATCAAAACCAGTAAGACACCTGCGGGCAACCTCATCTCACCACCTCCCCCCGAGCGAGAGTCCCCAAGACGGTGTGCCGGCGACCGTCAGTAGCGGCGCAACAGTGAGGGTTGTGTCGGTTGGCGTCGCCGAGGCACTGTCGGTGGTCAGCTCGGCGATCATCAAACTGAGCGCGCCTGCCGCGGCCGCACCGGCCACGACCACGCCAACCGTCCCGAAGTGAGCGAATCGCTTGGCGTCGTTGCTCAGCTCTTCGCCCTCCATGTCGCGACAGGCCACGCCCTCGCAATGCTCGGCTGCCTCATCGTCGAGCTGTTTTGCGCGCACGGCAAAGAACACCGTCATGCCGGTCGCAATCACGGCGCCACCGGCCAGCACGATGGCGCCGATGCCAGCCGTGCCGATGGACTTGTCTGGCTCGACCACCGGCCCAACCACTGGGATGTCGGGCTTCGGGGGCGACTCGGGGAGCTTGACCAGCGGGGCGAAGCTGATGGTCTCGGTCTCGCCATCGCGGATGGTCACCTTTTGGCTCTGCGCCTCATGGCCCGGCGCGCTGACCACGATGGTGTGCTCGCCGGCGTCGACCGGCAAGGGAGCGCCTGCCACCGAAGCGACGAGCTTGACCTTCCCGCGATGCAGCTCGAGCCCGTCGATGCCGCTGTTGCTGCCCAGATCAATCGACAGCTTTCCGAGCTTGGGCGCAAGCTTGTTGGCGCGCGCGTCGGCGATGCGTTGCCGGCGAGAATCCTGACTCTCGTGAGCTAGCGAGGCGGCTTGCCGAAAACTGGCCCATGCGCTCGCCAGCCGGCCCGCTTCCTCGTAAGCGTCGCCCAAGTGAAGCAGCGTGCCGACACCGGGATCGAGCTGCTGGCTCTGCTCGAGCTTTGCGGCCGCCTCCAGGTACTTGCCTTCCTTCTTGAGCCGCTTGCCCTCGTCGAAGAGCGCTTCAGCTGCCGCTTTTTGCTGAGCAGTAGCCTCCCCGGCGAAAGCGGTTGGCGGGTAGAACGCTGGCATCGACAAGGTCAACGTCAGCGACAAGATGGCAGCAATACGCGAACAAGCCATGGCCGAGAGCCTCTCTCTCCGCTGAAGACATGGGCGGAGAGCTTTCTCTCCGACACTCGCACGGGATATGGTTAGAAGTCGAGTGTCTAACGAGCCTTCCTCCCGCTGCTTCCGAGCCTTGTCGCTAGCCTTCGGCTTGGCGCTGTTGTGCCTGGCCAAGCCCGCAATGACAGCCGACAAGCCCGCGGCGGTGATGGTGGAGCGCATCGATCGGGTGGTGGTGCGGTGGCATTCGCGCGCAACCGGAGGCGTCGCCAAACCACAATTCATCACGGCCCGCGAGCTCGCCTTCGAGGCCCGCATCGAAGCGCTCACCGAGGGACGCCGGCTCGATGTGCCCTATACCGACAAGCACGTGCGAGCCGCCCTCCAGCGCCATATTACCGAGTCCATCCTGGCCAAGCTGCCAGTCGATCCGGCCCCGACCCCCAAAGAAGGCGGCGGCTACGCCGAGGTGGCCCGCTTGATCATCGAGCAACAAGGCGGGGGCCGCGGCAAGCTCAACAAGGCCGCGGCGAGCGAAGACGTCGAGTCGGCTGAGCTCAACGCAATGCTGCGCCGGCGGGCCCGGGCCAGCTGGTATCTCGACAAGATGGTGGCGCCGATGCTCAAGCCCTCGGACATCGATTTGCGTGAGGTCCATCGCCGGGGCGAAACACCTTTTACCAAACTGCGCTTCAGGGACGTCGAAGAGCGGCTACGCAATTGGTACATCTCCACCCACCTGGCGGCGGCTCTCGACCGCTACTACCGCACCATTCGCTCTAGAGTGACCATCCGCCTCATTGGCATGTGACCAGCATGAAACACCATCGTTATTGGGTCGTCGCGGGCTGGGCGTCCTTGCTCGCAGTCGCCTGCGGCTCGCCGCCCGTCGTCAAGAAAGCTCCGGTGCCGCCCCCGGCCCCAACCACCGTGCCCAGCGTCAGCGCTGTTGTTGCGAGTCCACCCACGGCGGCGGATCTGCGCTGCCGTGCCAAGCAAGGTTGTATCGGAGAGGCACGCTGCACGGCAGTTGGCGAAAACTGCGTCATCACGAGCAGTGAGGATTGCAGCCGCTCGCAACTTTGCACGGTGCAAGGCAAGTGCTCTTTCGTCGACGGGCAGTGCACGCTCAGCTCCGACGACGACTGCCGAAAGACCCTTCTCTGTAGCGAGATGAGCCGCTGCCGCTTCGAGGACGGGAAGTGCGTCGAGGGAGGCGACACCAGCTGTCGAGGTACGGTCGCATGTCGCGAGCAAGGGCGCTGCTCACGCGAAGGCTCCATACGCTGCGTCGCGCGCAGTGACGACGATTGTGCCAAGTCTGAGAACTGTCCCACCATCGGTGCCTGCGCAGTGCGAGGTGAGACCTGCGGCGCAGTGAGCGATGAGGCGTGCGCTCGCTCATCCAGCTGCAAGCTCCACGCGGCTTGCTACTTGCTGGACAGCGGCCTATGTGGCCCGCTGGGAGAGGACCAGTGCGCGGCTCACCCAGGGTGCGCCCAAGCTGGGCGCTGCCAATTGCAGGGGGACAGGTGCGCTGCCCGCTCCTCAAACGATTGCAAGAAAATGGCGGCCTGTCGTGCGCCGGGCATGTTCTGCAAGCCCCGAAGCGGGATCTGCACGCCGCAGCCCTGCAGTACGCAGTATGCCTGCCGCTCATACGGACGCTGCGACGGTGTTGACGGTGCCTGCGCTGCGACGAGCGCGGAACACTGCAAAGCTTCGCGTGGATGCACCTACAGTGGTCGTTGCAGCCTGATCGACAACGCATGTGTGAAACCCAAGGGCGACTGCAGCTTCGAGTGCAAGCGTTCGGGTCAGTGCACCTCGGTCAAAGACGCGTGTGTCGCCGCCAGCGATGCCGAATGCCGCTCTTCCAAGGTGTGTACCGAAAACGGCCGCTGCGAGGCCAAAGATGGCAAATGTGTGGCGACTTCCGTCGCTTCTTGCAAGGCCTCGACACGGTGCCAGACAGCAAGCGCTTGCCAACTCGTCGACGGCGGCTGCACCAATGATCCCCCCAGCTACTGCGCCGGCAATTGCGGGAACAATGGGCGCTGCACCTACCGCCACGGCCGCTGTATGGCGATGAAGCTTACCGACTGCGAAAGGTCGAACGACTGCTACTCCGAAGGCGCTTGCGCACTGAGCATGGGAAAGTGCGTGCGCTCGATGTCCGGTTGCCGCAACGCCTCACCCTGTACGAACGAAGGCCGCTGCAGCTTGCGGGGCAACAAGTGCGTGGTGTTGATGCACAAGGACTGCCGCGCAAACGCGCCCTGTCGCAAAGAGGGGCGCTGCTTCGCGAAGGCAGGCGCCTGCGAGGCAAAGCTCGCCAATGATTGCAAGAAGTCGTCTGGGTGCACAGACTCGGGAGCTTGCAGTCTGGTCGGCAACCGCTGCGAAGTGCCCAATGCCGAAGCCTGTCGCAACTCGGAGGGCTGCAAAAGCGCGGGGCGCTGTCAACTCGACAAGGGCCGCTGCGTCGTCGGCAGCGCAGCGGATTGCGAAGCCTCGACTGGCTGTGGCGATCGCGGCCGCTGCGCCCTCGACGGCGGAGCTTGTGTGCTCGACGAGGCGGGTTGCCGAAAGACGAAGGTGTGCCGAAAACGCGGCGCCTGCACCCTCGTCGGCAAAACGTGCCGAGCAACATCAACGGCGGATTGTCAGCGTTCCGAAGCGTGCAAAGCGGCAGGGAAATGCCATCCGCTCGGAGGCAGATGCGTGGTGCGCCGCAGCGCCGATTGCGCCGCCTCTACCGGCTGCAAGAAGCACGGCCGCTGCAAGAAGGGTCGCTGGGGTAGGTGTGTGAGCTGATGGCCTGTTTGCCACGATGACCGGCGCTGCGGGTCCAACTCTGCGATGAACCCACTTTCCGCTGCGCTTAGCTTCTTTGTTCCTGCTCTGACCCTCATGCTGGCCGGTTGCGGCTCGCCATCGTCGACTGCCACCAACCTGGGCGTGCCAGATGGAGGCAGCGGCGGGGGCGGCAACGTCGGAGGCAGCGGCGGAAACGGAGGCGGAAACGGAGGCGGAAACGGAGGCGGAAACGGAGGCAGCGACGAGCTAGCTGCGTTTGTCGAGGCGCAGATGGAGATCGCCAAGGTGCCAGGGCTGGCGGCGTGTCTCGTCAAAGATCACCAAGTCGCCTGGTGCCGCGGCTTCGGTTTGGCCAACATCGAAAAGAAGCTAGCTGTGACCGAGCACACGCCCTTTCTGCTGGCCTCGACGGCCAAAGTCGTGACCGCCACCGCGCTGATGCATCGCTGGGAAGCGGGCAGCTTCGCGCTAGACGACGACGTCAGCAACGTGTTGCCTTTCGCCCTGAAAAACCCCGCCCATCCGGGCGTGCCGATCAGCTACCGGCAGCTGCTCGCTCACGCGGCGTCCGTGCGCGACAATTGGACTGCCCTCGATCAGTTCGTCGCTGCCGATCAGGATCCGACCATCACGCTCGAGCAAGCCATGGTCGGCTACTTTTCACCGAGCGGACAGTGGTACGACGCTGCGGCGAACTTCTACTCCTACGCTCCAGCCGCGGACATCAACTACACGAACGCTGGCATCGCGCTCTTGGGCTATGTCCTCGAAGTCGAATCCGCAACCGACTTTGCCGACTACTGCGATGCCAAGCTGTTCGAGCCTTTGGGGCTGAGCAATACCTCGTGGCGACTGGAGGACTTCGCCGACCACGATTCACTCGCCATGCCCTACTCAGTCGAAGGCTCGGGCTTTGCTCCACAGGGCCACACCACCTTTGCCGACTATCCCAACGGCGGGCTTCGCGCCAGTGCTCGGGACCTCGCGCGCTTCATGCTCCTGTATGCCAACGCAGGCAAGGTCGACGATGCGGCAATCCTCGAGCCGGCCACGCTCGATGCCATACGCGAGGTGCCCTATCCCGAGCTCGATCCAGATCAGGCCATGGTCTGGGCCGTCGTGCAAATCGATCCGGACAGCTGGACCTGGGGCACGGGTCAATCGTGGTTGTTCCACGATGGCGAGGAGCACGGCGCCGCTACCGAGATTCTGTTTCGCCCCAGCGACGGGCGCGGCATCGTCATCCTGATGAACGGCGACTGGCCCGACGACACCACGCCCATCGAGGCGATCGAAGGCCGCTTGTACGAGCTGTCCGAGACGCTCTGAGGCGATCTCCAATCGTCACACGCAAGCGTATTGATGGCCACGGACCGCAACCTGCGGCCCGGCGTGACCCGAGCTGCAGATCGACGTTGCCCCCACGCTCGTCGGGCTAGCGCGCCACGCGCTTGAGGGAGGTGTTCGTGAGGTAGTAGAGGTAATCGGCATCCGCCGCGAGGCGGCCTGGGTTGTTCTCGCTCTTGACGAGAACTCGCTCGGTGCCGCTGCCAACCGTCATGGTGGAGATGTTGTTGTTGGCGCCGCTCCAATAGACATCACTGCCATGGGAGGTGATGGCTGAGACAAGAGCACTGGCGTACTTCGTCGTGTTGCCGCCGTTTGTAGAGACGGAGCCAAGACCGTTGAAGAACACTTGTCCTGCAGCAACTGCAACGCCCCCGTACAGACCGTTGATGTTGAACGCGAGCTCGGAAATAGCCTTCGACGAAAGCGACACCTTCATCACTGACTTCGTGTCGGCGTCGGCCCAGAACAGGAACCCGTTGTCGACAGCGAGGTTATCTCCGACAAAAAGACCGGAGCTCACTTTGGCGAGCACTTCGATTGTCGGATTGGCCGAGAAGTCAGCACGTCGCAGCTCGCCTTTGTAATACTCGCTGTAATAGATGTGGGTTGCGTCACTGACGAGCGGACTACCGTAGAATTGCTGGTCAATGGCTTTGGCGACACCGCCACCCTTCAACAGTCGAATCAACCCCGATGTACCAGTTGCGACATATGCGTGCGTCGGGGATAGCGCCACGCCATAAACTGCGTCTGTTGCCTGATAAACCGTCTTGGGAGCGTTGCCGCCGCTCTTCAGCACGCGCTTCAAAGAGTAGGTGTCGGTCTCGGTGAAATAGGCGTACGTGCCGTCGAGGGCGATACTGTTTGCGTTCACGAGCCCCGACGCGAGGGTGGTTGGCTGACAGAAGCCATTGGAGCACGAGCTGCCTTTGCAGTCGTGGCCGCACCAGCCGCAGTTTCCGGCGTCGCTGCTGACAGGGCTCTCACAATCGCTGGGATTGTTGTCGCAGTCGTCGAAGCCGTCGTTGCATTTGTCGATGGCGCATTTGCCGCCGTCACAGGTCGCGGTGGCGTTTCCGAGGCTGCACGGGCTGCAGCTCACTTCGGCGCAACCCGTCGCCGGATCGTCGAGGCCGACACACTTGCCGCCACAGTCTTTCTGGCCGTTGGGACAACCGGGATCGCTGCCACCAGTGCCAGTGCTAGACGTGGTGCTGGAACTGGTCGTGCTGCCACTGCTCGAAGATGAGGACGATGACGAGGATGACGCTGAGCTGCTCGAGGTGCTCGAGCTCGACGAAGAGCTGGACAGGTCGTCGAGCTCTTGGTCGTCAACACCTCCACACGCAGCGGTCAGCGTTACCCCAGCAACAGTCGCCAAAACAGCATTGAGTCGATTCATCATCCCTCCCAGGTGTTCGCGTAACGGTTGATGCGACCAGTACGCAGAAACGAGGGCAGCCACGCTTTTCGCAGCACCCACCTCGCTCAGCTGGCCCTCGCGTCGCGTGCACCATGCAATGCAACACGAACTAGTGCAACATAAGACGCGTAGCGTCAGCGTCAAGTGCGCGCCTCGATATTTCGGGCGCTCAGCACAAGACGTGAGTGCTCCGGTTTGACGAGTGGTGCAGGGGCTCCACTGGGTGCTGGGGCTCAGTGGTGACCGAATCCTCTCGCAGTCGACTCGAGCCCGAAGCTATCGAAGCCCGCAACCCCATTGGCGGCGGGCATGGCGACGAACCCCGAGCCTCCGCGTTGTGGCCGTCACGAGATTCACTTCGTTTTTGCCGCCTGTTTGATCTTGACCTCGAATGCGTAGGCGAGCGGATCCTTGAACTTGTGGCCAGCCCCCTTGACGATGGTTTTGCCGCCACCAGCGGCCGGCTTTTGCCAGAGACAGTTGCCTTTGTCGCAGTCGCCATCGCCGAGTTTGGCTTTGAAGTGAGCGATCACCTGATCGAAGAGCTTGCGCACGATGACTGCGTTCTTCTCGTTACCATTGATGGAGGCGCTCAGGCTGACGACCTTGCCTTGCTCTACATCGAACGTGACGTACATCCCGTTCTTGTGGGCTTTGTCGCCCACGGCGTAGCGCCACTGCTTGTTTTTCCCAAGGTGATTGAGCTTCATCTTCTTGGGGGTTCGCGCTTCGACATCCTTCCAGGTGTCGCCAAGCTCCACGCCGACCAACAAACCCCGATCGTGTTTGGTCAACATTTCTATGATCTCTTGTTGGTTCAGCTCGGGCCCGGAGCAGCCTGTGAGCGCCACAGCACAGAGCAGCAATAGAATCATTGATCGCATACCGAATCGTAACTTGCGGGGCCCACGTCTGCTCAGCACAAAACGTGGCTGCTCTCGGTCAAGCCGGAGACATGCGGTATCGTGCGGCGCTAGTGAACATCACAATTCTCTTGGGCGCGTGACCTCGAGAGGCACCACGAGGACGACAAATGGGCCAGGATCATCGTCAAGTTGCTGCTGCAGAGTCCAGCCTCGGAGTGCGCTTCCCTCGCCCCTGGGTTCGCTGTCTGCTTCGCGCAGAGGATGATTCATCGTTTTTCTACGCCGGCATGCGATGGCATCGATTGGCAATCCACGAGTTGGTCCAGGCCGCTCAGTTGGCTCGCCAGTGGCGTGGCTTTCCGTGTGACGGTGTGGTTGCGGCGCAGAGCGCGGGGGGCGACTACCTCGTCCTGCCCATGAGCCGCGACGGTCAGTGGCTGGGTTCCCTGTTTCATTTCGAACACGAGAGCGGTCGCTCGAGCTGCGCCGCGCCCGGCGCCTGGAGCGCACTGGGATGGGACATCGACTTGGGCCCGCCGAGGGCCACTGACGGTCATCCCGCCGTCCCGGTCGATGGGTCAGCCCTGCTGGCTGCATCGGATTCGGCAAAGCGCGACCCACACGCGCCGTCTGTGTTCGCGGTCGACGACGTCTTTTCCATTCCTAACAAGGGCACCGTAGTGACTGGGCAGGTCAAGCGCGGCAGCCTGCGCCCAGGTGACGCGCTGGAGATCCCCGGAACCAGCCCAACGCCCACCCAGGTGACGGCAGTCAAGACCGCGGCGGGACCGCAGGCCAGCGCTTCATTGGACCAAGCAGTTGCTTTGGAGCTCGAGGACCTGGCTCCCGATGCGCTTGGGCGCGGAGCGATCCTCGCCGCGCCCGGCAGCCTCCGGCAGATCGAGGCCGCGCTGGCCGACGTGTTCTATCTGTCCCCCAAAGACGGCGGTCTACCCCACCCAATCCAAGCCGCTGGCATGGATCTCAGTCTCGTTTGGTGGGGCCGCGCCGTCGGCGCTAGGGTGGTGCCCAATGACGCACCTCTGGCGCCCGGCGGCGTCGGGCGGTGCACCTTGCACTTCCACTCGCCGGTGTTAGTGGACGTCGACACATCGTTGGCCCTCCGCCACCAGGGATCCACCGTGGGGCTTGCAATCGTCCGCGCCACAGAAGTGGCCACCGCCACCACCGAACAGACCGCGCTGCTGCTTGGTTTGGAATTGCTCAAGCCATGGAAGCTGGGATTGGAGCCAGCGCTGATCCTCCATCTGACCAACCGCACGGCCAACACGCTGCGTGTTGCCGACCCTCGTGCCGGTCGCTTGGGCCCCCCCAGCCCGACGATCATGTTTTCCGCAGACAGCACAGCCGATGAGTTGCCTCCTCGCGTTACCGAGGAGACGGAGCTGTTTCACGCAGGCCTTGCCGCGCGCTTCAAGTTCGAGACGCGGGAATTGGCTCAGCTGCGGATCGAGCTGGCGTTCGCCGAAGAGGACGGCTCGCCGACCCAACGGGCGGTGGTCGAGACCTGGCTCCGCGTGGTCGATCCTCCGTGCTTCTCGACGCTCGGGATCGATCGAGCCAGGGCCCTGGAGCTACGCCGAGCCGTTTTTCGCGCGGAGCCAGGCGTCGACCAAACGCTGGCCGGCTTCGAGTTGGTGGCTCTCAAGGAGTGGCTTGGCTGGCTCATCGACGGACTGCCCTGGGAGTCGGTGGAGCCCGGCCTGGCGCGGGTGGTGGCTTCGTTGACCCGCGACAGGGCCGGAGAGCTGGACGCTCTCGGTGCGCAGAACAGCGCGTGGTCGCGGTGGTTCAGCGCGTCGAAGGGACGGCCATCATGAGACGACAAGAAACGCGTTCAACGAGTGATTGCCCAGGACCCATCTGTCCGCTTGACGGTGCACCGCTCGGCTCAACCTCCCTTCTCTCCGACGACCGTGATCCTGAACGATGGCGAGCTGCGGATCACGGGGGCGCAAACAGCGTCACGGCCGCTCCTGGAGACCGAGCGTGAGCTGTTGGCGCAGATCCTGGCGCGCACCACGCCGTGGCTCATCGCGAGCGACGTCATGCCCATGGCTGGCGAGCCGGCCGTCACGCTGCAATTCGAGGACTCGGAGGGCCGAACCGAGACGGTCCTACCTCTTGGACTCTGGTACGCGGGCGTGACCGACGAGCTGGCCATGTTGCTGGACCAGTGGACAGCACCTCCGGCGACAAGCGAAGGCTAGTCCGAGGACTCTTGACACCGAAACTGGGTCAAGGGCACAGGTATAGTCATGGCTGATGGTACAAGCTCACGCCCGAACCGAAAGACAGGCTTCGTCTCCGCGCTCTTCACCGCGCTGTCCATCGTGCTGGTCACCGCACTGCTGGCGGTTGGCTGCGGAGGTGGCGCAAGCAAGGCGCTCACTCCACGTGTGCCGCACAGTTGGCCGCCCGCGCCTGATTTGGCGCTGGCCCTCGAGGTGAAAGCCGGCGCGAACGCCGATCATCTCGTCGACCGCGTCCGTACCGTGCTGACCGCTATCTTCGCCGAGGCTGGCTACAAGCTCGTTCAGGAGGCTGGCCAAGCACGCGTCGTCGCGAACGTTACGGTGGAGGCGACCGAGAAGAAGAAGATGTTCCAGACATTTGTGAACGGCAAGCGGCAAATCACATACGACGTGCACATCGACGCGACCTTCTCGAGCAACACCAAGGCTCGTGAAATGCTCGACAAGACCAGCGCGGACTTCGTAACGGATAGCGAAAAAGTCGACGAGGTCGCCATCGAGGCGGTGGTGGCACAGCTCAATGGTCACGGAAAACTCGAGGCATACGCCAAGCGGTTGGTGGATGAGGAGGAAAAGGCCTGGAAAGACGCCGACGTCGACGGTTGCCGCGAGTCAGTGGATGACAAGGCTTGCGAAGGCGTGAAGACCTACATGTCGAATTACCCTGAAGGCAAATACCTAGCAGAGGGTAAGAAGACCGTCGCCGCTGGTGAGAAGAAGCTCGCCGAGCGTCAGGATGACGACGCTTGGAAGAACGCAGACAGCGCCACCTGTAAGGAGGCCAAGACCCTCGATTCCTGCGATGGGGTCCAGGCCTACCTGAAGGCTTACAAGAAGGGCCGACACACCGACGATGCCAAGACGGTGCTGGCGGAGGCGGACCCCAAGCTGGCCGTGCTGAAGAAGAAGAAGAAGGCTGCCGACGACAAGCAAGCCTACAAGGACTGCGTGCGCGAGTGCCGCGCCGAGTACATTCGCTACGCACCCAGGGCGTACCAGATCATCGTTCAGCGGTGCATCAAGACCGAGTGTGCTGATTGAGCCGCGTCGCAGTCAACCTTGGCGATGTCGCAATCGAAGCCGGCGACGCACTGCCCGGCCGAGCAGGAGGCGGCCTCGAGCCCATTGAATCCCTCGGCTTCACAGCGAGGAGCGAAGCACTCAGGCGCGTCGCAGCCCGGTGCTGCTTGGCCGTTGGCCACGCCCAAACAACTGCAACAATCGCTCACCAAGTAACAATCTTGGTTGTTGACGCAAGGCCCTCCACCCTGCGGGGGCCCGCCAGAGCTGCTGCCACTTGCGGTTTCCGTTTCGGTGAAGGTTCCCGTCGCGCTGTCGGTTGTGGTCAACGTGGTCGAGGTCCCGCCCGAGCCTCCGGCCCCGAACTGGGTTGCGCTGCCGCTGCAGGCTGCACCGAGGCAAGCGAGAGCGATGATCACACCGCGCAAGGTTCGGTCGACGACAGCTCGGTTGCTGGTTCTGAACATGATGCACCTCCGTTGGGGTCGCGAAGCAGGGCAATGACCCATCTGCAGACATGACGCATCGAAGCGGGAAGTTGTCGCAACGAAGACAGTAGCGCTGGGCAAACCGCGTGGCGTGCCGCTCTTTCAACCCGAGGGTTTCGTCTTTGTGAGCAGTCTGGGCAGGCTTGCGGTCAGTTGCGACTGAATGAGCTTGAGGACGCTCTTGAATTCGCTCTCGCTGAGCTTGAGCTCGGTCTCGAACACATGCTTGGTGTGCGCAAAGAGCTTGTCGCGCGCGCTGTATGGGGCAGCGGCCCCACCAACGTTTTCGTAGTTGGTGACGAAACGATTCTGCAGTTCGATGGTGAAAGGTGGAACTCCAAGAGTCCCGGATCAGTTAGAGATCTCTGGGATGTTTGGGGTAGCGGCCCCAATGACGTCTTTGCGTTGAGCTACAGCGGCTACATCTTGCGATTCGATGGCACGAGATGGCGCCCCAGCTACACAGCTCCGACGGACAAAACCTGGCGCGCCGAAGGCAACTGGCTCACCGGCATCTGGGGTAGCGATTCGAACAACGTCATTGCTGCTGGCAGAGGCATCGTCATGCAATTCGACGGAAAACGGTGGAAGCGCCAAAACCCCGGTACGTACCACTACATCACGGACGTTTGGGGTAGTGACGCTGACAACGTCTTCGCAGTCGGCAAACACGGTATCGCGAAGTTCGACGGGACCCGTTGGCGCAACCACCGCTTGTCGGGACCGACGAGCTACCACGGGCTCCATGGCGTATGGGGTAGCGGCCCAAACGACGTCTATGCCGTAGGCAGCCGCGCCACCATTCTGCACTATGAGGGCACGCGGTAGCTGTCGAGCTACGGTGGCTGGCCCCCGTGGGGGCGCTTTTCCGCTCGATGGTGCATGAAGCACCTCGCAGCCACCTCTTCGTCGTCGAGCTCCGCGGCAGCAACGGCCTACGGATGGGTCATCTTGTGGATGCTCATTCTGGTGTCGCCGGCGTGTGACTCGAGCGGTGAGGGCGAGTCGCGACATCGCGGCGGCGATGCGGGTGCAGGGGCAGTTGCTAGCGGCGGCTCAGCCGGTGTGTCCACAACAACCAACGAAGGCGGAACCGGTGGTGCTGCAGGTGGGCAGCCGGTCGACCAAGAGCCGTGCAACGGCATCGACGACGATCAGGATGGCAAGATCGACGAGGGCTGCTCCTGCGAGCCGGGAACAACCCAAGACTGCTTTGGAGGTCCAATCGACAAGGCCGAGTTGGGCCTGTGTTCCCTTGGAACGCAGCTCTGCCAGTCTGACGGCAGCTGGGGCGAGTGCGAAGGACAGGTGCTCCCGGCGGCCGAGAAATGCGACGCGCTCGACCACGACTGCGACGGCGAGCCTCGCAACGGCAATCCCGAAACAGCACCCTGCGACACCGGCGAGCTCGGGATCTGCTCTCAGGGTATGCTCGAGTGCACCGAGCAGGGCTTGGTCTGCAAGCAGAAGAGCCAAGCGAGCTTCGAGATCTGCAACGGCAAGGACGACGACTGCAACGGTTTGGTCGACGAGGGGTGCGCCAAGCAGCTCACCACCTGGGGTGTGGACTGGCAGGATTGGATCTCGTCCATGGCGGTCCGCGGCGACATGGTGGTGGTTGCTTCCCTCAACAGCTACAGCAACGCCGGCAGCTATGTGATGCGGCTCGACCCCAATAGTCTGGCGAGCAAGTGGTACAAGGCGAAGGTGCTCGATTCGGGCGGCGGGAAGGTCTTGATCAGCGATCTCGCCGTGGACTCGCAGAACAACATCGTGGCGGTGGGGAGCGTCACCGGTGGTACCAGCGAGCAGTCGCCATTGGGCGGCACCGACGTTTTCGTCGCCAAGCTCGACAGCGGCGGCAAGCTGCTGTGGCAACAGTTGATGGGCGGTTCTAGCGACGACGGCGCCAGCGTCGTCACCGTGCTTGCTGACGACAGCATCGTCTTTGGTGGGAGCTTTCAAGGAAACGCGTCCTTGGCGGGCGTGCCGCTGGCCAGCGCTGGCGGGGTAGATGGCTTCGTTGCGCACATCGACCCTGCTGGCAGCCCGAAGTGGGCACTGGGCTTTGGTAGCGCGGGGCTCGATCAGGTCGAGGCATTGGCAGTTGCCGCGGGTGGCGAGGTGCTCGTTGCCGGCGAGGTTTCAGGCGGGGTCGACCTGGGAGGTGGTGGCTTGCCAGCCGTGGACGGAGCGGTCGTAGCCAAGCTCACAGCGGCGGGCCAGCACGTCTGGTCGAGGCATTTGGCAGGCAGCATCGAGGTCGAAGCGCTAGTCGTTCGACCCAATGGTGACTGGGTGCTCGGTGGATCGGCCAACGGCACCTTCGACCTCGGCGGCGGTCCGCTCACGGACGGGCCCGGCGTCGGCTCGCTCATTGCTGTCTTTGGCGACGGCGCCTCGGCGCCGAGCTGGCATTGGGTCAGCAAAGGGGGATATGGGCGAGTCTGGGCGCTCACCACCGACGCGGCGGGCGATGTCTTCTTCACGGGCTACGCTAAGGACGAGGTGGACTTCGGCGTGGGACCGATCGCGGCCATCGGCGGGCCGGACGTAGTGGTGGGTCGTCTGGATCCGAACGGCACGCCGCAGTGGGTTCGTCGCTTCGGCAACTCATTTTCCCAGCTGTACGCAAGCGAGCGGGGTAGGGACATCGCGCTGATGCCGAACACAACCTTGCTGGTGGCAGGCCAGTATTGGGAATCGATGGACCTCGGCGGCTTTGGCCTCAAGGCGAGCGATCCGGGTTGGAAGCTGCAGTGCTTCGTCGCTCGCTTCGAGCCTTGAGCCTCCCGCGCTATCAGCGCTTGCTCGGGTGCTTGAACATCTTCGTGCAATTGTGGGTCACGCGCGTCGGAACGAGGTCGGCTTCGAGGTAGGTGACGACCCTCTTCTTGTACTTGGCTTTGCGCTTGCGCACGGCTTCGAGCTTCGTGCCCAAGAGGCGGTACGAGCAGCGCGGTACGAGCTTGCCGTTGCTGTGGCGCTGCACGATTTTGACTTCGACATCCTTCTTGGCAGCCTTGCCGACTTCGACCTTCTTGCGCCAGTTCCAAAGCTCGTCGGTGTTGATGTACCCCTTGCGAAGCGTGATCTTCTTGTACTTTGCTTTGCTGGGCCGCTTGCGCAAGAGCATGTCGTCACCATTCTGGTACTCGACCACTTGCACGTCGATTCCCAGTCCGCCGGCGGCCATGAAGTGGCCCGCATCGACACCACCGATCTCGATTTTGAAATTGTAATTGCCGATGTGATCGTGCGCGCGACGATTGGGCGCAGGTGCGTCGAGAGACCACAGCGACAAAACCGATGCTACGCACAGCGCAATTGGAACTCGAAGGCTCATAGGGTGATGGTAGCGGCCAGCCGCATCAGCGAACAAGGGCCATCACGCTCGGCGCTTGCTCGTGCAAGGCCTTCGCGACGCTCCGGATGCGATCGCTGTCCTCGAGGTCGAGCCCCCATTGGCGAACAACACAGCTCCGTCTACCTCAGTCCGAAGACCCTCTTGATGGCGACGGTTCACATCCTTCCAGAAGGTCCGACGGTTGATCGAGCTTCGGAGAAGCGCTCGAGTTGCGCTGAAGTCGTGGACGTGAGTGATGGTCACGCACGAATCGTCCTACGGAGTCATCTAGCCATAGACAATTGCCAGCGCACGCTCAGAGGTAGAATGCGACGGACGGACAAAAAGGGAAACTGAAAAAATCGTCGCCGCCGTAATCGCTGTGGGCAGGTGGGCTGTCGGTGGTCAAGCCCCGCAACATGGCGGCGGCGGAGACCAAACGCCGCTGGGCTTGTCCACGGACAATCCAGCTGTCCATAGCCCCGAGAGCCAACTCCATGCGGCCTTGGGCCAATGAAACTGAGCACACGAAACTAGTTCCAGAAGGTTTATCCGGTTTATCCCTGAGTGCTCCCCTCATTTTTCGCCTCGGTGCCTAGCAACAACGACCACGCGATTTTTCATTTTTCTTTCTTTCTTTGCTTTCCCTAGGTGGCAGGTGCGTGTGCGCGCTGGCTGTTGCTGGGCTCGTGGGCAGCGGGCGAGCTTCCGCAGCTCGCGGCGCACTGCTCGTGGTGTGTTTGTCGTTCTGGGACGAGCTTGGGGAAACGATGGCCTCGATGTGGCCGAGCGCGAGCGTCAGGAGAACCTCTCTTTTGCCGTCTGTCGCATTCTGCCTTCTGAGCGTGCGGCGGCAGTTGTTCGTTGTTCGCGGCAGCGCTCCTGCACTGGATCGCGTCATCGAAAAAGCTCGGCAGCGACGCGAGCAACCAGCCCCGCAGCGGCCGAGCCAGCTTGTCGAGCAACCGCAAGTGCTCACGCCGGCAGAAGTCGCCGACTGCCGACAGGTTGAGATGTTTCAGCCAGCCAAGCAACAGGCGTCACCGTTCCAAGCGCCTCGAGGGCAGGAGGCGCCCACACCTGACGTCACCACGAGCGACCCAGCGGACAGCCCACGGCAAACGCACGGTGCTGCAGTGGCTAGGGCCGAGGGCCCACCAATGCGACGGTCAGTCTGCGACCGCCTCACGGTCCAGCTATGAAGGACGCGAACTGCGCGGATGAAGCCGCGCGGGCTCGTCGCATGGAAATCGTCGACCTTGCCCCCAGCGCCTCGTCAGCCTTGGGCTATATGCTTGGGCATGCTCAGCGCTGTCCGCTTGGGAGATCGCAGCCTGTTCGAAACGCTGCGTCCTGCCGCCTACCTGAACCACGCCGCCATTTCGCCACCGTCAAAGCCGGTGCGCGAGGCGGTGCACGCAGTGACTGAGGACTATGCCCGCGACGGCGTGGGCGCCTTCATGTCTTGGCTCGAGCAGCGACAGCGCCTGAAGAGCAAGCTCGCCGGGCTCGTCGGCGGTCAGCTGAACGACATCGCCTTCAGCGCCAACACCACCCGCGGGCTCACCGACATCGCGCTGTGCTTTCCTTGGAGATCAGGCGACCGGGTGCTGAGCTTCGAAGGCGAGTTCCCCGCCAACATCACACCGTGGCAGCGCGCTGCGGAGCTGTTCGATCTCGAGTTGAAGTTACTTCCGCAACCGCGCACTGCTCAGGATCCGGCCCAGCTGCTGTCGGCTCTCGAGGCAGAATTGCGCCGCCCAAAGACGCGTTTGCTCGCTGTCAGCGCCGTGCAGTTCCAGACCGGTTTGCAGATGCCCCTCGAGGCCATCGGCAAGCTGTGTGAGCAGGCCGGCGTACAGCTGGCGGTGGACGCCATCCAAGCTTGCGGCGTGACGGCCGTCGATGTTCGAAAACAGCGAATCGACTACTTGTCCTGCGGCAGCCACAAGTGGCTGATGGGTCTCGATGGGCTCGCCTTCGTCTACGTCAACCCGGCTCGTGTCGAGCAGCTGCGGCCGCATGTTGCCGGTTGGCTCAGCCATGTCGATCCGCTCGCCTTTCTCTTCGAGGGCCCGGACAAGCTTCGCTACGACCGCCCCATTCGCAAGAGCGCCGACTTCATCGAAGGCGGCATGAGCAACACCGTCGGGGCCGCCGCGCTCGAGGCGTCGCTCGACTGCATCCTCAGCCTTGGAGTCGAGAGAATCTTTGCCCACGTGAGCGCGTATCTCGATTTGCTGGAAGAAGGTCTGCTCGAACGCGGCTTTAGCAGCCTGCGAGCGGCTGAGCCCGCCGGCCGCTCCGGGATTCTGTCACTGTTGCCGCCAGAGGGCCTCGACGTCATCAGCTTGTTCCAGGCGATCGATCCATTACGCGTTTCGTGCTCTACGCCCGATGGCGTGCTGCGCTTTGCTCCTCACTGGCCCAACGACATCGCCGAGGTAAGCGGTGTGCTAGGCGCGATCGACGAAGCGCTCGCCGAGTGCTGAGCGTCGTGGCTGCCGCTGCGCCAGTTTCTCGGCCCAAAAAGGTGCTCGGCCCAAAAAGGTTCTCGGCCCAAAAAGGGCGCTAGGGACTCGCGCTTTGCGGAAAACAGGTCTTTGGGGCTGGGAGCTAGGCTATAGGGCAGCATGCGCTTTCTGCACACCATGCTGCGCGTGCGTGATCTAGACGCGGCGCTCGACTTCTTCGTCAACAAGCTCGGCCTGAAGGAGCTGCGGCGCCGCGAAAGCGAAAAAGGGCGCTTCACCCTGGTGTTTCTCAGCACAGGGGCAGCGGGCGACGCAGCGCAAATCGAGCTCACCCACAACTGGGATGGCGACGAGCCCTACAGCGTGGGCCGGTCGTTTGGCCACCTCGCTTTCGAGGTAGATGACATCTACGCGGTCTGCCAGCGACTGCAAGAAGGCGGCGTGACCATCCTGCGTCCACCGCGCGATGGCCGCATGGCGTTCGTCCGCTCGCCCGATCAGCAATCAGTAGAGCTGTTGCAAGCTGGACGAGCCTTGGCTCCAACAGAGCCCTGGGCGTCGATGCCGAGCACTGGAAGGTGGTAGCAAACTGGTCGAAACAGGCTCCTAGTCGCCTGATCCGGAGGCTTTGCGCTTGGCCGGGACTTTGCGTGAGGGAGGCTTCTCGTCGCCTTCGACCGGCGATTCGGCGCTAGCTGGCTCGGCGCTGGCTTCGGGCTCCAACTCGTCCGCTTCGCCTGGCTCATCGCTGCTCGCTGGCGTGGTCGCACGCCGCGTGCGCAAAAACTCGCCAAATGCCGCTAGGGTATCCAGATCGCTGGTGTCCAAGGCCGCGATGATGTCGCGCAGCTGGCGTCTGAGCGCTTCGGTGGTGCGCGCGGCCGGTCGCGTCGCGGCAGCGCGCTGTGACTGGCTCGGTTGATCCTCAGGTACCATTTCAGGCACCCAAACAGGTCGCTTGACCGGGTTGAGGGTGTGGGCGTTGAGCCAGGCTTCCATGAAGATGCGCAATCGCTCACTCCGGAACGCAAACCAGCGCTCACGCTCGGGGCCGTAGCCCATCAGCACATCTTTGAAGCGGCGGAACGCTCCCTTGCCGTCGATGGCACGGGTGAGCCGATGCTCGAGATCCTTGTCCTCGACCATCGGAATGTAGCGCTCCATCCAGCGGTACTGCTCGCGCGAGCTCACCGGCTCGATGCGCAAGTAATTCGTGTCCGCAGCGATGCGAGCGTGCATTTGTGGATCAGCGATACCGTCGACGATTCGCAAGACGTCACCGGTGGGAACGTGCAAATAGGAATGCACCTCGGGAGCGTTGTTCTCGAAGGCATCCTCGAGGGCTTCCCAGTCGATGGGGACGTCACGCCATTTTTGGGGGGTCGCGTCGGAGCGCGAGCCCGAAGGATGATCAACCATGGCTTCCTCTCGTAACGTGGCCGGACCCAGCGCGCTGCAGGCTGAGCTGGTGGGCTGTCCAACCGGATTAAGCGTTCGTGTCGTTAGTCAATATAGGTGGGCGGATCCAATAGATTAACAAAGCAGCTGTAAGAGAGCTTCCAAAAAGACAATAGATCTCGACGTAGCTGCGCGCGGAACGGTCTATCAGTCTGGGGCCTTGCGGTCCATCACACTCACAGACGGGCCCGCGCCACCGCCGCCTTCCAGCCGCTGCGGGCGGCCTCGCGGTCATCGTCCTCGGGAGGCGCAAAGGTACGCTCGATAGGCGACATGCTGGCCGCGTCTGCTTTGTCCGAAAAGAGGCCCGCACCCACCGCTGCCAGCATCGCGGCACCACGTGCCGTCGTTTCCAAGTCGATTGGACGCTCGATGCTCAAGGCGGCGAGCCTGGCTTGCTCTTGCATCAACAGGACGTTGGCCGCAGCGCCTCCGTCAACCCGCATGCGCGCCAGCGGCTGCCCCAAGTCCTCGGCCATCGCCTCGAGCAAATCGGTGACCTCATGGGCGATCCCCTCGAGCGCCGCACGCGCCAAATGGGCGGAGCTGCTACCACGGGTCAACCCGCAGATGAGCCCACGGGCTTGCGGATCCCAGTATGGCGCGCCCAATCCTGCCAGCGCAGGCACGAAGTACACGCCCTGACTCGACTCGACCTGCCGCGCCAGTGCCTCGATCTCGGGCGCGCTCTGGATCAAACCGAGCCCATCACGCAACCACTGAACCGCTGCACCCGCAATGAAGGCGCTCCCCTCTAGGGCATAAGCCACCTCATCGCCGACCTTCCAGGCAACCGTGGTCAGCAAACCAAAGCGACTGGGCAAGGGCTCGTCACCGATGTTGGTCAGCACAAAGGCGCCGGTGCCGTACGTGCACTTGGCGTCTCCGACACCAAAACAGGCCTGGCCAAAGAGCGCTGCCTGCTGATCGCCAGCGACTCCGCTGACGGGCACGCCGTCAGGAAGACCAGCAAATCCCTTCGTCACCGCCACCGGGGCAGCCGATGGGACGATGTTCGGCAGGACTTGGCGAGGAACCTTCAGCAGCTCGAGCATGTACCCATCCCACTCGAGCGTAGCCAGATTCATCAGAAGGGTGCGCGAGGCGTTGGTGACGTCCGTTGCATGGGTTTGGCCACCGCTGAGGCGATGAAGCAAAAAACTGTCGATGGTGCCAAATGCTAGCTCTCCGGCCTCAGCGCGGGCGCGGGCGCCTTCGTGCTCGTCGAGAATCCAGGCAATCTTGGTGCCGCTGAAATAGGGGTCCAGCACCAATCCTGTGCGCTTACGGGTCTCTTCCAGATGGCCTGCCTCACGCAGCTCGGCGCAGCGGTCTGCAGTGCGTCGATCCTGCCAAACGATGGCACGATGGATCGGTTTCTGGGTGGCGCGGTCCCAGATTACGGTAGTTTCGCGCTGATTGGTCACCCCGATGGCAGCGATACGGCTGCCATCGACACCTGCTGCCTCCAGTGCGCCGGCGGTCGCCTCGACGATACTCTGCCAAATGTCCTCTGGCTCGTGCTCGACCCAACCTGGCTGAGGAAAATGCTGCTCGAACTCGACGTTCTTACGACCGAGGGTCTTGCCACCCTGGGTCATGACCAGTGCTGTGGAGCCTGTTGTGCCCTGATCAAGCGCCAAAAGAAGGTCTTTTTCCATGATTTCTGCCTACACGCAGCGCAGGGCGAAGCAAACTGAACGAACACCCAGGTGTGATGCAACCAACAAAATGCGAACAAAGTCCGATTGAGACTGGGCCTATGCCCAGGTAAGCTGAAGCACGATTTCATGGCGCGTCTTGTCCTGTCGACAGCTGAAGGGCAGCAAGTCGTTGAGCTCCGCCAGAATAATTCTCTTGGGCGGCATCCGAGCAATTCCATCCAATTGCTGGACAAAATCGTGTCTAAGGAGCACTGCCTGATCGAGCTTCGGGGCAGCACCTTCGTCCTGCGCGACCTCGGTAGCCTCAATGGCACCTTCGTCAACCGCGACCGCGTGATCGGCGAGATGGAGCTCAAGCACGGTGACGAAATCGCGCTAGGTCAGACAAAAGCGTGCTTTGAGAACGCACCGGCAACAGGATATCCGCCGGCTCCGCAGCAAGGTTGGCAGGGCAACGCAGCGCAATCGCCCCAGCCCCCACAGCAGCAACAACAGCAGCAGTGGCAAGGCCAACAACAAGCGGGTTGGCAACAGCAAGCCTCACCGCACTCGGGCACTCCGGCCGCCGGCGTCCCGGTCGTGCAGTCCCAGCAACAGCCAGCTTATGTGCGACAGCAACCACCCGCTTCACACATGGCGCCAGGCTACGCTCGGCAGCAGTCCCCACCAGCTGGTGGGCAAGCGCGGCCCCCCGGACCGCCGCCACCGCGCGCCGCTCCCGTAGGCGCAGCCCCGCAAGGTCTTCCACCGCAGGGCCGACCCCGTCCCCCCCCACCAGCAGCATTGCGCACGCCCACTCGTGGCTTCAACACTGCGTACTTGCCAGCCATGCCGGCAACCACCACCCGGGTGGATCAGGACGACGAAGCGCGGCAAATCGGCGCCGAGATCGCCGCCACCGAGGCGGAGTTCCGCCCCTTTGACGACATCTCGACCAACATGAACCTGCTGCGAGCGGACTACGAGCGCTTGCGGCTGAGCTATGAGCTCACGCGTGATATCGCCTACGAGAAGGACACCGCGACGC
>CAZRGL010000006.1:40332-51509 GCA_964599485.1 uncultured Polyangiaceae bacterium
ATCCTCAAAAGCATCTTCCGCTTCATTCCTGCGCAGCGTGGTGTGATCTTCCTTCAGGACGAAGAAGGCACGATGCAGCCGGTGGCCAGTCACCGCAACGATGGTGGCAAAGGTGCCATAAGCGTGTCGACCACCATCATGCGGCAGGTGGTCGAGGATCGAAAAGCTGTGTTGACCCACGATGCTGCGATGGATTTCGCTGCTTCCAAGGGCAAGAGCATGATCTTGAACCAGATCCAGTCGGCCATCGTCGCGCCCATGCTCCATGGCGACGAGCTGTTCGGGGCACTGTGGCTCGACTCCAAATCGCTGGCGCAGTTCCAGCCCAAGGATCTCGAGTTGATCAGCGCCGTGGCCAACCAGGCCGCGATGTTCATCGAGATCAACTTGCTCGGCAAGCAGGTGCAGGACGAGCTGCTCAACCGCGAGCGACTCAGCCGGCTACTTTCACCCAACGTGGCCGAAAGGGTGATCAGCGGCCAGGTCGACGTCAAGCCGGGGGGTGCCCGCACCGAGTGTACGGTGTTCAACAGCGACATCCGTGGCTTCACCCGCATGAGCGAGCACACCGAGCCAGAAGAAATCGTCGAGATGCTCAACTCCTATTTCGAGGAGATGGTCGACATCGTCTTCCAGCACGAGGGCACCCTCGACAAGTTCATGGGCGACGGCATCATGGCCTTGTGGGGCGCCCCCGTTTCGCATCCTGACGACCCAGAGCGCGCCGTGGTTTGCGCACTGCAACAGACGGAAGTGCTCGGGCGCTTCAACCGCGATCGCATGGCGCAGGACAAGCCACCCCTCGGAGTCGGCATCGCGGTGCACACCGGTCCCCTCGTTGCAGGCTACATCGGTAGTAGCAAGGCCCTCAGCTACACGGTGATCGGCGACGTCGCCAACGTCTCGGCGCGGCTCTGTGCCAAAGCGCTAGCGGGACAGATCGTGGTCTCGGAGCACACGCGCTCGAAGCTGAGCTCTCGTTTCGAGGTCGAAGAGCTGGCGCCTATGCGCATCCGTGGCAAGAACAAGCCCATGCGTGTGTTCAACATCGTCAGCATGCGCAAGAGCGCCCAGGTGCCCTCCGAAATCCCCTCGACGGCCAAGCAACTCGCCGATCACGACACGGGCGAGTCGCACCACACCGCGTAGGCCGATGCCGGCGCCTGTGATAAAAGGCGCGGGTGGCTACGGTCGTTCTGCCCTTTGAAAAACCCGTCGTCGAGCTACTCGAACGCGTGCGCGAGGTCGAAACGCTCGCCGAGGAAGACGCCTCGCTCAGCGAGCAAGCCGAGCAACTGCGCGTCGAAACCGCCAAGGTGGCCCGCGAGCTATTTGCAAAGCTGACACCCATTCAGAAGGTGCAGCTGTCTCGGCACGCCAACCGTCCCTACACGCTCGATTACGTGGATCGTCTGTTCACAGACTGGGTCGAGCTTCATGGCGACCGGCGCTTCGCTGACGACGCAGCTATCGTGGCCGGCCTAGCCAAATTCCACGGGCGTTCGGTGATGGTGGTCGGACACCAAAAAGGTCGGGGCACCAAGGACAACGTCAAACGCAATTTCGGTATGCCTCATCCCGAGGGTTACCGCAAAGCAGCCCGGTTGTTCGAAACTGCTGAGAAGTTCGGCTTGCCGATCTTCACCTTCATCGACACCCCCGGCGCTTACCCTGGCTTGGGCGCCGAGGAACGGGGCCAGAGCGAGGCCATCGGCGCCTCCATCGCCACGATGGCCCGGGCGCGCGTGCCCATCGTGGCGTGCATCATCGGCGAAGGCGGCTCGGGCGGAGCGCTGGCCCTGGGGGTCGCAAACCGCATGATGGTGATGGAATTTGGCTGCTATTCGGTGATTTCTCCCGAAGGTTGTGCGGCCATATTGTGGAACGACGGTAGCCGTGCGCCCGAAGCGGCCAAGCAGCTCAAGATCACTGCGTCGGATTTGCTGCGACTCGGAGTGGTCGAGGAGATCATCGCTGAGCCGCCGGGCGGGGCGCACCAAGACCCCGACGCGACCGCACGAGCGCTCGATGAGGCCTTGAAGCGCAGCCTGGCTGAGCTCGATCAGCTCGACGGCCAGCAACTGGTCGACCAGCGCTATCAGCGGTTCCGAAAGCTGGGTCAATTCAGCGCCGCCGCCCCGTAACAGCAAAGCGCGCGTGCGGCATGTCTGCGCTTGACCGGCCTCGGGCGCGTGGCTAACACGTTCCTCCCTCAAGCCACAAGCCAGCCTCAAGCCAGGTAGGAGCACACTATGGCCACGAAGATCGCAATCAATGGTTTCGGTCGAATCGGGCGATGCATCGCTCGCGTTATCCAGCAACGAGGTGTCAAGGACTTGGAGATCGTCGCGATCAATGATCTGACCGACTCCAAAACGCTTGCACACTTGCTCAAATACGACTCCATCCACCGCACGTTCGGTGCAGAGGTCGGCGTCGATGGAGACCACATCGCCATCGACGACAACAAAATCAAGATCATCGCCGAACGCGACCCCGCCAAGCTACCTTGGAAAGAGATGGGGGTCGATATCGCGCTGGAGTGCACGGGTCTGTTCCGAACCCGCGACAAGGCGACGTTGCACCTGGATGCTGGTGCCAAGAAGGTCATCGTCAGCGCGCCCGCCAAAGGCGGCGACCTGACCGTCGTCATGGGTTGCAACCACGACAAGTACGAAGCCGCCAAGCACAACATCTTGTCCTGTGGCTCGTGCACCACCAACTGCCTCGCCCCGCCCGCCAAGGTGTTGCTCGACAACTTCGGCATCCAGCGCGGCATGCTCACCACCATTCACGCATACACCAACGACCAAGCGCTGCTCGACGTGCCTCACCGCAAAGGCGATCTGCGACGCGCCCGCGCTGCCGCCGTCAACATGGTGCCCTCGTCGACCGGCGCTGCCCAGGCGATCTATTCGATCTTCCCGGAGCTCGAGGGCAAGTTCGACGGCATGGCCGTGCGCGTGCCCACCCTCGACGTGTCACTGGTCGACCTCACCGTGGAGACCGAGAAAGAGACGAACGCGGACGAGGTCAATGCGGCCATGAAGAAAGCTGCCAACGAAGGGCCGCTCAAGGACGTGTTCGACTACTCGGAGATCCCGCTGGTGAGCGGCGATTACATCGGCGCGCCCGCCTCGAGCATTCTCGACGGCACGCTCACGCGCGTGCTGCACAACAAGATGGTGAAGATCTTCAGCTGGTACGACAACGAGTGGGCCTTCTCCCACCGCATGGTGGACCTGTCGCTATTGGTTGGCGAGAAGCTGTAGTGACCTCGTTCGACGACATTTCCACCATCGAGCAGCTGCAGCTCGGACCGCTGGAGGAGGGCGACTGGCTCGCCAACAAGCGGGTCTTCATCCGCGTCGACTTCAACGTACCACTGGACAAGAGCAGTGGTGCGATCACCGACGACGCGCGCATCCGGGCTGCGCTGCCCACGATCAAGTTCGCAGTCGAGAGCGGCGCCAAAGTCATCGTGGCGTCGCACCTCGGCCGCCCCAAGGGCAAACGCGTCGACGGGATGTCGCTCGAGCCGACGGGCAGTCGCTTGGCAGAGCTGACGGGCTACGAAGTACACCTGCCGGAAGATTGCATCGGCGATGCACCCAAGAAGGTCATCCACGATTTGCGGGTGGCAGCGGTGGGCGGTCAGCTGCGCGGTGGCCCGCAAGTCTGTTTGCTCGAGAATCTGCGTTTTCACGAAGGCGAGAAGAACGACGACGAGCAATTCGTGCGGGCCCTAGCAGAGCTGTGCGATGTGTACGTCAACGACGCATTCGGCGCGATGCACCGCGCTCATGCCTCAGTCCATGGACTTCCGAAAGTGATCCAGGATCGGGGCGCGGGGATGCTCGTTCGCAAAGAGCTCGCCGCCCTCGGCGCGTTGGTCGAAGGCCCACCCACCCCGTATGTGGCGGTTCTCGGCGGCGCCAAAGTAAGCGACAAGATCGAAGTCATCGAAGCCTTATTCAGCCGCTGCAACACGATTTGCGTGGGCGGCGCCATGGCCAACACCTTCCTTGCCGCACAGGGCCACAACATGCAGGCCAGCCTCGTCGAAGAGGACAAGCTAGCGCTCGCCCGCTCCCTGCTCGAAAAAGCAAACGACCAAGGAGTGGAGCTGTTGCTGCCCGAGGATCTGATGGTCGGCGAGAGCATCGACGCTTCCACCGGGGCCGAGGTGAGCATCAACGCGGTGCCCGAAGGAATGCTCGCACTCGACATCGGACCCAAAACGATTGCTCGCTTTGCCAACGTGCTGGCACGAGCCAAGACGGTGTTCTGGAATGGGCCGATGGGCTTGTTCGAGTCGGCTCCGTTCGCGCGGGGTACGATGGATGTCGCCCACGCGATGAGCAAAGCAAGCGGCTTCACCGTCGTGGGCGGAGGCGATAGTGCGGCCGCTGTTCGCATAGCCGGCGACGAGGTTGCGGCCGCTTTCGACCACATCTCAACCGGTGGCGGCGCTTCGCTGCAGCTCATCGAAGGCAAACGGTTGCCGGGCATCGAAGCATTGCGACACAAGATGATCTGACCACGAGATTATCAAACAGGAGGAGCTCCATGGACTCAGCTCGTCGCCCGCTCATTGCGGGCAATTGGAAAATGAACGCAGGCGCAGCCGACGGGTGCGAGCTTGCGGTAGCGATTGCCAATGCAGCCGGCAAGCTGACCGAGGTCGACGTGGTGGTCGGCCCTCCGTTCACAGCGCTGGCCGCAGTTGCCCACCAGCTCGGCGAAGCCAAGAGCGATGTCGGACTAGCCGCACAGAACATGCACTGGGAGCAGTCAGGCGCGTTCACAGGCGAAATCAGCGCGGGCATGCTGATGGACACCGGCGCAAGCTGGGTGATCATCGGCCACAGCGAGCGGCGCCAGCTGTTCGGTGAGACCGACGAGACCGTAAACAAGAAGGTCGCCGCCGCCAACGCCGCCGGGCTCAAGGTGATCGTGTGTGTGGGCGAAACCCTCGACCAACGCGAAGCAGGGCAGACCATCGAGGTCGTCTCCAGGCAGGTTCAAGCCTTCATCGACGAGCTCGGCCGCAGCGACGGTCTCGGCGTGATCGCGTACGAGCCGATTTGGGCCATCGGCACCGGCAAGGTGGCCAGTCCCGAGGATGCCCAGCAGGTCCACGCCGCGATTCGTGCGCAGCTCGCCGAGGCCAATCCCGAGCTCGCCAAGGTCACCAGGATTCTCTACGGTGGCAGTGTAAAACCCAACAATGCCGAAGGCTTACTCGCTCAGCCAGACCTCGACGGAGCGCTCGTCGGTGGAGCGTCGCTCAAAGCCGACAGCTTCAGCAAGATCATCGAGGTCGCTTCGAAGCTGGCGCAGCAGGACAAAAAGGACTAGGTTCCCCATCCGCTATTCCCCGCACTGCACGGGCCACTGACCATGCTTCAGTCGATCATCAACGTTGCTCATATCTTCATCTGCCTGTTCCTGGTGTTGGTCATCCTGCTGCAGCAGTCGAAGGGCGGCGGCCTGAGCGGATCGCTCGGAAGTGGTGCCACCCAAGTGTTCGGCGGACGCGGGTCGGCCAACTTCATGACCCGACTGACCTCGGCGCTAGCGATCCTGTTCATGGCAGGCAGCATGGCGCTCGCCTACCTTTCGTCGGCCGGTGACCGTGAAATGAAAGCGTTCGACCAAATCCAGCAAGATCGCTGATTGCTGAATTCTCATGCGCACCGCTAGCTTGGTAGCATTAGCCCTAGTCTCGGCGGGTTGCACATGGTCGATGGAGCGACCTGCGCCCCCCATCTTCGACGAGCCCGCCGTAGCGGCCGCGACGCCGGTCCCCGTGGTGGTGGAGCAGCCAGTGGAGCTCGTCACGCAGCTGGTCGATACGCCGTTGCAGATCGGACCGGAAATTCGAGTGACCGACGTGGTCGGCATGACCATCGGAGAAGCAGGAGCGATTCTTGATCCGGTCACCGATCCGCTCGAGCAATGCAAGACTTCGGGGCGCGGCTTCGTCAAGATCGCCATCAAAGCGGAGGCCGACCGCACTGCCCTGACTGTCGACCCTTCGAGCACCGTGGACGCGCCTACGCGGCTGTGCGTGCTCAAAGCGCTGAGCGTGCTCAACATCGACGACGTCATGCAGCCCTCAGCCAGCCCCTCGGAAGCCGCCCCGCGGGTCGAGTCTCAGCTGATCATCAGCTGGTAGTGTTGTTGGCTTCTTTGGAGCCGGCACTGCCCCACCACTGATCGGCCAAGCGGGCGTCCTGTGTGGTGTCGATTTCCATATAACCGCCGTCGATGAAGACGCTGTGGATGGGCTCACCCTCTTCCAACATGTGCTGCAGCAGATCGATGAGGTAGGCCTTCTGAAAGCTGCGACCTTCCCGAAACTCGGCAAGCGCAGCAAAGCGCTGTTCTGCTTTGTCGAAGGCCCGGACGAAACGCTGAGCGCCCGCTGCGCTGAGCCGCATCACGCCGATGAACTCCCCGCTGGCCTGTTCCGATTTGATGTAGCGAGATAACTCCACGACCCGATCGCCGTCGACGCGCATCTTTTCTGCATCGCTTTCCGGATGCTCGCTCCGCTCGACATAGCGCCGCCTCCAACCCGTATCGCAAACCAGGGTGATGTCGTGCGGGGAAGCCATCAGCTTGGTGACCGCTTCGGAGCGGTAGACGATGTCCGCGTAGGTCGAGACGAAGCCGTCCAGCAGCTGCTCGCGGGCGCACAACAGCGACAGCAAGATGTTGTTGTTGGGCCAGTCCTCGTTCTCGACGTAGCTCAGATCGGGATATGCCCGCTGTATGACCTCGGCCTTGTAGCCACAAATGAACACGGTCTCGGCCCTGGAGAGCCCGCCGGCTGCGAGCGCCTCGAGGATGCTCTCGAGCATGGGCCGCCCCACGATTGGAACCATCGTCTTGGGGATTTCCTCCGTCAGGTGCTCGAGTCGCCTGCCTCGACCGGCCCCGATGATGATCGCCTTCATGGCTTGCTGGCCTAGCACGCCAGCCCGGATGATTCAGACAAAACAAAACGGGCAGCGAGACCAGCCCGCTGCCCGTGTACTTGTTTGCCTACTGACTACTCGGAAGAGCCGCAGACGCAGTCGCTGAGCGCCGAGGCGATCGTCAGGGACTCTGGGCAGAGGTCTTCCGGATCGACCTCGGTCTCGGAGCTGATGTACTCCGAACAGGTGAGGCACGGGCCCGCACCGCCGCTGCCGGCAGGAGCGTCGTTGAAGCATGCCGTCAGCTCGTCGCCACACTCGGTTGCTGCACAGGTTTGGCAGTCCGTGTCGTCGCCCTTCGGGTCGACGCCGCAGCTCGCGGGGCACTTGTCGAGGCACTTGCCCGGGGTGCCGGTGCTGGTGCCGGTGCCGGTGTCGGTGTTGGTGCCGGTGGCGGTGCCGGTGCCGGTGCCGGTGCCGGTGCCGGTGGCGGTGCTTCCACCAGTTCCGTCCGGGTCATCCTTCGTGGTACAGCCGGCGGCCGCAGCCAACGCGAGCGCACTGACGGCGCCGAGCAGCGAAAATAGATTACGCTTCATTATTTCCAGTCCTCCAAGAACTCAAACACACGTGTTATTCGAAAGGTCCGTTGCGGGCCGTGCCGAGGTGAAGACCTGACCGGCTATTAACGCGGTATGTCATACGACAAAAAAGGCGGCAAGTATTCGCCAACCTGCAGGTTAGCAAGGATCCGCCTTCGACTCATGTTTCGGACCCGTAGTCGTTTTTTGCGGGATTGGGCCCCGCAATTGATCAATGAAAAAAGCTTAGGAACAGAGTGTGACCTGTGTTCCTGGTCCTAGCAAGCGGTTGTGCTCGCATGACCCGAGCGGGCGCCCGAGCAGGGGGGCGTACCTTACCCGACATCCGTGCGACGTCAAGGGCCGCCCCTCTGTTTTTCGCTTCACTTCTTCGCACGAATCACTAGTATTCGCGCCCTGCCAAATCGCTTGGCCCTCACGGGTCCCGGTCCAGGGCGCTCCAGACCGGACGTGGCGCAGAGGCAGTTGAAAAAATAGAGTCACTCCAACCAATTGCTGTGGAGCGCAACAAGAGGGCTTACATGAATACCAATCCCGGACTCGTGGGACTCAAGCTGGGGATGACCCAGCTGTTCAAAGATGACGGCACGGTCGTTCCTTGCACCGTCGTCGAAGCGGCCTGCACGGTGGTCGGCAAGCGCACCGAAGACAAAGACGGCTACAGCGCACTGATTCTCGGCTTGGGCGAGCGCAAAGCTAAGCACAGCACCAAGGCGCTGACGGGCTCATTCGAGAAGCTCGGTCAGAAGACGCCGCGCATCGTGCGCGAGGTTCGTGCCACAGCCGAACGCGTTGCCAACTACGAAATCGGCCAAGAGCTGAAGGTCGACGAGATCTTCCAAGAAGGCCAGTACATCGACGTGCAGAGCAAGTCCAAGGGCCGCGGGTTCACTGGTGTCATGCGGCGCTACAACTTTGCTGGCGCGAAGGCGAGCCACGGCGCTCACGAGTGGACACGCCACGGCGGATCCATCGGCACGACGACGACGCCGGGGCGCGTGCTTCCAGGCCAAAAAATGCCCGGCCAGCACGGCAACAAGGTTGTCAGCGTGCTCAACCAGAAGGTGGCCAAGCTCATCCCGGAAAAGAAGCTCATTCTCATCGAGGGAACGGTGCCCGGCGCGCCCGATAGCGTCGTGCGCATCCAAGGCGCAGTGAAGAAGAGCCTCAAGAAGAAGAGCTGAGATGGCTAGGCGGCGGCCACGGGCGCGTCGACAACGAAACCCGTATCGGCGCCCCGATGCCCGGGCCAATCAGGCTCGGGAAGCCGGTTATGTGGCTCGCAGCGTCTTCAAGCTCGAGGAGATCGACCGTCGCTTACGCTTATTGAAGCGCGGTGGTCGCGTGCTCGATCTGGGTGCGGCCCCCGGCTCTTGGTCACAATTGGTCGCTGAGCGAATTGGGGCCGAAGGCAAACTGGTCGCGATAGATCTCAAACCCATTGCCCTCGAGTTTCCCTGCCGTTTCGAGCTGCTCGAGGGCGACGCGCTGGAAATGGGCGAACAGCTCCTCGAGCGCGGCCCCTTCGATGTCGTGGTGAGCGACATGGCGCCCAATACCACGGGGGACAAACCCACCGACAAGCTGCGCAGCTACGACTTGTTCTGTCAGGCGGCGCGGCTAGCGACCGAGCTGTTGGTCGACGGCGGCAGCTTCGTCGGCAAGCTGTTCATGAGCGGTCATTTTCCCGAAGCGCGAGCGCTGTTGCGCCAACACTTCGAGCGGGTTCGCGTGATGCGGCCCGAAGCGGTCCGTGACGTCAGCTACGAGATTTTCCTCGTAGGGCTCAACTTGAAGCGCCAAGCAAGCGGCCAGGTCGATTGAACCGCTGACGACAAAGGTTCAATGCGGGCGTTGCAGTAGGTTTCAAACCGATTGTCGCTCTAGGCGTACAGGACTACACAAGGCGCGATGGTTGTCGCAGTCACTGGGGCCACAGGCCACATCGGCGCAAGCTTGGTGCGCGCGCTACTGGACGAGGGGCGGGCTGTGCGCGCCGTGCTGCACGGTGATTGTTCAGCGCTCGATGGGTTGGAGCTCGACACCATCGCCGCGGATGTGTGCGACCCGGCGTCGCTGCGCCAAGCCTTCGAGGGAGCCGAGGTCGTCTACCATTTGGCCGCCCACATCTCGATCACAGGTCCCCAAGGTGGGCTGGTTCGTCGCGTCAACGTCGATGGCGCACGCAATGCAGCCGAGGCCGCGCTTGCCTGTGGAGTGAAACGCTTCATCCATTTCAGCTCCATCCACGCCTTCGATCTGGATGACATGAGCCGCGTGCTCGACGAAACCGGCCCGCGCGCCAAACCGCACCATCCTGCTTACGACTGCTCCAAGAACGACGGTGAGCGGGCGGTACGTGACGCGGTCGAGCGCGGTCTGGACGCAGTGATCGTTCACCCCGTCGGATGTATGGGTCCGTTGGATTATCGCGTCTCGCGCGTGGGTCAGGTCTTTCTCGACTTGTTTGCGCGCAAGCTGCCTGCGCTCGTCGACGGAGGATTCCACTGGGTGGACACCCGCGATGTCGTCGCTGGCGCGATGGCCGCGGAGCTGAAAGGGCGAACGGGCGAGAGCTACATTTTGTCGTGCGAATGGCGCTCTGTGCGCCAATTGGCTGAGCTGGCAGAAGAGGTGACCGGTGTGCCAGCGCCGCGCCTGGTCACACCGATGTGGCTCGCTGGGCTCGGGGCTCCCTTCATGACTTTGGGCAACACGTTGTTCGGCATCGAGCCGCTCTACACCAGCGAGGGGCTGCACGCTCTGCGCGCCAACAGGCGCTTGTCGACCAAGAAGGCCGAAGATGAGCTGGGCTTCTCGCCGAGACCGCTGCGAGACACAGTCGCGGACATCTACGAGTGGTTCGACCAGACGGGGAAGATAAGCCTCGCCAGCGCGGCCAAACCGACCAGCCCGTCATGAGTGGTCAGGCCTTCAAGATTGATCAGACCTTCAAGATTGATCAGACCTTCAAGATTGATCAGAATGGCGGCCCATGATCGCTGAAGCCCAGCTGCACCACTATCTGGTGCTGGCCTTGTTTGGCTTCGCTGCGCTCACCTTTGTCGCGCTGTTGGTATTGACCGCCCCCTACGGACGTCATGCACGCAAGGGCTGGGGGCCGAGCGTACCCAATCGCCTCGGCTGGATATTGATGGAGTGCCCCGCAGTGCTGGGCTTCACGGGTGTCTATTTGGCCGGAGCCCAGCGCTTCACGCTCACCCCACTGGTGCTCCTGGCCATCTGGCAATGCCACTACGTGAATCGCACGTTCATCTTTCCGTTTCGGCTCCGCACCTCCTCCAAGCGCATGCCCATCATGGTCATGGCCATGGGCATCCTGTTCAACTGCTCGAATGCCTACGTCAACGCGCGTTGGATCTCCGAGCTAGGTCGCTATTCAAACGACTGGTTGGCCGATCCGAGGTTCCTTTTTGGAGCAACACTGTTTGCGTGCGGGTGGCTGCTCAACACCCAGTCGGACAAGATCCTGCTCGAGCTCCGAAAACCTGGTGAGCAGGGCTATCGCATTCCTCGCGGCGGCGCCTACCGATGGATCTCCTGTCCGAACTACCTCGGCGAGATCCTCGAGTGGGCCGGCTGGGCGCTTGCCACCTATTCATTCGCTGGACTCGCTTTCGCGGTGTAC
>CAZRGL010000007.1:0-36989 GCA_964599485.1 uncultured Polyangiaceae bacterium
GAAACCGAGACGCTGGCCGGAGCGGCCGAGCAAGCCGACGCTGCAATCGAATACGCCGAAGCGGAAGCAGAGGACGAGCAGGAGGAGATCCCACTCGAGCTGACACGTCGCAGCGCCGCACCAAGCCCACCACCTGCTCAGCCCCAGCAAGAAGAGGTGGTCGCTTTGGAGCTCACGCGGGTGGCGCCATCACCCAAGGCGGCGATCGGCGAAGAATGGCAAGCCGACGAGGAAACGCTCGAGATCGATCCAGAGCCAGAGCCCGAGCCACAGCCCGAGCCACAGCCCGAGCCGCAGCAAGAGGTTGAGGGGTTGAACCTCGACATCGAGATCGAGCAGGCACCGAATGAAGATGAGCCGCCGTGGGATCTGAGCCCAGCGTCAGAGCGCGCAGCACGCGATCGCGGCGACTATGCGACCATCGCAAGAATGCTCACTGCCCGAGCTGCGGAGTGCGAGAACGACGAACAACGGCGCCTGATCCGCTTGCGCCTCGCCGCGGTGCTCGAGCAACGTCTCGACCGCCTCGATGACGCTTGCGACGAGCTCGAACGCGTGCTCGAAGAGTCAGGCGAGGATGTCACCGCGCTGCGCTACTTGGCAGATTTGCGCGATCGCCAAGGACTGCATGCCTTGGCCGCCAAGTTGTGGCTTCGTGCGTCCCGCTGCGTAAGCGATATCACCGAGAGACTTCGCGACATCATGCGCTGTTGCGAAGCCCTGTTGGCGGCCAACAAACCCAACACGGCCAAGAAGCTGCTCGATGCAACTCGTGGCCTACCACAATCGGCCAAGCTGTTGCAGCTTCGAATCAGCGTGGCGCGCACAGTTGGCGACGAAGCGGGCCTGGCCGAGGCGCAAGAGGCACTCGAAGCGCTTGGTGCTGAGCGAAGCCCCAAGAGCAGCACCGGCAGACCTGGCGAGTCGCTGCGCGCCTTGGACAGCACGCCTCCACAAGCGCTGAATGAATCAGCCCAAAGCAGCCCGGCTGCCGAGGAGTCGAGCGTACCTCCCGCAACCAGCAGTGCGCCTGGGCCACGTACACGACCCCTGGACGAAGCACCCGATGAGCAGAGTCGCCTGCAAGCGGTCGATTGTCTGGAAGCCGTACGCATGGACTACCAGCTTCGAGGAGCAGGCACGCCGGCCGAAGCACGCAGCTCCATCAAGCAATTACGCACCATCACGGAGCTGTTGGACACAGCGGAGCGTGACTTGCACACTTTCCTCCTGGTGGAATTGCTCGATGCTGTGCAGGGCACGAGCGCCGCCATGCACGAGCTGCAGGGCCACTGGGAGAAGATTGGCCAAACGCCATTGGTCTGCATCGCCGTAGCGGAGCGCTTGATCCGCAAAAAGCAGCTGCGCCGGGCGCTCGATCTGTATCAGCGCGTGATGGACGAGAATCTGCAAGCCGTACGTTCACGGGGACGGGTCGCCCTCGACGCAGCAGACGCGGCGCACGAGCTTGGCGACGACAAGCTGGCTGCGCGCTATCTCGAACGGGCAAGTCTTGAAGCTGATACGCGTTTCAATGCCCGCCAGCGCCATGCAGACTGGTTTGGAGAGCCCGCCCCGCGACCGCGGCAAGCGTCCCTCAAGCGACTGCGCTGGGCTTCGGCGCCTCCTCCCGACGTAACCGACAAAGCATCGAGCGAGCCGCCTGAGTCACTCCAGAACCTGGGCTGGGGATCGAGCGCCCCTGCCGATCAGGTGCCCGGTAGTCTGGCTTGGAGCTCGGAGCGCCCAACGCAGAGCGCACCGGCTGGTGCGTCGAGCGCCCCGCCTCATTCGGCTTCGCCGCCCGATTCATCTTCGTCGCGTAGCTCCTCGAGCCAGGCTCCGCCCTCGAGCCTGCCATTTGTAAAAGTCCCGAGCTCGAGCGCGCCGGTCTCGAGCATGCCCGCTGCCAGCTCCGAGCCCCCTCATGGTCGCCGAGGCTCCAGCAGCCGCAGGTCAGTGAGCAGCCGCGCGCCGGCCAGCTTGCCGAGTGAGGGCCTGCGCAACCTCGACATCGAGGCAGCTCCCATTGCCTTCCCACCAAGCTCACAACATCCGCGCCCACCGGGCGTGCGCAAGCCTCCCACGATGCCCGATCTGCTCGGTCCCAAAGAGGAGGATCTTTTCAAAGAGCTGATCGATGGCTCCTTTGACGCAGGCGAATACTTGGTCTCGCTTTACGAGCGTGAGCGTGGCCGGCGCACCCGCGATGTCCTGTCGGTGCGTCGTTATCAAGCCCGTTTGAGGCGCGGCGATCGCGGCTGCCTTTCCAATCTGCGGGCGGCGGCACGGGCTGACAACAACGTTCCCTTCTCCCGCGCAATCGACCACGTGCTAGCAGCCTTCAACCCGGATTTGGTCGCTGGTCACGATCCCCCACCGCTCGAGGATTTGCCGGCCCAGTCGGACGCAACCACCAAGCTCCTTTTTGGCGGCTTGGACGGCACGGTCAACGAAGCGCTCGGCCTCATCTGTGAGACCGGTATGATGCGCCGCGAGATTGGCGACTACGACCTGGCCGGAACAGACCGCGTCGTGGCTGGCGCGTCCACCCCGATCGGACGCATCTACGGGGCATTGTCACGGCTGCTCGATCTCGGGGGGCCTCGCCTGTTCCATCGCAGGCGCAGCAGCGGTCCGTTGCAGACTCGCATTGCGCTGCTCACACCACTGGCAACCATCTTGGAAGGCTCGGCAGAGCACTACACTCCGATGCTGCATTACACCATTGGCTACGGCCTGGCAGGAGCCACACCGCAACTGGCCTTCGTCGGCGGGATCGGTGAGCGACGCACCCACCATCTGTTGCAAGCGATGGTCGCTGCATTTGGCCCGGCGCGCAGCGAGTCGGTTTCGGACGCGAGCCCAGAGCAACTGCGCATCGCACAAGATCTCTGGCACGTCGTCGGGGGAGCGACCGAGCGAAGGCTACGGGAATTGTGCGTGGACGTAGGCGAGCTCACAGTCGAGGCGGCGATAGATAATGCCGCGCGCACCCAACGCCGCGCTGGCCTGTTTGCCTGCGGTGATCTCGTTACTGTAATTGCGAAAGTCGTCGACGATTTGGAGCTACCTGTTTCCCGACCGCTGCGCGGAGCCGACAGCCTGAGGGAGCTCTGTGCGTTCCCGCAAGTTGCCGACCTGTTCGACCTGTCGCTCTTGCCCGAATACGCCGAAGCGCGCTGGCGCCGCGCCACAGCCCCACCACCGCGCCGCTAGCACACAGGCGGCGGCCATTTTTGGCGCGCGCTGCTAGAATAACCACGCACACCCGCGCAACGGGCGGCACCAAGCCGCACAAACTGTGACACCAATGCCAGAGTCAATTGTTGCAAGAAACGTAATTTCAGACACTTGCGGCGGACTGGCACGATCCTCGCAACCCCGATTTGCTGTGAAGGTCGTGATTCTAGCTCTGCTCGTATCCAGTGCAGGGACCCAGCTTGGCTGCTTGGTCACGGAATCGCCAGATTTCTCCCCAACAGGAAGAACCGCGCCGCAGCTGGTCCCCACCCTTCCAACTACCGAGTTCATTCGCGCTATCGATCTGAAGCACAACTTCACGCTGCCCAAGTTTGAAGCGAAAGTCCTTTCCGAAGACGGCGACGACGATCTCACCACCGTGTTGCTCATCGACTACGGCAAAGCCGGAGCCGACGAATCGCCATGGATCTACGCGCAGCCTGGAGCGCCGATGGCTCCGAAGACTCTGGCCGACGGTCCACGAGATATCGGCATCCCTTGGAAGCCGTCGGCCTACATACCCCTGGGGTGTCACACGGTAACGATGCTGGTGACCCACGAAACCAAGAAGGAGCCCCCCGAGTACTGGTGCCCCGCGGATGACAACGACTTCGCAACGTTGACCTGGTTCGTGACCCTATGTGAAGACATCGATTCCTGCGTCTACAGCGATTGCGCCATCACCGGAACAGGCGAATACCAGTACTGCGGCTCCGCCGACCCACAAGAGTAATGTCAGCACCAAAAAGCACCCGTTCTGCCCACGCGCCATTGGCGTTTGGAGCGATACTACTTGCGCTGGCCAGCGGCTGCGGTCTGCCGCTGGCCGCCGAGCTCGACGCGCTGAGCAACAGCTGTGAGGCAAGCTCAGGCTGCGGCGCCGACGGCGTCTGCCTCAACGGGATGTGCGTGAGCACCAAGGCCGACCTGACCGGGTTGGTTCTGCAGGTCGACATTCCAGCCGCGTCGCGTTTTGCAGCCGGCACTTCCACATTGATCGACCTCAGCGCCCAGCTTCAAGGCGAACAGGCAAGCGGCTACTACGAGTCGCTCAACTTGGTGTTGAAAGACACCGTCGAGCTGACCGCCCAGTTTACGCTCTCGCAGGTGCCCGAAGGCTGCGAAGGTGCGCTGGGAGCGGACAACTCGGTACCGATCTCTCTGCAGGTGACTCCTTCGAACACGCCGCTGGGCATTCCCCTGACGGCCTACTCCACCGAATCCGAGAGCAGCGACGACAACGCGATCGCGCTGAACGTGCCGCCTGGCAACTACGATCTCTTTTTCCGGCCCGCCATCTCAGACCCCAAATGCCAGGTGCCCCCAACGCTGCTGAAGAACTTCGACCTAAGCAACTCGCAGGGGCTCATCGTCAACAGCAAGAGCCTTCCCAAGACACTGAAAGGTGATTTCGACGCTGGCGGTCTGGGCGACTGGACCGTCGAGCTGCTCGAGGACACCAACGGCCGCACCATCTCGACGCGCGTCAACCCAGAGGGCGAAGAAGGCAAGCCGGCCTCATTCTTGTTGCAGTATTGGGACGACCAGGTTGGCAAAGAAGGAACGGATGTTGTCATCCGCCTCACACCACCTGATGAAGCCAAAGCCTTGGGCATGCCCGTCATGTTCTGGCCCTTGGCTTCCGTCGACTTGGACAACGACGGCAATGTCGAGCTGAATGTTAACTCATTGATTTCGGCTGCCGCTGCGACAGGGACTGGATCGGTGATCTCGACCATCACCAAGCAGGGAGTCCCAGCCACGATCTACATCCAATCCACCTCCATCTTGGCTGCCAACGGCTTCGTTTCCTACAAGAACACCGTGAACAGTGACGCCAGCGGCGATTTCGTAGTCACCCTGCTGCCGGGCAGCTACCGCATGGTCGCGGTGCCCTCTGTCGGAACCGACTTGGCAATGACAGAGGCAACTTGGGACATTCCGGACGACAAGTTCGGCAACGGCCGCACCATTTCGGTCAATCCCAAGACCAGCCTGACGGGTGTGGCGCTCACTCCCCAGGGAGCGCCGGCGTACGAGATCCCTACTTTGCTGGCACCTGCGGGCGCCGAAGCGGAGACCTATCTGTACGGCGTGTTGACCGCTTCGGAAGTGGAGCCGAACAGCGCGACGACGGTGACGGGCGGCAACGGCAGCTTCGCCTTGGCTGTAGATCCAGGGATGTTCGACATGTCGATGCAGCCGCCACAAGCCTCGCAAATGCCATGGTTGGTGCGACCTCGAGTCACCATAAAATCCAACGAACCCAATACGACCGATCTCGGCACCTTGCCCATTTCCAATCCAGTAGTCCTCCACGGCACGCTCAGCTCACCGTTTGGGGAAGGGATCGAGCACGCAGTGATCCGCGCCTGGCTCGCCCCCGAATCGACGTCCGACAACGAGCTGGACCGGCCAACAGCCATTCAGATTGCCGAGACCACCGCGGATGAAAACGGTAGGTACACGCTCCTACTGCCAGCATCGATCTCACAGTGAGGCCCCTTGGGCCGCAGCTCGCAGTGGGGTCCATTCGACAACCGAATATGTGTTCGAGATTTAGGCTCGTTGATTTAAAGTGCGCTGATGGCAGATCGAGATCGAGACGGCGTGGGGGCTGATCTCGCCGCTGCCATTCACGAGACGACCAACGCGCTCACCGTCATACTCGGATGGGTCGAGCGGGCGCGGCAGAGCGCCAGCGACAATCCGGACGTCATCTACGCCCTGCAGCGAGCCGCCAGCCACGCCCATTTGGCCCGCGAGCAAATGCGCCAGACGATTGGTGCCCAAGGCGACGCGCCCCCGCCAGAACGTGCAACCACGCTTGCCGAGCGGGTCATCGACGACTTGCTGCTCGAGGCGCAATCCAAGGGAGTCGAGCTTCAGCTGAAGCTGGGCGAGAACGCCGCCGGCGCAAGTGTCGTTCATCCCACCACCCTGTGGCGCGTGCTCATCAACTTGGTGCTCAACGCGATAGCCGCCAGTGCCGCGGACAGCTGCGTATCGCTGCTCGTCGACCGCACCGAGGGGCACTCCGCACGTTTTGTCGTAAGCGACGAGGGGCCGGGGATCGCACCTGAGAGACGCGCCCGTATCTTCATCGATGGTGAAAGTACACGCAGCGGCGGCGCGGGTATCGGGCTGCGTCACAGTTACGAGCTGGCACAAGCGAACGGTGGACAGCTCGGCTTGCTCGAAAGCACGAAAGGCGCTTGTTTCGAGCTTGTGTGGCCGCTGAGCGACGAGCCGCCTGTCAGCGCCGGGCCGCAGTCGACCCCAGCGCGCGCCCGAGCGCGACTCGACGGGTTGCGGGTGTTGTTGCTCGAGGATGACGCCGCAGTCGTCGAGTTGCTCGAGCTCAGCCTGATGGCACGAGGCGCCGAGCTGACCACAGTGACGACCGCGCCAGCCCTCAGCGCCGCGCTCGAGAGCCGCAACTGGGACGTGCTGTTGGTGGATCTTTCACCCCTTCAAGGAGAGGGCAGCCTGGACCAAGCGGTGGATATGGCGCGCACCAGCAACCCCGACCTGACTGTGGTCGCCATCAGCGGCAGCGTCAGCGTCCAGCCGCGCGCCGATGTATTGTGGGTACGAAAGCCCTTTTCCCCAGGTGAGCTGACGGACGCCATCGTCGAGCGCCGCCGGGTCGAAACCGCCAGCCGCGCGGACGCTGGGTCCAGCACAGACGCAGAATGACGAAGGGGGCTTGACAACCCAGCTGGTCAGGGTAGCTTCGGCCGGCCCACATCGCGAAGGTGGCGGAACTGGTAGACGCGCTAGCTTGAGGTGCTAGTGGTGGAAACACTGTAGGGGTTCGAGTCCCCTCCTTCGCACAATAATTCCGACAACTTAGGCTGGTGTAATCGATTGGGTGATCGATTGAGGCGCTGCGAGCGCCTTCGGCAGCTCGGGAAAGACGTCGCCGAAGCCTTCGCTCACGTTCTCAGCCGTGCGGATGTAACCGTCGTTTGTCCCTGACGTGGCAAGAAGGACTCGAGTCGCGTGAGCCACCGTGCCGGAGAACGGCAGCTGGCCGGTGAGCATTTCGTGCTCCGAGGCTCCCGCTCCCCGGGGTTGAGACATTGGCGACGCGCCCGCAGTGGCCGCCGGCTCGATCTGCCCGGCTCAAGAGCAACAATCGATCCGAGCTTCGTCAGCTGAGAGGGCGAGATGTGGAGGCTAGCGCCGTCCGCAAGGTATCGATCAATGTTGTCAACTGGTAGGGCTTGCGAAGAAAACCCGCTAGGCCTTCTTCGCCGAAGCGTCTCGTAGAGTGCTGCTCGCCGTAGCCGCTCGACAGTATGACCGGCACGTCCGCGCTGGTTTTTCGGATCTCTCGGTAGGCCTCTTCGCCGCTCATACGCGGCATGGTCAGATCGAGGATCACGCAAGCAATCTCCCCGTGGCGCTCACGGAAGAGCACGACAGCGTCAACACCGTCTGAGGCGGTCACCACCGAAAAGCCGAGCTCTTTGAGCAACTCGGAGGCGACCTCGCGAACCACGTCCTCGTCATCCACGAGCAGGATGGTTCCAGCTCCCCGCCAATGTTCCGTGGGCTGCTCAGCGCCTTGCTTCGCGGCGGCCAGCTCCCCTTTCGCTCGAAAGTGGATCCTGACGATGGTGCCGTGGCCAAGTGTGCTGTTCACCTCGATCCCTGCCTCATGACCCCGAATGATCCCGTACACGGCGGCCATTCCCAAGCCTCTACCCGTGAACTTCGTCGTAAAGAAGGGCTCGAACATCTTTGCCCTCGTCGCCTCATCCATGCCGCAGCCATCATCGGCAACTTCTAGGATCACGCATGGGGCCGCGGGCCTTCGGGTTGCGCCCGGGATCTCATCGCGGCAGCAACGGCTGCGCTCGCAAACACCCGCTTCAACTCCGATTCTTATGCGCCCTTGCGCCTCTCCGATGGCTTCAGAGGCGTTTATCACCAGGTTCATCAGGATCTGGCAAATCTGGGTGACGTCAGCGCTGATCAGGGGGAGATCTTCGGCGAAATCGAGCTCGATCAGGGCCTTCTTGCTGACGCTACTGTTGAGCAGCTCGCGCAGGTCATGGATCTGGTCGCGCAGATCGATGTCCTCGAGCACGAAGCGGCCCTTTCCCGAATAATGGAGCATCTGACTCGTCAACCCCGCGGCGCGGTTGGCGGTTTTGACGAGCTCTTCGAGGTAGCTGCGCACGGGTGAGCTCGGGGGCAAGCCTTGGAGCGCCAACTCGGCGTTTCCCACGATCCCCACGAGCAAATTGTTGAAGTCGTGGGCCACACCACCAGCGAGAATACCGAGGCTCTCGAGTTTTTGGGCTTGTTGCACTTGGGCTTCGAGCGCAAGTCGCTCAGCTTCAGCCCGCTGGCGTTCGATGAGGTTCATCACCACGTCGGCGGCGAAGCGAAGCAAAGAGACCAACGAGGGCTCGAAGTCTCGCTCCTCGCTGATGCTGCCGTAAAAGCCAATGGCGCCACGAAGAGCGTTGCCCCGAGTCATGGGCACGAATAGCAGCGGTCGGAAGCCTTGTTCCTCGGCCCAGGCTCGCTCTGCGACTGCCTCCTCGGGAAGATCGTCCCAACGCCCGACGACGACGTTCTGCCCGCCTTGGAGCAACCCCATGTAGTAACCGAAAGACTCGACGGGTACGTCTTGAAGTTGCGCGATCTGCGAGTCCTCAGGACAAGCACACCACTCATGGGTATTGCTCACCCGCTCGCCGTCCTCGGACAAGAGGAACAAAGAACCTCTCACGGTATCTGCGTGACGGGCGATGCGCTCGAGCGCGGATCGGATGCCCTCGTCGAATCGCTTTGGCTGAAGGCTGATGAACTCCGCCGATATTCTCGCGATCAACGCTTCGCCGGCTAGAAGCGTCTTGACTGCTTCCTCCGCCCGCTTGCGCTCGGTGATGTCACGGCCTTCAGGCACGATGTAGATGACTTGGCCAGACTCGTTTCGTACCGGCTCGAGGGAGCCATCGACATAGCGCACAGAGCCGTCTGGTGCCGGGTGATGCGCCTCGAAGCGGATATGCGCTCCGGCCGCGGCTCGGCGCACGCCGTCGCGCACGCGTTGTTGTTGTTCTGGAGAATGGGTCCACCAAGGACATTCCCAAAACAGCTTGCCGATCACGTCCTCCTTCTGGAGTGCACCGAGCTCGAGGGCGGCCCTGTTGACCTCTAACAAGATGCCCTCTGGGGTCAGCAGACCAATGAGCTGCGAGGCTTGATCTAGAATGGCGTCGGTCTTCTGGTCGCTTTGCCGCAAGGCTTCTTCGGCTTGCTTACGCTCCGCAATTTCCTTTTCGAGCTCTTGGGCTCGCTTCTGCATCAGCGCATCGAACTGCTTGCGCTTGCTCTCGAGCTCCTCGGCGGCCTGCTTGCTTGCCGTGACGTCGACGGCATAATGCAGGCTGAGGTGCTCTTGAATCGGCACCCAATGCGTTTCGAGGATCCGACCATCGGCCACGACGTGGGTGCTCTGCGGGGTGGCCTCCTCCAAGCGACAATGACAACACTTCGTTCCGCCTGCAGGCGGCTGGCCATGCGCTTCGAGGTGATCGCGAGCCGCTTGTGGAATCGCCTCGCTGCCGCCCCATGTCTGCCAGCAGAACGAGCCTACCGCCGCCCCCCTCGTGTCCGCAGCAGCGCTGCTTGCCGCTACGATCCGGCGATCATCGCGCCCCCCACGACGGACCAGAATGGCCGGGTGAGGGAAGCTGTCGAGCAAGCGCGAGGTCAGCTGCCCTAGGGCCTCAGGCTCCGAGGGGTGAGCAGACGTTGCCAGTGACTGCTCGCTCGCGCTGTCGTCGTCCGCGCTCCTGATCATGGCGTCGGTAAATTATCATGCGGGAAACCTCGAAGTACCCGCATAGCCTGCGCATTGAGCGGCCCTGATACAGCTGGCACACGATCCATGTAGGCTATTGTCGCACCTAAATTGCGACATTCGACCTTCACGGGAGCTCATCTCCACATGGGGAGCTCACGAATCCGACCTGCCATGCTCGCGTTGGCTTTTTCTGCGCTCGGCTGGAGCTTGGGTGGATGCAAGCCGCCTGAGGAGCTTCCGCTAGATCCTGTCGAGCTGAGCAATAAGCACGAGTGGAGAAAGCCGTCACGGCCAAGCGGTTGCTCGGACGCTGACAAGGACACGGTATGTGACCTCATCGACAATTGCCTCGAGCTGGCCAACGACGAGCAGCTCGACGGTGACATGGACGGCATTGGAGACATCTGTGACCCATGTCCGCTCGATCCCGACAACGACGGCGATAGTGACGGGGCATGCGCCGATGTGGACAATTGCCCGGGTCTGGACAACCCCGAACAGCTCGATAGCGACGGTGACGGCGTTGGTGACGACTGCGATCTCTGCCCGTTCGACGCAGACGACGACGCCGATGGCGATTCGGTCTGTGGCGACGAAGACAACTGCCCGGCGACGCCGAACCCGCAGCAGCTCGACGACGACGCGGACGGCTTTGGAGACGCTTGTGATGCCTGTCCGGGTGAGGCGCATGGGGCCGCTTGCGTGAGGGCCTGCGCCGATGTCCCCCCGGAGACGACCGTGCAATCACCGGGCTGGACCTATAGCGTCTTTTCCGAAGGTCACACCACGCCAACAGCGCTGGCTTTCGTGCCGGGCGGCGGGTTGGTCATAGGCTGCGGCATGGGTGGCTGGTCGAGCCAGCCGCTGAGCTATCTGTCTGGTAGCGGAGCGCTGCTGGCACACAGTGGCGCCTTGCCAGATCCAGACGGGGTGGGGATCGACTCGCTGGGCCGGGTCTACGGTGCGGGCTCCAAATACGTATGTCGCGCAGAATCGGTCGCCGCGCTCGGAGCCGGTGGTGAGTGGAGCAAAATCGCTTACACCGGCGGCAACATCAACGACACGACCATCGACTCGACCGGTGGCGACATGATCTACGTCACGCAGAATGACGGCGGCATCCAGCGCATCGATCCGCAGACCTCTCAGATCGAGTGGGTGTTCAAGGGGCCCGAAGTGCGCATCGCAATCCATCCAATCACCCACAACATCTGGGCGCTGGCCAAGGGCTCGCAGAAGCTCTTCGAGATCGACCACAAGACCCTGCAGGTGACCGAGCACGCAGATTGGTCGCAGAGCGCGGTAATCAACGTCAACCGCATCGCCTGGCACCCGAGCGGCGACGCCCTGTACAGCAGCATCTACACCAGCGACGACCCGGTCGGCCACGCTGGGCACATTGGGCGCTGGGATCCCAACAGCCCGACGGTGGTCGAAAAGTGGGTACACGACGTATCGGCCGGCTCGGCGGACAACGATCCCGACGACCTGGTGTGGAGCCTCGACGGAGCATGCCTGTACTTCACCTCCCCGCTACCAGGCAAAGTCCATCAGGTCTGCCAGTGCTGAGGCTGAGCTGAGCAGCTCCACGCAGCGATGGCCAGTACGCGTCCCGGCTTCAAGAAGTGCGCGCTCATTGTGCGCGGAATCGTAGCTCGTCGATGCTGGCCACAACGTAGCAGCCGATGACGTCTAGCAGCGTGCAGCGTAGACGAACGCGCCCCCTGCCATGGGCCACCTGAGGCAGCCCAAGGGGTTGAGCGGGCGCGCTACGGCAACTGTTGTTGCGCGGGCCGCCGAAGCGGACGGACGCCGTGGCGACGACGGAGCCCAAGCAGCCCGAACAAGCCCAAGGCGAGCCAACCAAGCGTAGACCGTTGCTCCGAGATGGCCGTGATGCGGCAGCCGCAACCACCGTCCTCGCCCGGAGAAGGAACGCTCGTGCCTGGATGAGTAGCTGCGCCGCCCGTGGATCTACCTTCGCCCGCCCCACTGGCGCCCTCGCCCGCACCGCCAGCTCCTTGACCGGCTCCACCGGCGCCTTCGCCAGTGCCGCCGCCGCTGCCGCCAGCCCCCGCACCCGTGTCGCCACAGCTGCCGTTACCGCAATCGGGGCCGTCGCAACACACGCCAGCGCTGCAGCTGTAGCCTGCGGGACAGTCGTCGTTGCTGCCACACGGCGGTCCGGCTTCCACCGCGAAGCTCTGTGCATAGGCCGCGCCGCCCTCGAAGGCGTCGGTAGAGTCGTCGGGGGCGCCGACGAGGACATCGTGGATCAGTGTGGTGCTGTCGATCGACAACGCCACGGCATGGCCAACGTGGGCAGCGGTGGTGGTGTTGACCACGACTGCGCCCTGGGGGCACCAGGCGCCATCATCGTAGACGTAGTGGTAAGCGCTACCGTGCTCGGCGCCGTTGGTCTGGTCGCCAGGCGCGCCCACCACGACGCTGGGGGTCCCCGAAGGACGCGCCACAGCGTTGGCGATGCGCAGCTGGGGCGTGCCGTCGCGGTCGAGCAGCTCGATGGCGTTACCGACGAGTCGCACGCTGGCAACGTCGGTACCGAGCTCGACCTCGTAGCGCAGCGCTGTGTTGGCTGGCGGCTCGCTGAACGACACGTAATCCTCGAAGCCATCCGCTACGGTTCGATACAGGATGTCGCCGCCGTGTGCCGCGCCGCCGCGATAGACGACAGTGCCGTCGATGACCTCGGCCGGCATCGAGCGCGCATCCCGCAGCCGCGCGCGTAGCGACAGGTCGGCATCACCGGCGCGCAGCTCGAACCAGCCGTCAGCGCGTTCGGGAAAGGTGACATCCACCGACCAGGGCCACGGCGTGGGCCGGAGCGTGTCGCCAAGCCGCTTGAACGAGGACGCCATTGGGGGGGCGACAGCAGTCCGAATCGAAGCTGGCAAGGCGGGGCGGCCCGACAGTGCTGTCACCGCAGCCGACGCTCGCTGCGATCACGAGCGTCAGCACTAACGCACGAGGCAAACACATGGCCGGTCCATTGTTGCATGAGCCGGGCTGCTTCCGCCGCCACAACTCGCCGTGAACCTGAAGGAGAGCCCCCAGGTTTCGCCACCGAGACGAAGGGACTTGATACCTGATGGTTGGCGGAGCGACGCTCGGACCGATGATCCAGGTGGCGCGAATAATCGGCGGCGCGGATAATCGGCGGCGCGGATAATCGGCGGCGCGGATAATCGGCGGCGAGAATGCCGCGCGAGTATACTTCCGTGCAAGCAGCTCGGTCAGCGATCGGGAAAACCGCACGAGGACCGTCGGGAAGAAGCGTTGAAGCCCAGCATCCAGGCACCATCAGGAGAGATCGTCGTCGTCGAACCGGGCATCTTCTTGTTCCGCATCGAAGCAGGAGCCGTTCAGGGCGAAGAAGAGGCGCGCGCCAACCTGGCGGCGCTCCACGAGCTGGCAGGAAACCAGCCGATTCTGTTGATCGTGGACATGCGCGAGGCAGGCGCGATCACCCGCGAAGCGCGCCAGATCTATGCGGCCGCGCAAGCGCGTGCTCACGCGATGGTCGTCGGCTCCCCGTTCACTCGTATCATGGCGAACGTAGCGCTTCGGCTGGCAAAGCCCACGACGCCCGTTCGATTGTTTGACTCCGAAGACGAAGCCATCGAGTGGATGCGTGGCTTCGTGTGATGACTGACGCCGCGAGGTCACGCCCGGACGGGCGCATCCATTCGTCGTTTGGGAATCGTGCCCGCGCGGCCGAGTTGGTCGGTCATTCTTCGACCTCTTCGTCGACCTCACGGTAGGGGCTGGGGTCGCCTTCTGCCACGACCGTTCCTTGGAGCTCGGCGCCGTTTTCGGGCGTGTCCTCACGCGCGCACTCCACCTCTTCGCTGCGACCGTCGGGGTAGCGGATGACGATGACGCTAGGCGAACGCACTTCGTGGACGACCACGACATGGCCGTCCTTTTCGAGCTCCCAACCCACGGCTACGGCCACCGGCACCACCAGGACGCGGCGGCCGGTGATCACCCGCCAGGCAACGCGCCGGCGATGGCGGCGGCGCACTCTTCTGCGCCTCCGTCGCCTCCTGCGGCGCCCCGGCCTCCCGTGCCCATGCCCACGGTGCCTGCGGCACCCCGCCAGCAAGACCATGGCGCCCAGTCCACCCAATACCCGCCGCCGCCCGATTGCTCCGCTCATGATTCCCTTTCGCGCCCGCGCTCGCATTGCGCCGACAAGACGAACCGCAAGTCTACCAAGCTATGAGGGTGAAGCCAGCTCTCATAGGCAATGAGGCAAGCGGGGTTGACTCCGTCACCCCGCGCCAGCGTTCACTTGCTCCATTCGATGGTCGGACCGCCGGCGAACTGCTCCGGGCGAAGTCCGACAAACACCAGCTCGCCTTCGCCGCTGTTACGTAGTGGGCGAACACCACCTGTACCGACACCCTTCGATCCGTCGGCAGTCCAGGTGACACGAATGACTTTGGGGTCCACTTCGCCGAGCTTCTTCTTTGCAGCGTCGGTCAGCACGAATGCCACGTGGAACTGACCGGGGATCCCAGGAGCCGGCCTGGCGCGCGCAACCGCGAAGGCTGCCGCCGTGAGAATTGGCTCTGTGGTTCTGCACAGCCCGTTGAAGTCGCCGTCTTGGTCAGATGAAGGTCCTGCAATTTCAGCCCATCGAACCAGCGCTTCAGCGCCGCCCTACTGCCACCGAACATCACGCCATGCGTCTCACCAGCCATCCCGTAGAGCTTGCTGGTGTTGACCTCCAATCCTTTTGGCATGCTCAGAGCCGCGTCGACGCTGACCAGCTTTGCCGGGCAATCCCAATCGTCTACCGCGAATGCCTCGATGCGCGTGCCGATGTCCTTCTGGCTGCTCGCCGACTGAGTTGGCGTGCTCGCGGTGGCGGACGCATGAGCCACCGGTGTCGCAGCAGGCTCCGGCGTCGGCAATTCTGGTTTGGTGACTGCACCGCCCCCGCAGCCCAGCGAGATCACGCAAATCAGCAAACCTGGCATCCTGTGTTTCGTTGACATGCCCGAACCTACGATGGATCCCAGAAGGCGGCCAACCAGGACCTCGCAGCTTGGAATCGCGCCGTCGCGGGCTCGTGGCTGACATCGGCGACGGCATCGAGGCGGAGCCCGCGTGGCCTCGACGCCACGGGGCGTCGACGCGACAACGCCCCGTTTTCGGGAGGGTGCACAACAATCTCACCGGGTTAGCTCCCGGCATGAAGCGTGCAAAATGTGCCCAGCACGACACACAAAGACCCCACCTCTGGAGGTAGCCCGTGCGACAAGCAACCCTTCTTCTCTGCCTACTCAGTGCCCTGACCGCCGGCTGCAGTGCGCCTGGCAACGAGCCGCGGCCCACCGACCCGCCAATCGAGAAGGACGACGATCTGCCGCTCGGCTTCCCGCGGCTCGGGGCGCACGTGATCAACGATATGGGCACGCTGTACAAAGACGACGCCTGGCTGCGGAAGGTAGGTCGCTACTCCGATCTCACCATCATGAATTTCTACTTGGGGGTGAAGATCTCGACCATCACTTCGGTCGTCGCCAAGCTCCGCAACCACAACCCCAACACCCGCATTGGCGCCTACAACAACATCGACGAGATCCAGGTCAGCGACGAGCTGAGCGAAAAATGTAAGACGGACGTCGAGCACCCGGTCTGCCGGCTGCACGCTGCTCTCGATGCCGGCGCTGTTGCCCAATGCGAGCTCGGCTACACGTGGTGGGCGACCAACCCCAAAGGCGAGTGCATCAGTGACTGGCCAAACAAGTGCAACATCAACATCACCGACGCGGCCGAGCCCCAGCTGCTCCCGGTTCCCGGAGGGCAAGAGAGCCGCCAATACTACGGCTACGCTGACTACTATGCGGACGTCTTCATCGAGGACGTGTTTCGGCACGCAGACTTCGACATCTGGTACACGGACATCTTTCAGCCGAGCCAGCGCGAGCACAAAGGCCAGCTCGACAGCTACGCGGACTTGGACTGCGACGCGGCACCCGATCACCCTGCTGGCGTCTTCACTGACGACCACGGAGATCTGGTAACTGAAGGACCAGCCGTCGAGGAACGCGCCGAGGAAATCGGAGCGGCCAAGCGACGGGCCATGGCACGCTTCGTCGAGAGCGTCCGCGCACGCTATCCCGACGTCGTGTTCATGGGCAACAACGCCAGTTGGCTCAAGCCCCAACAATTCAACAAAGGCGAGGAACCTACCTATCCCGAGTACGACCAACTGCTCGACGGCGGCCACGTCGAGAGCGTCATCGGTCCCAAATGGGCCTACTCGGGCACCGGTGCCGACGGCGAGCGGGTCAACTCCTACGGCTCGTTCGAAGCGGCCTTGGCATCCTACCGCTTTCAACTGCGCTATGCCCGCGGACCGCAGGTCCAGGTTCAGCCGGTCGTGTACGACACCGCCTACTATCCCGAAGGAACCACCCCGCAGCAGGCCAAGCCTGAGCTCGCCAAGAAGAACCCGAACAAATGGCGGACGCTGCGCTATGGCCTAGGCCTCGCCCTGATGGACAACGGCTACTTCACGCCCAACGTCTCGATACTCGAAGGCGAGTTCAACAAGCGCGACATCCCCATCATGGACGAATACACCCGCGGGCTGCCGTGGATCTGTTCAGCCTCTACCAAGTGGCTCGGACAACCCGTCAGTGGACCGCTCGGTGCGCCACCAACCCAGGCCTACGCCAAGGGTGTGTGGGTGCGAGAGTTCGACGGTGGCTTGGTCGTGGTCAATCCACATATCAGCCGACTTGCAGACGGTTCGCGGCGGCTCAACGAGGCCCAAACCATCGAGCTACCCCCTGGAAGCTGGACGCGCATCGATGGCACACAAGACCACGGGCACAATAGCGGTGAGCCCATCTCAGAAGGTGGCCTGCTCGAAGTCCAACCCGGTGACGCGTTCCTGCTCGTGCGAGCCGGCGCCGCCCCACCCTGTGAGTAACGAAGCTCACAGGAGGCTTCTCAAACACCGATCGCGCCGACCGACGCCGATCTCACCGCGCCGTCGACACATGGCGAGCGCAATACCGAGGGCCAGCCCCAGCCAGCGCGCATCTCCTCCGCCCCCGCCTGGCGTCGTGCATGCGCAGTCAGAATCCACGTCGGTCGCAGCAGCCTCACATGCGACGGGTGTCCCTTCCTGGCAGCCCAGGGCCGGGTCACAAGTCTCCTCGCCGTTGCACGGGTCGCCGTCGTCACAGCTCAGAGGTGCTGCCGCCTGGCAGCCTTGTGCTGGATCGCAGGTCTCAACGCCATTGCACACGTTGCCGTCGTCGCAGCTCAGAGGCTTTCCAGCCTGGCAGCCCGCAACCGAATCGCAAGCTTCGACGCCGTTGCACGCGTCGCCATCGTCGCAGCTCAATGGCGCAGCTGTCAGACATTTTCCAGTGGCCAGCTCGCAGGTCTCGATGCCGTTGCAAGCGTCACCATCATCACAGTGGACGTCGAGCTTGCAGGGTGCGGTGAGCAACCCGTCGAAGCGGACATCGAAGCTGAGATCCTTGCTCCCGTTGCTCCTCTGGTGGATCTCCACTGCCAACACGTTGTTGCCACTCTGAAGCGCAGCCGGATCGATGGGCGTTGCCCACCACATGTCCTCATCGTTACCGCTCACGGAGCTGGATGCGAAGGTCTGGTAGTCGATGCCGTCCGCGGGCATGTTGTCGCGGAGGATCTCGCTGCCGTTCAAGTAGACGACCGCGCCATCGTCGCGAAGAAGCCACAGCGTGGCCGAAATCACCAGCGCCGCATCATCCACCTCGAATGTGTGGCGAAACCAGGTCGTGCGGTGCTTGTGATCCGGATCCGCCCCGAAAGAGATGACCGTAGTTTCGTCGCCGTCGCCGTAGCCGAGCTGGCCCGGTCCCGAAGACCAGCCGCTATCGTCGAAGCCTAGAGCGCGCCACGCCGTGGCCTGATCCGAGCCGTCGTCCAAGTAGCGCCAGGCGGCGAGCGGTCCAATCCATGTCGCGGCCTGCACGCGAGCGTCCGCCGCAGCGAGCACGGCTGCCCCGGCATTGAGCCGGCCCCAACCGTATTGCTCGTCCCACCCTGGCAAATCGAGATCGGAAGGGCCGACCTGGTCATCGGCCGAGGTGTAGAGATAGTGCGCCGCTTCGTCGGGCTTTAGCTCTGGATCGATGGCCCGCATGAGGGCCACCACCCCAGCAACTTGTGGTGCCGAGTAGCTCGTCCCTTTGCTGATGTCCCAGCCGGTGTCGGTGAAATCCCCGGGTTCGAGACGTATGACCTGCTCGCCCGGCGCAGAGATGTCCACCGTGCTGCCGGTGCTCGAGTTGTCGTACGGCTCGTCCCATCGGTCGGTACCTGAGACCGAAATGGCTTGGGGCAAACAACCTGGGCTGCGGATCTCCGCTGTACCAGGCCCCTTGTTGCCAGCCGCAACGACCACGATGACGCCCGCATCCCGAGCATACTGGAACGCAGTGCTGTAGATCCCGGAGCTGCAGTTGAGATTCTCGGCGCTGAGGCTCAGGTTCACTACATCGGCCCCGGCATCGGTAGCGAACACGACGGCAGCCGCGCCATCCGACGAGCTCCCCTTGCCCTCGTCATCGAGGGTCTTGAGTGGCATGATCTTGGCGTTCTGATCAACCCCCGCGAGGAGTAGGGCGTTGTCCGCATTGGCTGCGATGAAGCCGGACACTTTGGTGCCGTGACCGCGGTCGTCCTCCGGATCGGCGTCGTCGTTGACGAAGTCGTAGCCAGCCACGATGCGCCCAGCAAACTCGGGGTGAGCATGCTCGATTCCGGAGTCGACCACCGCCACCACGACCGCAGCTGAGCCGGTGGTCAGATCCCAGGCGCTCAGCAGATTGATGTCCGCCCCGGGGCTGCCACTTTCCTGACCGGTGTTGTGCAAGTACCACTGCTGGCCAAAATGAGTATCGTTCGGCTCCTCGGCGTCTTCACGAACGGGCCGATCGATCGCGACGCTCGACACGTCCGAACGGCTGCGCAGCTGCTCCATGACGGCCTGCAGATTGGTCCGCGATGGATAGGTGTAGCGAACGAAGCGGTCTAGGCCGTAGGCAAGCCGCCGCGGGGAGGACGCCACGGTGCCTCGCTCGAAAACGCGAACCGCGGCCGAAGGCTCCACTGTTCCGGTAGCCGTCGTCACGCGCCCGGCCGCGCGAACCGCCGCGGGCATCGGAGTGTCGCGACGAAAGCGCACGACAATCTGACTGGAGGTTGGAAGTGGTGACGGGACCCGACCAGCCATGATGCTGGACAGCCCAGGCTGCCGCTGATCATGCCCGCCTGCTTTTTCCACATCCAGACAGGCCGGCACGGAGCCAACCCCTCCGAGGAGCAACAAGGGCAGCATTCTTCGCATCGGGCTATTGGGGGCTGTTGGCTACTTTGCGCTGCCGTTTGCGCCGATGCGCAAGTTGGTCGCGTTACCGAAGCTTGCAAGCGTTGCCCAATTATAAGGGGCGGCCGTAGCATTGCTCCAATAGTTACGGTCGTCGTCGCCTGTGCCAGCGCAGTTCATGATGCACGCGTGCTCGGCGGGTGTGCCAGCGAGCTCGACCGCGACGAACAAGCTCTCGCCCTGGCTCAGGGTTATCGGCGCGGCGAGCGGCTGCTCGACGAGCCGAAAGCTCCCCATACCGGAAGCGAGCGCCGGCACGTCGATTTGCTCGACGATGGTGGGCATGTTCGAAGGCTGCGCGTTGGTATCTACGTACAGCTCCACCCGATGGGCAACCTTGGCGCTGCACTTGTTGCCATGGGCAAGCACATACGCCACGCCGGATACTTCATAAGGGTAGGACTCGGGGGTGAGGCGAACGGCTGCGAGGTGCCCCTCGTTGCCCATGTTCGGAACAGTTGCCCCCCCTTCGTCCACGCACTCGGCAATCGTCAGCGAAGGAGCCCCATCGAGCCAGGGATCGCCACCGCTGCCACCGCTACCACCAACTCCGCCGCTGCCGCCTTGACCGCTGCCAGTACCCGTCGAAGTCGTCACCGTGGTGGTGGTCGTGGACGAGGTCGAGCCACTGCTGGTGGTGGTGCTGCCGCCCGGGGCAGGGTCGTCGTCACTACACGCGGCGGTCGCCGCTACGAGAACTGCCAACAGCGCCGCAACCTTCGCGTGTGTGCTCATTTACGGATTATCGCCGGCCGCACCTTCAGTCGCCATCACAATTGCGCGGGGCAGATGCCGGGATGATTGGCTCGCCACCGGCCAACCGATGCTGGTCACGCTGCCAAGGAGCGTCTCCGACGACACGCGCGGTTCGCCTAACGCCATGAACGGGGTATTGTACCCTCCCGCAAGCTCGTCCCATCGTGTCGGGCAACTGGAGGGGATCATGAAGCCGAAGGCAAGCGAGCGACCGCCAATCCTTGTACCTGTGGATTTTTCTGAGCACTCACGGGCTGCTTTGACCTGGGCCTGCGAGCTCGCGCGGGGCTTTGGCGGCACCGTCATCGTGCTGCACGTGGTCAACGATCCGGCCAATGCGCCCGGCTATTATCGCAAAGAGAAAGCAGACATGATGCTGCCCATGGAGGACGTGGCCGCCAAGATGATGCGTCGCTTCCTCAAGGCAACCGGAAAGCGCGTCGGCGACAAGAAATACTTCACGAAGCTCCAGAGCAAGCTCGTGGTGGGCCTGCCCGTCACGCGCATCCTCGAAGTCGCCAAGAAGACAGGCGCCCGGCACATCGTGATGGGCAGCCAAGGACGCACCGGCTTGGATCGCTTGCTGCTCGGCTCGAAGGCCGAGCAAGTGGTTCGCATGGCCACAATCCCCGTCACCATCGTCAAGGCGAGCTCATGATCGACCACTACATACTGTGGACGGAGCTGTTCGGGGGGCTTGCCCTGTTCTTGTTCGGGATGGACCTGCTGACCCGAGCGCTCAAAGTGGTCGCAGGCGACCGCATGAAGGACATTCTCGCCAGGCTCACTTCCAACCGCTTCGTGGGCGCACTCACCGGCGCCGTGGTGACGGCCATCGTCAACTCGTCGTCGGTCACGACGGTCATCATGGTGGGCTTCGTGTCCGCCGGACTGCTGTCGATGGCCCAGTGCGTGGGCGTGATCATGGGCGCCAACATCGGCAGCACCATGACAGCCCAGATCCTCGCCTTCAAGGTCAGCGCGATTGCGCTGCCGATGGTGACAGTGGGCTTTCTGGTGTGGTTTCTGGCCAAAGGCAAGAAGATCAAACAGTACGGCGCGGCGCTGCTGGGACTGGGGCTGGTCTTCTACGGCATGCACGTGATGAGCGGAGCGATGAGACCGCTTCGCGAATACAAGCCCTTCTTGGATCTGATGGTGAAGATGGACACCCGCATCTTCGCCGTCATCATTGGAGCCGTTTTCACCGCCATCATCCAGTCTTCCGCGGCCACGACCGGCATCGTGATCATCATGGCCAGGGAGAACCTCCTCAGTCTCGAAGCGGCCATCGCGATTGCCTTGGGCGCCAACATAGGAACCTGCGCCACAGCGGGGCTCGCGGTCATCGGTAAGCCACGAGAAGCTGTTCGTGCCGCTGTGGTGCACGTGCTCTTCAACGTCGCCGGCGTCGCCATATGGTTTGCGTTCGTGCCGCAACTTGCCGATCTGGTCAGAGCCTTCACTGGAGGCGCGGACGCCGCAGCTGCGGCGCCCCGCCAGATCGCCAACGCGCACACGCTCTTCAATATCGTCAACACCTTCATTTTCATCGGCTTCACCGGTCAGATCACCCGTCTGGTAGAGAGGATTGTGCCGGACAAGCCACTGGACGGACCGCAGCCGATCAAGCCCAAGTACCTCGACGAGTCGCTGCTGCGAACGCCAGCGCTCGCGCTAGCGCGCGCACGAATGGAGATCGGACGGCTGGGGGAGCTGGCCACCAAGATCTACCAATCCAGCATGCCGGCAGCCTTGAGCGGTACGCTCGAGGAGTTGGACGAAGTCGCCGCCAAAGACGTCGCGCTCGATGACCTGCACGCAGCCATCATCGACTACCTACGCAACATCGGCATCGATTCGCTCACCCGCGAACAAGCCCAAGAATTCGTCGCGCTCATGAAGATCGCCAACGCCTTCGAGAGCATCGGCGACGTCATCGAGACTGACATCGTCAACATCGGTGTTCACCGCATCGAGGAAGATGTGACCATCTCGGAGGCTACCCTCAAGCTGATCAACGAGTTTCACAGCGTCGTGATGTGCGCCGTCGAAGACTCCGTCGAGGCGGCTAGCGAGGAGGACGAGGACGCAGCTCGACGTATCATCGAAATGCACGGTCAGGTCAGCCGGCTCGCCGACGAAGCTGGCGTGCACGGCGCCAAGCGACTGGTCGCCGACGAGCCCAACCGCCTCGCCGCTTACACGCGCGAAATGGAGCTCATCGAGCGCATCAAGCGCATCTACTACTTCGCCAAGCGCATCGCCGAGACCGTCGAGATTGGGCCCGGCGGGCGACCGAGTCGTCTCATCGCTCCCTCCGAGCGTTGGCCTACGCTGTCACAACACCGCATGCCCACCGATCCACCTCCTTCGAAGAGCTGACATGGCCCACCGTCGGTTAGCGAGCGCGGCGGCGGCAAGCTTGGTCCTGCTATGGGCCAACAGCGCCGCGGCCGTCGGGATGCCCAGCGTCTACGACAACATCCACAACTATCCCATCGGCAGCCGCGCCGCGGGCATGGGCGGGGCCTATACGGCGCTCGCATGCGATGAAGCTGCGGTGCACTACAACGTTGCTGCGCTCGCGTGCGCGGCCTCTTCGCGCTTGGAGTTGGCCGCCAACGCCTACATCTTGCAGGCGCTCAGCGTGCCGGAGGCATTTGGCCGCGGGCAGGACGTCGACGCGGTCAACTACCATGCGCTGCCCTCCATCGTCGGCGGCGTGCGTGTGCTGCTCGACGGCGACGAGACCGGCGCCGGCCGCTTGGTGTTCGGCTTGTCGGTCGAGGTACCCCACTCGCTGTCCCTCACCGTCGAACCGGCCCAACCAGAGAAGCCGAACTTCCTGACCATGTCGACGCGTGACCAGATCACCACCGGCGACATCGGCCTCGGCTACCAGATCCATCGCGTCATCGGTGTGGGCCTCGCAATAGGCGCTGTGATGCGCAGCTTCGAAAGCCGCTCGAGCATGCTGCTGACCGCGCTCAACGCTGTGCCGTGCTTACCGCTCAACAGTGGCAGCTGCTTCGAGTACTTGACCTCCACTCAGGACCAAGAGCTCACCGCCGTGGGCGCCCGCGCTAAGCTGGGCATCCGAATCGCGCCCACCAAACGCCTGTCCTTCGGGATCACGGCTTCGAGTCCCAGCATCGACATCTGGGGAAGCGCATCACTTGCCCAAGTCGACGCCACCACCCTGCAGCTCATCGACGACAACAACAACGTGGGCGAGCTGTTCGGCCCTAGCGTCTTGCGGGTTGCTGGCTCGAGCGATGTTGGGCTGCCGGCGCGCGTCGCCATCGGTGCTGCGTATTCGGCCCCGCGCTTCACCTTGTCGCTGGATGCTTCGCTGGGCTTTCCACGCGAAGTCGAAGAGGCCTACGACCTCGAGCAGGAGGCGGTGAAGAACAGCGCCAAGCTCAGCCAGGACCAAATCGACGAGATGGCCAGCACCTTGAAAATCGATTTTCAGCCCAACTTCAATCTCGGGGCCGACATCCTTCTGACCGAAGATGTCTCCCTCGCCTTTGGCCTGTTCACCGATCTGTCGAGCGTGCCCGCCGGTCAGGATGACGCCGACCAAGTGCACATGTTCGGCGGCAGCGTGGCGCTCGGGCTGCTCGGCAAGCAAGTCCGCGGCTGGTTTGGGCTGAGCTTCGAATACGGCCAAGCGGTCACCAAAGTCTTCTCCGGCGACTTCGATCTCGACTCGATCTTCCAGTCGGGATTCGAATGGAACACCGATTCGACCATCAGCCGCTGGAGCCTCGCAGGCGTCATCGGCTCGAGCTACTCGTTCTTTCGCGACAAGGACGAGGACAAGAGCAAGCCCAAGCCGAACGCGAAGCCAGAGAACTAGCCTCCAACACGACAAAAGCAGCTCGACGTGCGCCATTGTCTTTGAAATCGGCCGGCTGGCCGGTTAGCATGCGACGTCTTGGCGCCATCAGCAATCCTCCTCCTGGTGCTCCTCGGCGTGGCGCTCGTCGCCGCCGGGCACGCTTCCTCGCGCTTGCGGCTGCGCCGTCACAAGCAGCGCGCTTCGCGGACGCGACAAGGGCTCGAGCTAACCGGCCAGCCGCCGCGAAGACCGACTTGGTTCCGCGTGGCAGGTGCTTACCCGCGGGTGACGCCGCCGGCCCGAGATCAGCTCCCGACCCTGGTGTGGCCAAATCGCAAGCCACCACCGGACTTCCCCTAGTGCTACGCTTCGGAGCGTGATCCGCCCAGCTATTGCGTTCGCATCGTTCGCCATGATGGGGCTGCTCGGCTGTCCTGAGGCTCATCTGCCGAAGGCTGAACCGCCTACCGTCCCCGTTCAGATTGATCCAACCCCCACCACGACGGCCAATCCCGAGCCTCTGCCCGTTGCTGAACGCCCAACCAAACGCGGCCGGCTGTTCGTGGAGCTCGAGCAGCGCGGGCGGACCACGACGGTGCGCGACCGCGGCCACTATGAGCTGTCACGCGCGCCCTTCTCACTCGTGTTCCCGCTCGACGCCTACCGCAACAAGAGCCGTCATGTCGCCCAAGTCGCTATCGACACCTCCGCGAAAGTCATCGATGCATCGGTGATCGGCAAGAACAAGGACGACGACTCCCATCCGTTCAGCATGGGCAAGGGGCTTGCTGCACATCGCGACGGCTATCACTCCATCGTGCTCGGCTCCGACGCCCACCACTATCTCTTGTTCGACCCCGAGGACAAGAGCTCCCAGCGCGTCGAAATCCTGTCCACTTTGCCCGACGGTCGATACGAGGCGTCCTTCCACGTTGCCAAAGTGTTGCGCGGCCAAGACGACGTGCCCATCGAGCAGCTCTCGATTGCGAAGCTCTTCTTTGCCGTGTTGCTCGACGACAATTTGAACGGCCGACTCGACGAGGGCGAGCTATTCCGGTTCGAAGTAGCGCTGAAGTGAGGCCTCGATAGGGGACGTAGCTTTGCGCGCGATACGCTCTTCGGTTGCAATCGCGCCGGCGACGGGCTGTGCTGAGGGCCCATGGAGCGGAAGCTTAGCGACTGGGTCAAGCTGCTGGTCATCTCAGCTGGCTGGCTCGCCCTCACCTACTTGCTCTTGAACCACTCGGTCCACTACGTGCCGCGTTCGTTGCTCGTGCACTTGAGCAGCCACAGTTTTTGGAGCTTGGCGTTGCTCGTCTCCATGGCCGTGGGCTTGGGCGCGAGCTTTATGTTGCTCGACAAGCCGCGCGAGGATCTGGGCTTGCGCAGGCCGAGCTTCAGCTCGATGGGCTCGGCAGTGCTCTGGGCACCCATCGTGCTCGCGCTCAGCACCTATTTGGCGTGGAAGATTGGCTTGCCTACCATCTTGGCCGAGCTGAAAGCAGGCGGCCGCCAGGCGGTGCAACGCAACACGGGCAACTTCGGCCGGGCGCTGGTGCAAACGCACATTGCGACGACCATCCTATGGGCCACGATCATCACACCAGTGGCTGAAGAGCTCATGTTCCGCGGTGGACTTTGGGCAGCGGTCGAGCGACTGACCAGGCGTTTCGTGCGAACCGAAGCCCGCTCGCTGCCACCCGAGCTCATCAAAGACGGCATCGCAAGCAAAACGTCGCGCGCTGTGGTGCGCTTCTTTTTGACCGGCGGACTGGCCACGATCATCACCGCGGTGGTGTTCACCTGGATGCACGCCGATCAGAAGGGTGGCGCGGGCATCATTCGGGTAGTGCAGGCCGCCAGTCTGGGACTGGTGTTGGGCTGCGCGCGACATGCATCCAAGAGTCTCTGGCCGGGCATCCTGTTGCACGCTGCGTACAACGCTCTTTCGCTAGCCAAGCTACGCAAGTGGCCCTGGCTGTTGGCAGAAGGAAGCTGGCCAAAACCGCTGCCCATCCCCACACGCTACTGGACCTTGGCAGCCATAGGCTTGGCCGTCATCGTGTTGTGGTGGGGTCTGCACCGACTCAAGGGCTTGTTCGAAGCGAAGGCTCGGGCGAGCTTGTGGATCGATCGACCTATCGAAACAGTGTTCGCCTTCCTCAGCGAGCCAGACTCCATGGCGCGCGTTTTTCACGGACATGATCGCGTACCAGGCGTCAAGATGGCCGAGGTTCTCAGCGAGGGCGGCTTGCAACACGGTGCTGTGCGCCGGGTGCATCACATCGACGGCTCGATGCACGACGAGCACATCTCGCGCTTCGAGCCGCCCGAAGCACTCAGCTACGAGCTCGAGCCCGCCAGCGGGTTCGCCGTGCGGTCGGCCCATGGGATTTGGGAGCGGAGCGAGGCCGACGGCGGCACACACATCGACTGGATCCACATCCTCACACTCAAGTCGCCCCTGCTGTGGCCCTTCGCTGTCGGTCTACGCGGCGACTTTGCCAAGGCCATGAACATGGCGCTCGAGCGCAGCCGCGACATCCTAGAAAACAAACGTGAGCAAGCCCCTGCTTCCTACTTGCTCGACGGTGAGCAAGCACCAGAGCCATGAGCTCGCCTACTGCCGAACCCGTTTGCTTCGAAGGCGTCGATGGCGTGACGCTGAGCGCTGATGCTTGGGGAAATCGCAACCATCAACCAGTGCTGTTGCTGCACGGCGGCGGGCAAACTCGGCATGCCTGGGATGGCGCGGCGGCGGCGCTGGCCGAACGTGGATACCGGGCCATCGCCGTTGACGCGCGTGGCCACGGCCAGAGCGACTGGTCGGCTGACGGGCACTATTCGCTGGAGCTGTTCGGGCGAGATCTCAAGTGCATCACGCAGCAGTTGCAGCGACCTGCAGCGCTGGTTGGCGCATCCCTCGGCGGCAGCTCGGTGATGATTGCGGTGGGCGCCCTCGGGGTCGAGCCGCCCGCCGTAGTGCTCGTCGACATCGCTCCCCAAATCGAGCCCGCCGGTGTGGAGCGGATCTTCCGCTTCATGTGTGCAAGCCCCAACGGCTTTGCCAGCATCGAGCAAGCTGCTGATGCGGTCGCCGACTATCTGCCCCATCGCAAGCGCCCTGAGGACCTATCCGGTTTGCGCAAGAACCTTCGACTGCACCAGGACGGGCGATACCGCTGGCATTGGGATCCGGGCTTCGTTACCTCCATGCGCGCACGAAAGCTGGAGCGACGACAGGAAAAGGTCGAGCAGGTAGCGCTCGGCTTGGACTGCCCAACATTGCTCGTCCGCGGAAAGCTGAGCGACTTGCTCAGCGAGGAAGGTGCGCAGCGCTTCTTGGAGCTCGTTCCGCACGCCGAGTACGTCGACGTTTCGGGTGCAGCACACATGGTCGCTGGCGATCGCAACGACCGTTTCACCGAGGCGGTCGTCGACTTTCTCGACCGCAAGTTGGGCCCGACGTCAAATGATGCCGAGGGTCGCTCGCAAATCGCTGAGGACAGCCCGACTTAGCAGCTCGACTGAGAGGCCGCCGACCTCCTCGGAAGGCAGCCAGTTGGCAGCGAAGTAGACCGTGTTGCGCGGCAGCTCCACCCAGCCGACGAACCAGCTCGGGGCGTGCTCACCATCCCTATCGGCTCGCACCCGCGTCGTGGACTCGACGGCGAAAAGGCCGGGGCGGGACGTTTTGCGACAAAACAACGAACGCTCGACCACGCCGCAGTCATGTCGCGACAGTCCCAGGCGGCGCTCGTGTAGCGCTTGCACGAAGCGAAGCTGCTCATCAGCCGAAATGCGCAAAACAGGGTCACCGCCGCAGCGATCGACGCCCCCGATGACACCACGGTTACCGTAGTCGAGCTGCTCGAAGTATCGCTGCAGCCGACCCGTATCGAGCGACAAAGCGAGCCTCGAATACATGCTCACAGGGTCCCGCAACGCCCCCTGCAGCGCCGCTGGGGTCAGCTGTCCGCTGGCGAGTCCGACGAGCGCCAGAGGGACAGCAAGGGTGTCAGCTGGACAAATGCGCTGCGCGCACTGAGCCGAGCCGATGTGGCGCATGATCCCGTCGCTGTCGCGCACCGCCATGTTGGCCCCCAAGGCGGCAACCCTGCCGCCATCCGCGCCATCGCGCCGCTTTGCTCGACGCGCGAAGACCGAGGCAGGGCGAGCTCCGCCATGGGTTCTAGATTGAGTCCACGCGGTCCTGCCGCTGGCTGAGTGGAGCGGTTGTTGTGCGGTCAGCATACGCCCAAGGCAATGCTCGGCGTCAGGCGCGCATTCCCGCCCCGAGCGCAATGCTCACCGGGCTCGCCACACGCGACTGTCGCTACCGCCCTTGCCCACCAGAACGCGCACCATGCGCCGGCAACGAGGGCAGCGACCCTCATAAGCGGTGCCATCAGCACGCTTGAATATGCGCCTATAGACCTGGCAACACTCGAACATCACTCCAAGCGAGTCGCGTCCCTTCTTGCCGGTCTTTTCGCCGCTGGCCATCACAATATTCTAACCCGATTTTTTCACCGCGTCGCGCCGCGGGCAGCGCCAGCATGCGTCTTCACAGCCGCATTGGCACCCGTCGTATTCGACTCAGCGAAGCGATGCCTTCGCGCCCCCATGCCGAGCACGCGAAGTTTCCACTAGGAGTCGCCGTTAGACCGGCCTCAGAGCCCACAATGTTCCGCTTCTTGGCACGAATCAGAGCCCGCGCGATCGAGCCGAAACGCATCGCACCGAGGGCTGCCAAGGCGCAGGTGAAGGGAAGTAGCAACAGCTGGTAGCGGCCTGCACCGAAGAAGATGGCGTGCACCAACATCAAACAGCCAAGCAGGGCGGCTGCGCAGGCAAACAATGGTGGGGCGCGCCAGCTGCGCCCAGGGCGGCGCCACAACAGCGCAGCCAGCAGTGCGAGGTGGGCGACCCAACCATAGGGCGACAAGCTTGCTCCCACACCGAGACACACCAACGCGACGCGACCCCGATCGGCGAGCTTGTGTGGTCGCAGCCTCGCGCTGGGAAGACAAACGATGAGCGCCAACAGCAAGACGAGCCGCTCGAAGATCGTCTCTGCCACCCCTAGGACGAGCTTCGCCCGCTTGTCGAAGGCGACGCGGTTGGCCTCGTGAAGGTACCAACCAGCAGCACCGCAATAGTCGAAAGTGGAGGAGAGCTTGGCCGGGACCAAAGCCAACCACCCAAAGGGGTCAGCCACGATGCGGCGACGGGCAGCGCCGGCGAAGCAGCGGTCCTTTTCTGCCTCGTCAAACACCTGCCGACATGCGGGCGGGACCTTGAGCGGCGCCCAGCTCCCGCCGGCTGACTGGTCCGTCCCGATGAGCAAGTTCCAACCACCGTTGACGCTCACTGGCGCGCACTGCCCCATTCGAACGCAATTGCGCACCGTCCAGGGAGCGCAGATCAGAACCACCCCTGCGCATACCGTGGCCACGGCCAGAAGCTTGGCCCGCAGGACCGGTGGCGCGGCGGCCCTGCCATCAGTGCCCATCACCACTGCTGGGCGCACCGCGGCTACGGCAAACAGCGGTGCGAGCAACAAGCATTGCGGGCGTATCAACACACAGAGCCCCAACAGCGCCCCGCTACCGAACCAAGCCAGCAACTGCCGACGACCGCGCACCCTGCGTGAGGCCGACACGGCCCAAGCAGCGCAGGCCACCAGCGCGGCCGCCACACCGCCAGTCATCAGCGCAGGTGTGTAGCCGACCAATCCGGGATGCAGAGCAACCAACAGACCGCCGCAAGCGGCTACCCAGCGGACGCGGTAGGGCATCAACAAGCGGTGAACCGCTAGGCATCCCGCCGCGCCCACGAGCGCGTTCAGCAGCATGGCCAGCTCCGGATGTGCGCCGAAGACCGCATACACAGCGCCCAGCGCCGCCGAGTAGCCCACTGGATAATGGGCTGCGTTGGTGACTACCCCATCGGGCCAAAGCCACGTGTAGCCGTGGCCCTCTGCAATCCGGGTCGCCAAGCGATGGTAGTAGAAACCATCGGCAGTAGGCCCAAACCGCCCCCAAGCCCAGCCCACCACGGCCAGCCTCGCAACCAAACCAACCGCGGCGATCAACCAACCGTCGCGCCTCAGCCGCGCCTGTGAGCGCTCGGCCACCCCTCAGTCCTCCGCCAAGAGGTCGCTGCGCTGGACAGGACAAGCGCCCAAGAGCCCATGGCTTTGCAGTCGCGCCACGACCAAGCTGAGCGGCAAGCCCACCACGTTGGCGTAACACCCCTCGATACGCTCGACCAACATCGCGCCCACGCCTTGGATGGCGTACGCGCCAGCCTTGTCAGCACCTTCGCCAGTTGCCACATAGCGGTCGATCTGAGCCCCATCGAGGGACCGGAACCAGACCCGCGTGGCCACCGTCTCGGCACACAGCACCTCGGCTTCGGTGGCAATCGCAAAACGGGTCGCCACCTCATGACGCTGCCCCGCCAGCTGCTCAATCATCTCGCGCGAGACGCGCTCGTCGGAAGGCTTGCCCAAGATGTGCTTGCCGAGCACCACCGCCGTGTCGGCAACCAATACCGCCGCACAACGATGGGCAGATTCCAAGCCTCGTGCCGCGGCCAGCTTTGCGTCGACGATGCGCTCGAGGTACGCGCCCGCCAGCTCGCCTTCACGCACCATTTCGTCGATGTGTACCGCTTCGACCACGATCGGCACCCCAACTCGACGCAAGAGCTCGCGGCGACGCGGCGAGCCCGATGCGAGCAGCAAAGGACAATCAGGGCCAATGAGCATCGGGCTGCTTGATAGCGCAACCGAGCGGCTGGCCGCAAGCCGGCCCAGCCCAATCATGGCTCGCCCACCTGATGCAACACTGGTACACCAGCGGCGAGATGGTCTTGCGGACAGGCAAGTACATGCGTGGCATTTCCCCCTTTGCCTACTGCCTCTGCGGGGCCGTCGTTGCCATCATGCTCACGAGCCGGCACGCCGCCGCGGCGGACGATTCGTGCCAGCCGAGTGATGGGCTCTCTACCTGCCTGACCTCAGACAATCTCTGGCCCCACGGCGGCGGAGGGCGCTGGCTTTCGCAGGCGCCTACCGCCTCGCTCGAGGCCGGAGCATCATTCGGCTTCGTCAACAGCTACTTGCATCGCCCCATCGGACTGGTCGTGGCCTCACCCGATCCAGCCGGAACGCGCGTTTTTGCCGTAGAGCACGCCCTCAGCGCCACATTGCTGACCGCTGTGGGCGTCAATCAGCACTTGCACATCGATCTCGCACTGCCGCTGATGTTGTTCCAAGAAGGCGCTTCCAAAGCCGATGTCGTGGGGTCAGATCAGGCGTTGCCCCGCTCAGCAGTTGGGGACCTACGTTTCGGCAGCCACGTCGCTCTGCTACCCGACCGACCTGCCGGCGTTGGGCTAGCAGCTCGTTTTCACATGACCGTCCCCACCGGCCAGCGCGACGCTTTCGTCTCGTCGCCGAGCGCCACCTTCGCCCCGGGAGCAAGCGCCGACTTCCGCTTGGGCGGGTTTGTGCTCGGTATCGACGTCGGGGCCAGACTGAGGCGCTATGTTCAATTTGCTGGAGCGGTAGTGGGAAACCAGCTGAGCACCAGCTTGGGGGCGAGCTACGACCTGCTGGCTGATGACTGGCTCAGCATCAACCTAGAGGCCTTCGCGCTGTTCACCTTGGCTGAGCAACTCGAGCTCGTGGTCGAGCCGGGCGGAGCCAAGGCCAAAGAGATTCCGTCTTCCGACCCTCACATACCGGCCGAGTGGCTTCTGACAGTGCGCACAGCACACGCCCTCGATGGCAAGCTCAGCGCCCATCTCGGCGGCGGCAGCTTCATCCCAACGGGGCCCAGCACAGTTGCCACCACCCCAGCGCTGCGCCTAGTGGCCGCAGTGCAGTATCGCTACGGTGACTAGTCGCTTCTGGCCCCAAAGAAGGCGCGGCTCTAGAACACCCGTTGGGGAACGTGGATGGTGTCGCCCGCCTGCAGAGGCACGTCAGGGATCTTGTTGTTGGTGATCGCTTCGTAGTCGACCACCACCGCCTTGGTGCCCTTGCCGATTTTGCGCCGCAGAATCAAGCCATGCTGACGTGCCATGGGAGTCAGACCACCCGCTTCCGAGATCGCACGGACCAGCGTCATCCCCGGCTCGAGCGGTATCGACCGGGACTTCTTGACTTCGCCAGTAACCGAAATCCGCTTGGATTTGTATTCCTTGACGCTCACCGACACGCTGGGATCGGTCAGGAATTTGCCAGCCATGAGCTTCTCGCGAACCCGAGCGGTAATCTCCTGTGGCTCCAGCCCTGCGACCGTTACCCGATGGATATAGGGAAAGTCCACCGAACCGTCGGGGGCTACCGTGAACTCTTTGGGCAGCTTTTCCTCTCCGACGATCTCCATGATGAACACATCGCCGACACCGATGGAGGTCATCTGGATCGGCGGCGGCAGATCCACAACCTTGACTGGCGGACGACAGCCCACCACGGCAACGAGCAACAGACCCAATAACAACTGCAGCACGAGCTTCTGCTTCACACAACGATAGGTGCGCCGGCGGGCCGTGTCGTTCATGTCATCGAAGGTCTCGCTTCGCATGAGCTCAGCATAGCACTGCCGTGGCATGTTCCATCCGGCAGCGCGGCGACTCACCTACATGAACCAGCGGGCACCGATGAACGCGGTGATGTCGTGATAGCCCATCGCGTCCACGCCCTGCACCCCATTGTTGTCGAATACCAACCCGGTCGAGCTGAAGTAACCGGTGTATCCCACTTCGGCGTTGATCCCGAGGTAGTCCTTGACGCGGTACTCACCGAACAACTTGCCGTCGAGGCGCATGTCGGTCCAGCCAGCGGGTTGGCCGAGATCTGGGGAGGTCTGCAGGGGATAGACCACCGCACCAGCCCGAACATCGGCCACCAGCAGGAACTTGCCTGCGAACAAGTAGTTGAAGCGGACGTAGCCTTGGTCGCGCTCGAGGTAGGTACCCACCAGGCTATCCTCGTAGTCGCGCACGAATCCGACGGCGACGGAGGACAAGAGTGACGATACGCGCGACGGATCGGCAGACGGTGATGGTGTGATGTACCACTTGAGCTCGAGCTGACCGATGACGCTGTCGAAATCTTGGTCGTCCTCGAAATAGAAGCTCGCGCCCCAACCAACGAGGGCCAGGATGCCAAAGCTCGGCGTGATCAAACCGTTGAGACCTACCCGCGCGCGCATGGGGCGCGAGCTGGTCTTCCTCACCGATGAGGTGCCGTCGGAGTAGTTGATGAAGCCAAAGCGGCCATCGAACATCAGCGCGGTGCGTGGCAAAAAGCGCCAACGGCCGCGCGTGACGACGTCATGGCGGGTGCTGTTCAGGTTCTGGAAACCGCCCGATTCGAAGAAGGTCCCGGAAAACTCATAGCCGAGCCGCCAGTCCAGCATGCCGCTGCCTGGTGTCCAAATGAGCTCAGCGCCTGCGTTTGGCAAAATGCGGTTGAAACTCTCGCTCAGCGCGCCCTCGCCGGTTGGCCGCGTGGTTCGCCCCACCCCACCGTGAATCCGCCCAGACCAGGTGCGCTGGGGCAGGATGTCGAGGTTCAGCTTGACGTCACCACCAATGTTGCGCTGCTCCTGCAAGGAGTCTTGCGCGGGCTCAGAGCCAGAAACGGGAATGAACTCGTTGTAGGTCGCCCCAATCTCCATCCTGAACCCAACCGACGGAGGAGGGCCTCCCTCGCTACGTTGCGGCCCCAAGGTCGAGACGGAGAAAGATGGTGAAACTCGTATGCGCAAGGAGCCAACAGGATCCTCGGTAGAGTCGCGCTTGTAGTAGTTCGAGTCGTATCCGAAATCAGCGCCGATACCGGGGTGGAGCTCAAAATTGCCCACGCGGAATCCAGCGCCCTCACGGTACTTTCGGTCGTTCAACCAAGTTTGATCCTGCGCCGACGCAGTAGTGCAAAGCAACAGCGTCGAGCAGGTCAGCAGCAATAGCGCGACAAGGCGTTTCATTAGCGGTTCAAAGCGCAGCTTAGCCGTGCGCTGCAGTTCCTACAACCACCTCGCGAGCCATCACGTCACAAGGTAAGTCTCCCCCACTCAAGACACTCATAGGACACTTGTAGCAAGTGGCACATTCTCTAGGCAAGCAGATGTGTGCGCAGCGGGTAATGGGGCACCTTTCCCACGGCAAAAAACAGCTCGGCGCAAGGGTGCCGAGATGATCACTAGGATGCCTGGGTTACCGTCAATATTCACACGATCCGGGCTCATTTCGCAAAATGAGCGCTGGGCGCCCCAAGTGACCGAGAGCGGGCCATTTGGGCCCGCGGTCGTCGCGCTGCTCGCCCGCGGGGCTGAGCTGCGCCGGTCAGCTTTGGTCTGCCTAACCCTGTTTCACGAAGGTGATCGGAATCGACACGACCGCCGAACCGCCTTCCGGGGGTGAAAATGCGCCGCTTCGTACGACCGCCTTGAGGCAAGGCACGATGGATCCAAGCGAGCCGCCAGCTCCACCGCCCACGCTGGTCACCTGACCGTTTGGACCGATTTTCGCTACCAAAGTCGCTGATCCGGACATTTCGGGGTTCTGATTGAGTCCCGCTTGGTAGCACGCCTTGAAACGACCGCGCATGCGAGCCACGACCGATGACGCGTTGGCGATCTTGCCGCCACCAACGCCTGCGCCACCGACGCGAGCATTGCCTACCGGCCCTTTGACATTCTTGGCAGTACCAGCCGCCGTCGCGCCGCCGCCGTCACCAGACGTACCACGGTCGCCAATCTCGCTCAGGCTCTTGCCCGTTCCCCCACCGAGGGGACCGGTGCCGCCCTTGCCACCGCCGCCGATGCCCTTGAGGCCACCAGGATCGCCCGATCCGGCGCCAATCCCCGATCGGCCTGCTTCGTCGAGCAAACCGGCAGGAACGTCGCCACTGGACAATACGCCTTCAACGGCCACGCCGCCGCCGCCGAGCGCGCCGACAGTCTGCACGTCGAGCTCAGCAAGCGCTGAGGCAATTTCGGCCGCTTTGCTGTCGTCCGCTGCCTTCTTGGCAGCGGCAGAATCGCCTGCTTTGCCTGGCGTCTTGCCCTTACCACCGCCAGTGGCCTTCTTGGCCTTCTTGGCCGTCTTAGGCGCGTCTGACTCGCCAGTCGCGGCAGAGGTCGCTACATCGTCCGCTTGGGCCTTGGCCTTCTCGAGCGGAGGAGGAGGCAGGCTCCTGACCGACTCGATGAGCCGCGCGTCCATCACCTCGTCGTCCACCGTGGGGTCCATCCAATCCGAGTAGACCAACGCCACCAAGAAGAAGTGGAGCAGGAAGGAGAACGCCGCCACGATGGTCGTGAACCAATCGATGTCGCCGGCCATGCCTTTGCGCACCGATACCGGCAATTGGGGACGTGGCTGAACCGGGGGCGGAACCACGAACTGGAACAAGAACGTGGTCTCGCCGACCACAATCTTGCCACGTGAATCCTCCGTCAGCCGCACGCGGTGGAACTTGACGCCGCGCTCGGAAATCAGCTTGGCCTGGGCTTTGAGAGCCGCCAGATCGCTGATGCCCGTCTTGAGGGCAACGCGACCACCCATTCCCTCGATATAATTGAGGTAATAGTCGCTACCCATCAGCTCGAAGAGCTTGAAGTTGGCCGGGATCTTCCGGCTGGGCACCACGAACATGGCCTTTTCGCTGGGGCCAATGGTGACGCTGGTGCGCTGCTTGATCAGGCGCTCATCAATGACCTTGCCCCCCTGCACCACGCCGATGCGGAGGATCTTCGGCCCTGCTTGCTGCGAAACCGCACGCATGACAGCCGTCATACGGCCCGGACGACCGGTGCTCTGGGGTTGCTGCTGCATCATCGAAAAATGTCCTTATATTCGCCGTCGCTCGCAATGATCACGGGATAATGGACGGCGTTTGAAGCGTACACGCTGTGTTGGCGAGGGTCCAGCTCAGTGGCTTTCCTCGCCGCGAAGATTCTTGCCGATTAGACGGTCAGTCTGGCTCAAAGTTCTGCCGCACGAGCTCTGGCTCAGCGACGACGGCGCTTGGAGCGACGCAGAGGCAGCTCGACCTGAGCGTGATAGAGCGAGCCGACCAAGATTTGGACGACTTCATCCGCTTGCTGTCGGCGCATCTGTCGCTGCCGATTCTCGGCCCGTTGGGCCGCCAAGCATGCCAGCACGCCCACCACGACCGCAGGCAGGGCCCAGAGAACCGACTGCCAGCTCGCCACCAGCCAGCTGCAGATCAACCCGAGCAAACCGGCTAGCGCGACCAGCCGTATGCCCATCGTTGGCCAACGTGAGCGCAACTCGAGCATGTGGTCGGCGTCAGCGAGCGCCTCGTTGGCCGCCGCCATCCGCTGTGGATCATCACTGCAACTGGCCAGCTCCGTGGCGAGATCGTGCGCCCAGCTGCCCTGTCGGGCGGCGTCGACGATAGCCGTCAGCCGCTCCTGTTGGGACTGCTTGTTTCGAGCGCTGTCGAGCAGAGCCGCGTCCACCCCCGTCAGCCGCTGCAAGTGCCACAAGGGCGCCCACGCGAAACACGTCCCTGCGGTGGCCACCAGGCTGCAGAGCGCTATCCCGAGCCAGTCCATCGGCCAAGACATAGCGTTGCTGACGTGCTCGGCGCCAGTGAGATCGCGGCGCAGTCAGATCCGGTTGCGCCGAGATCCAGCTGCAAAGCGGCTCCCATCCGCACCAAACGGCTACAGCGGCGAGCGCGCCAACCTCTTACCAATTCGGCTCACGAAGCTGCGGGTCCGCTCACGTCGCAACCTGAGGGTGCTGCGTTGCAACTCTACGACCGCCGCAGGGCGATGTGGACGAGCAGTGATCTTACCAGCGTCGACAACCATCTTGGGCACGCGAGGCTGTGAGCG
>CAZRGL010000007.1:36999-43221 GCA_964599485.1 uncultured Polyangiaceae bacterium
TGCTCGTTTTGCCCTTTTGTCCCCCAAACGCCGTCGCACTCGAGAGTAGGACGACGAACATCGCACAGAAACATTTGCCCATATCGAGATATGGACGGACGCGATCTAGAAAGGATCCTTGTAGATCGCCGCCGCAATCCTGCCGATGAAGGGCTGGTTGAGCTCGGACAAAGTGAGCTTCGGTCGGATGCGGGCAACATCGACGGCCGCGATGGGCTTTTGGATGCGACCGGTGATGGTGACCTCCGCGAGCGTGATGACGCCGCGAGGCGCGCGGTTCTTCGACTTGGTCGTGTTGCCTGTCTTTTGAGCCGACGCGATCGATGGACTCAGCAGCCCACCGGCCAACACAACAGCCAGCGCCACGTTTCTCAACACCTTCGTCGTTGTCATGGGTTGGCTCCTATGGGCAGCAAAAACGCGCTTCTCGTTCACTAGTAGCACATCAAATCGTTGCCGGCTTTTCAACCGCCATCAACAGCCTCGTCCCCAGTGGCCGTGTCAGTGGCAGCAGGCGCCGCGCCAGCGTCGTCCGTGGCGGCGGTTGGAGCTGCACCCGCGTCTTCGGTGGGCGGCGGAGCGACGGGCTGTGGCTGGTTGGCCGCGGCCAACGCGTCGATCTCGGCTTTCTTCAGGTTGGCGCGATTGAGAAGCTCGTCGACATCGCTCGGGTCCGTCTTGGTCTTGAGCTCCTTGAACTTATTGAACGAGGCGATGGCAGACTCGACCTGCTGCTTGGAGGTGTATCCCTCGATCTTCGGCGCGAACAAATAAAGCAGGCCGTAGTTGTAATGAACTTGGGCCAAGCTCGAGTCGGCCTTCTTGACCCAATCGAACTCCTGCTTGGCGGATGCATAGTCGCCCGTGAGACGGTATGCGTCGCCCAAGCTCAAATGGGCCGAGACGTTGTCGTAGTCGTACTTGAGCGCTTTTTGCAGAATCGGCAGGGCCTCGTCCGCACTACCGGATTCGAGCAAGTAGGTCGCCACGCGAAGGCGCGCCACCACCAAATCGGGGCGAAGCTCGAGCGCTTTGCGGAATCCGGCCAAAGCCGCGGCACGCTGGTTTTGCTCCGCAAATATGAACGAACGCAGCAAATGGGCGTCGACGTTTTGCTTGTCGCGAGGCGGGTTCGAGTCCCCAAAGCCATCGAGAATCGCTTTGAGCGCGTACAACGACAGGTCGAGGCGGCGGTTGCGATAGTGGTCACGGGCTATGACCATCATGGCTGCCGAGTAGGCCGGATCGAGCTTGAGCGCTTCTTGGGCGATGCGTTGCGCCGAGGCCGTGTCCTTTTGCAACGACTTGACCTCAGCGAGCGCCGCAGCGATCGGCGCCGACTTGGGCATTCGCCCTCTCTTCTCGGTCAAGAAGATGTCCGCATCCGAGAGGCTGCCGCTCTTGGCCATCAACAGACCGTAAGCCACCATGCCTTGAACGTAGTCGGCCACAATCCCGAAGGACTTCTGATAGGCGCTGAGCGCAGCGCTGGTCTTGTCCAAGCGCTCATTGACCACACCGAGCGAGTAGTAGGCCTTGTAGGCTTTGGGATCGGCCTGAGTCGCTTGCGTGAAGAAGTTCGCCGCAGCTGCGATATCAGCCGACTGGAAGGCCGTGATGCCCTGCTGGTACAGCGCCATGGCTTGCGCATTCATCTGCGCAGCGCCTACAGGCTCGGCGGTCGGCGGAGCGACTACCTGCGGGCCCGTCGGCGTCGTCGCAGTCGTCCCGGTAGGCATGACTCCGGTGGGCGTCGACGTGGGCTGCGGGGGCACATCCGGTTCGTTTCCATTGCAACCAACCGCAGCCCATCCACCAAACAGAGTCGCACTGATGATCAACGCTGGCACGGCGATTCTGGCAAGGGTCAAGCTGTTCACGTTCGCCTCATTGTGGGTGGGCCACTGTTTGCTGTTGCTTGGGCTCTCAATTCGGGTTGGCCGGTAGGGGCACGGTGAGCACCTTGGTCGGCACAGGGATGTTCATTCCGCGGCGCATCCGCAGGAACATTCCGTCGTTGTATACGAAGTCTTCACCCTTGGTGTTCTTCAGCACGCTCGTGTATTGGCGGAGCTTCGCATCGCCGATGATGTCGGTGAAGAATGCCAAACGGCCGATGGCGTGATCGACCGCGTCGACCCGCACGCGCCACTCGCGCGCCCAGATGATGGCCGTTCCGTAGCCTGCGACCATCGCCTTGTCTGCATCGGCCAAGTAGTTGTCACGGGTTTCCCACCACTTGGTGCGGCGATTGGCCGTGAATGAATCGTACTTGAGGCAGGCTTTCTCATTGCCCTGGTTGACGCAGAGGTCATCGAGCTGCTTGAGAAGCTTGTCCTCCTTCTTGGTGAACATCTTCAGCCCGGGCGGCCGGGTGTTGTACAAGCCGGTTCGACAGGAATCATAGAGCGACCCTTGACGTGCCCGCGCGGCGACCGCCCAGGGACGAGATTGGTACTTGTCGATTACCTCTTGGAGCTTGTCGAACCAGCCTTTGGCGACCGTTTCCACGTCATCTTTGAACTTCTCGGTCACGTCGGTGATGACGCCTGCGTAGCGGTGGTGGCCCGCGTCGTAGTCGAAGTTCTTCTTCAGCTGCTCATCGATGTCGCGATAGTGACACTCAGCGGCCATATCGGCTTGCAGGCTGCCCAGCGCAAGGCTGCGTCCTTTTTCGTCGTTCTTCGCCACGCCTTTATATTTATCGAACGCATCGCGCGTTTGCTTACACCACTTCTTGTATTGGGCGTCCTTTCCGGCACGCCGCAACTTGGCTGACCAATAGGCCGCTTGCACCGAGTACTTGGACGCTACCGACTCGGAAGACCACTTGCGATAGAAGCCGTCCATGGTGCCGGTGGCACGGGCGCGAGCCGCTTTGTTGTCGCCTCGGTCCGGCGAGCGCTCGTCCCACTCCTTGACGTCAGCCTCGGCGATCAACCACTCGAGCTCGGCTTTCTCTGCCTTGGGCGGCGCCGGCTTCATGTCGAAGAAGCGCTTCTTGGTGACCGCTACCTTCGTTCGATCGCCGATGTTGGCGTACAGGAACACCGCGTTGCGAGCGCCGGTGCGCTGATCTTCCGGGTCGAAATGGCTGATGGTGGAGATCTTGTCGAAGGTCTGGGCGGCGCGGCGATAATCGAAAAAGAGCACGTATGCGTCGGCCAGAGCGCCGTACGCCGTCTTCAGATACCCCACCATGGTCTTGTACTGCTTCGGATCCGGAGCCGTGCCCTTGTCCTTGTCCCCGTCACGTACTTTGGTGAGGTTGTCGTCGTTGCCGTACTCCTTGATGAACAGCTCGTACATTCCGATCGCTTTGTCGTAGTTGCCGAGCTGCTTGTAAGCGATCGCGCCATTGATGGCGGCTTCGGGCGCCGCGGTGTGAGAGGGCGCCTCTTTCAGGGCCTCCTCGTAGAGCACGGCCGCCTTGATCCACATCTTGTTCTTTTCGGGTCCGTCCTCCATCCCTTGGGCGGCCTGGAAGGCCTTGTAGGCCTCCTTGTAGAAGCCCGTCTTGATGGTGTCGCCAGAGATGTTGGCTTCTTTGATGCGGGTAGCGTCGTCGTAGGCGCAGCTCTTCTTCTTGGCCGCCTTCGACAGCACGAGGCTGCGATCGAAGTCTCCCTCGAGATTGGCCATGGTGACGAGCTTGAGCCAGCTTTGGTAGCCGTACTTCGTCTTGCCGCACTGCGTCTGGTAGATCGGATTGAGCCGGCGCTTGGCCTCTTCGAATTGCCCGTACAAGAACGGAATCTCACCTGATTGGTAGGCGAAGTTGTCGTGGTTCTTGTAGGGGTCAGCCTCGACTGGGACGCGGGCAATGTACTCGTCGAACGCCGCGATCATCGCCGTGAGCGGTTTCGGCACCTCGACCTTGACGACCCGTTCCTTCGTCTCGCCGTTCTCTTCGTACTTCTCGGTTTCGACGGCTTTGCGCTCGGGGAAGCCACCCGTTCCAGCAGCATGGGCCTTGTAGTTGGCAACCGTCACCTGCTGAGCAACTTTGACCACCATCAAGCCGGCAGGCTGCAAGTACTTGTCGTCTTCGTTCGAGTCGCGCACGTCTCGCGCCGTCTTTTGCGCAATCGCGATCTCTTCCGCGGTCGGCATCTGGTCGAGCTGGACCTTGATGAAGACGATGTTGACATAGGAGTCCGCCAACCAATAACGGCTCTCGTAGGCGTCTTCGGCGTTCTCGTCCTGCATCAAGTAGCCGCCCCAAGCACGCGCTGCGTTGCGGTACTCACCCAGCGCACGGTCGAATGCGGCGACCTTGTCAGCCGGATCGTCAGTGCTGCGGGCAAGAGCCACCAGGCGACGGGCAGCGTTGGTATGGTCGGCGGCCGCGCGACGCAAACCGCCCCGCACGAGCCGCTCCGCGGCACGGATCGCCTCCGGATCTTCCTTGTTCGCCTCGACCCACTCCGGGATGACGTCGGGCTGCTCGACGTAATTGATCAGCTTGCCGCGGGCCTCGAGCGCTTTGCGGGCGTATTTTTGATGCTCGGCGCCGCGGGCTTGCCCCGCAAGTTGCTCGTAGACGTCGGCTATTTGGTTCTGCACGAAGGGCGCATCTCGATGCAGCGGCCATTTGGCGAGAATGAGCTCGTCGAGCTCGATCAGGTTGTGCAACTGACCATACTCTTTGAACTCGTAAGCCAGCGCCTTGTAAATCTCGACCGTCCACTTCTTGTCTTGCGGGATCAGATTGGGATCCTTGATGCGGTCGAGCGCGACGTGCATCTCTTGCTCGATCTGAGCCGGGTCGGAATAGAGGTCGAACACGTCGTTGCGAGCGATATACGGGTCGTCGGGCCCGGGACCGTCGAAGTCGATATAGGTCACAGAGCCGGCGATGTAAGCGTAGGCCTCGTTGCGGAAGTCGGCGCCCGCGTTCCCGGTAGACTTCTCGCGCGCGTCTGTCAGGTGAAGCAGCTCCACAAACTGGCCCACGGCGGTCCTGTAACGTTGCTGCTTGAAGTAGGTCCAAGCGAGCTTGTACATCGCCACGTCGAAGACCGGCGGTTTCTTGATCCGCATCGCGCGGTGGTAGGCGCTCTCGGCTCGATTCAGGTTGTAAGGACCACCCCAGACGTCGATCTCGTCGAAGTGGTGGTCACCGATACGCCACCAGATCTCGGCGATGTAGCGCGGGGCTTCACCAGCCAGGAGCTTCTGCGGAATCGCTCTGCAATCCTGCGGGTAAGGATTGAGGTAACTGTTCTCGTCATCAATGACAGTCGCGGCAGTGTCGTCTCCGTCGCCAGACTTCTTCCTCTTGGCACGCCACTCGTCGAGGGGCTCGGGATGCCGAGAAAGCCAGCCTAGCCACCACTCACCATCGTGGTCTTGAGGCAGCCGCGCGATGCTGTCTTTGCTCGGGTCGCTGGGATCCGGCGGGACCGGGTAGGCGTAGCGATTCCGACAAACGAGCGAGCGCCACACCTGCTGCGCTTCCTCGAGCCGCCCCATGTCGTTGTAAGCGTGTCCGAGATAATAGAAGACGCCGGCAAGCTCGCGGTACTTCGGGAACTCCCGCACGATTCGCTTGTACAAGGCAACAGCGGGCTTCAAATCGGGCTCGGGCGGTGCTGCTCCTGGTTTGAGCAAGGCGTCATCGAGCACCTCGCGAGCGCGCTCTTCGTAGAGCGCGCCAAGACGAAACATGGCGTCAGGCGTGTTCTCTTCGTGAGCATTCTTGCCGCTGTATTTGGCGACGAACGCCTCCAGGCGGCGGATCGCCTCGGCACGCGCAGTGCGCAAATCCTTGGACTCGATGCCGATTTCGCGGTCGAGCGACTCGAGAATGCGGCGGCGCTTCTCTTCGTAATGATGGCGGATGATCCGCGTCATCGTTCGCCGGTAGTCTTTGGCGTCCTTTTCGTAGAGGGCTGCTTCCTTCTGCAGCTCAGCGAGCGCCGCAATCTGCGCCGGGGTGGGCGGTGGCCGCTTGGCCCGCTTCTCACGTGGCCTGGGGACCAACGGGGGCGGGCCGGTCGAAGTTGTCGTCGTCGTTGCCGTAGGCTGCGCAGTTGCCGTCGGCGCGCCCGTTGCGGTGGGCGCTCCAGTTGCTGACGTGCCAGCACCAGTCGCCGCTGGCGTTGCCGTTGCAGCGCCGGTCGCCGCTGGCGTTGCCGTCGCCGCGGGCCCGCCCCGTGCCCCCCGCCCCGCCGGCGGCGCCCCCCCCGGTGGCGCGCCAAACCCCCCCCCCCCCGCCCC
>CAZRGL010000007.1:43231-49275 GCA_964599485.1 uncultured Polyangiaceae bacterium
AAAACCCGCAGGGCGACGGCGCCAGCACCTCCCAGACGGGCGGGGGGGGGCCGGCGGCGCCCCGCGTTTCTTTGCTGACCATCGTTATTGCGGCTCACTCGTCCTCCGGATCTCCGCTGTCATCAAGCACTTCGTCCAGTTCTTCCTGGAGCCGTTGCTCACTGCGAGCGCGTTCGACCTTGAGTCGTCGAACCCGTGTCAGCTGTTCTTCGCGCACTTCCCACGCTTCCTCGGTGATGCCCACATCGGCACGAAGCACGATGTTCTTCAGCCGATCACGAACGCGCCCAAAGTTGCGCATTGCCACACCACCAACCACGTGGCGCGCCTCTTGGTCGAGCTTCTCTAGTCGCAACGAGTAGCCGACGATGTTCTGGGTCTCACGCCGAACGACGGCTCGCAACTGGCTAACTTTGCTCTTGACCGTACCTTTGAGCCGATTGATGGCCGCTTCGACCCGACGATCCGTCGCATCCGCTTTGGTCAGGACGGGAGCGAGCTTGCGCGCATAGGTAGCCAGCGCAGCGCCACCTGCACCGCCCTGCGCAAGCTGGACTTCTTGCCACAGCAGCTGGGCGAATTGCTTGCGCACTTGCTCGTCTTCGACGAAACGCTTGTCACCAAAGCCCACTTGGATCTTGCCAGCCTCGACCGAGCGCCTGAACTGCGACGCCATTTCACGGTATTGCTTCACCAGCCGCTTCTGCTGATCGAGCGTGGTGCGGAACTGCCGCAGCTGTTGCGGGCTCCGCACGACCCCGGACTGCGGACCGTCACTGAGAATCCGCTCGAGTCCGTTGATGGTGGCCTGGAGGGTGTCGATTTCCAACTCGATGCGTTGCAGCGCTTGCGACGCTTGGTTCCACTGACGCTTGGCCTGGCGCTCGCGTGTCGCAAAATCTCCTGGCGTCACTGGTATCAAGCCCAAACGCTTCTCGAGCGCTTTGCGCTGAGCGCGCACCTGCCTGAGCTGAGTCGACAAGCTGCTCGAGGTGTCGTCCATGCCATGGGCGAGCTTGAGTCGCGCCATCGCCAGTGCGTTGAGCAACCCCAAAGCACGCTCGGCCCCCGACTTGAGACCCGGCACAGCGCGGATCTTGTTCGGCGAGGAAAGAACGGCGTTGAGACGCTCGATCATCTCGTTGGACTCTTTGATGAGACGACGACACATCGCCACGTCGTCAATCACTGCAAATGCGGTGGCTCCGTCCTCGCCTTCACGGGCCCAGCGAAGCACCAGAGTCGGCAGTGACACACCAGATTCGAAGAGCTCGAGCTGGTCTGAGCTGAGGGTGTCGAAATAGACGCCCGGATCCTTGGTCGAGCCGATGAACTTGTCGATACGCTCACGCATCGACTCGTAGGTTCCGCGCACACTCTCGTAGACTTTTCGCGACTTGTCGAACTGCCCCGCACGCAACATCAGATCCGCGCGCAGCAGCGAGCCATCCGCAACGTCATGGCTGTTGGGTGCCGCCACGGCGAGCACCTCGAGCGCGCGCTGGGCGCGGACGAAGTCGCCGAAACGCACGTATACCCAGGCGAGCTCGTACAACATGGTGCCGAATTCAGGCGAAGTTCGACCGATTCGATTGTAGGACTCGACGGCCTGGGTCCATTGGCTGCTCTCGTAGAGCAAACGTCCGATGGCAAGCCAGGCCAGGTCGATGACGTGACGGTGCTCGGCGGTGTCGCCCGGCAACTTGGTAACGTCTTGAAAACGCTGCACGGCGGCCGCATAGCGGCCGGCTGGTACTGGTTTTGGCTTCTGCCCCTTGGGGGGCGGCGGCGGTGTCGCAGAGGTCGTCGCAATGACGCCCATCAAGTAGCGTGCTTGGTGGGCGAATTGGCTGCTGGCCTGGACGGCCTGCAGCGAAGCCGAGGCAGCCTGGAGCTTGCCCTGAGCAAGCAAACCCTTGCCCTTGGCGTACGCCAAGCCACTGCTGGCGGCGGTACCGAGCCCGCCAACCTTCGCGAACAACCTGTCGAGCGACTTGAAGTCTTTCAGCCGCAAGGCGATGTCGACCAACCGTATGACCGCCCGCTCTCGGAATGGGGCGAAGCGCGACTCACTGCCCCGATCGATGATCTTGCGGAAGGCGCGTCGCGAGGACAGGTACTGCTTGGACAAGAAGTAGGTCTCGCCCAACATGTTGAGACCGTCGGCAAAAGCCGTCTTGTGTTGCGGGTACTGCTCTACGACCTCGTTGAGGACGTCGGCGGCGCGCTCGTAGTCCTTGACCCCCATGAGCAGCACCGCATCGGCGATGCGTTGCTCAGCGGTGCGGGTCTTGACCGCGTGAATTTTGACCGCGGCCTCAATCGAGCTGATGTCCTGGTCAGCTGACGCAATCTGAGCCGTCGCCGTACGCAACGCCTCAGTAGGATTCTCGGCTGTCGCAGGCTTGGCGGTGGCGAGCAAACAGGACGCCAGGGTCAGCGGAACCAGACGCCGCCAGCAGCTGCGGGAAAGGCTCGTCATGCCATTAACCCCCATGACTTGATGATCGGTTGGCAGATATTGGGTGTAGTTGCCACTGGGTTTTCGCGCAGCGCCTTATTTCTTGGCCGGCGCCGCGTTGGGATCGACCAGGCCGGTGACGACCTTCTCGAGATAGCGGACAGCGGGACGTTCCTCGAGCGGAGTGGTGACGCCGCCCTTCTCATAGGCGAGCACGCGCAAGCGTGTGGTCTTGCCCTCGACAGCAGTGAATGAGTGGCTCGAACGAACCTCGAAACGGTAGCCGCGCAGGTAAGAAAAGACCCCGTAGCCGTGCCCACGCAGGTTGACCAAAACCTGAACGGTGTGGTCACCAGGTGGAATGGACCCGTTGAAAATCGGGATCACCTTCTGTTCGGCCAGCACGCCGGACCGGTCGGTCTTGTTGTACTGGACAGCGCCATCGAGCACGACCAGCGCTCGGGTCAGCTTGAACTGGTTCGAGAGCTTGTTCTCGAAACGGATGACCGCACGGGAACCTGATGCACCCCCCGAGAGGATCGTGTCGCTGAGCAGGGACAGCCTCGTGTGGCTTCTCCTGATTTGCTCTTTGAGCTGATCGATTCGCTGTTGCAGGTCGCGCAACCGCACCGCGTAAGTCGCCCCATCGATTCCCGACGGCGATGCCGGCACCGCTTTTGTGGTCGTAGCGGGCGGAGCAGTCGTCGTTGGAGCCGCCGTCGTAGCCGGTGCAGCGGTAGCTGCAGCCGTCCCGGTGACCGCCGGTGGGGGTGCGCTACCGGCTCCAGCCGGTTGCTGAGCGAGCACAGGTGCTCCGATAAGTGTCAAGACAGCTAGACAGAGCCCCACCCATTTTGAAGAGCGAAGCAGTCGACCGAAATGCATGAAAATCCTCGCAGAAAAGCGTGCAGCCGGGCCCTCCCCCAGCATTGGGCTTAGTGTAGTAGCGCTTGGGCCTGGCTGGCAATGACGGAAACTGGCTCTGGCTGCCCAGCGTGCGGGCACGGGCTTCGCACGGACGAAGCAATGACCTCCCCAAACACGTTGACGGATGGGATTCGGTTTCGATCCCCGCATGCCTGGCAAAAACGCGACGCAGTTCAGCACCTTGGGGCGCCAATGGGGTATGGTGTGGGCCATGGGTGGTGGTGGTATTCTAGTCAGTCGCTGGCAGAACTTTTGGCTCGCTTGTCCGTCGATCTATCACGAAAGACAGCACAACCTACGACCAGCCCCGGACATGCCCGGTCGTCACCTTGCGGATTGAAGAGGGTCTGTAGTGACGTCGGAGCGCAGCGACGTTTCGGACGAAATCCTGATGATGCAATTCCAGGATGGGGATCGCAGCGCGTTTGCGCATCTCGTTCGGCGGCACAAAACCCCGATTTTTAACTTCATTTTGCGCCAAGTGCGCGGCAAGACAACAGCTGAAGACCTTACTCAAGACGTGTTCGTGCGGGTGGTGCAGAGTGCAGCTACCTTCAAGCACGAGGCACGCTTCACCACCTGGGTCTACTCCATCGCGAGAAACCTCTGCATTGATCACCTCCGTAAAATGTCCCTCCGCCGACACCCATCACTCGACCAAGCCTCCGGCAAAGACCCGGACGGTCCCACATTGGGCGAGCGGATTGCTGACGGCCATCCGTCCACTTCTGCTGAGCGCAGAGCGGTGAGCAGTGACATCGGGGCCCGCGTGGTCGCCGCAGTAGACAAGCTACCACCTGAGCAACGCGAGGTGTTTTTGCTTCGCCAGCTCGCCAAGGTGCCTTTCAAGGAAATCGCCAAGATGACCGGCGTCCCGGAAAACACGGTCAAGAGCCGGATGCGCTACGCGCTCGAACGGCTCCAAGACGCCCTCAGCGAATACGAGGATTTTGCGCGCGCACTGCGCTGATGAGCCCGTCATGGACCAAGAGAAATTCGACCAGCAGCTGATGGCCTACCTCTTCGACGAGCTCGATGATGTGGCGCGTGCTGCGATGAAGCGCAAGCTCGAAGGGGACGCGGATTGCCGTGCCATCGAGGCTGGGCTGCGGGCGACGATCGAAGTGGCTCAGCTGCCCGTGGAGGAGCCTGACGACCAGCTCGAAGAGCGCATTCTGCTCGCGGCCAGAGAGGTCCAGGCTGGCGAGCCATGGCACCGCAAGTTGATGCGGTCGCTTTCTTGGGCCGGCAGCCATGCGATGCAGCCTCAGCTGGCCATGGCCGCCCTGCTGATGTTGGTCGTTGGCTCGGCTGTGCTCTTGCTCCCGGCGCGACCTGGCTCGGTGCCGGTTTCGCCGACAAAGGATGGTGTGGCGCAACGGTCGGCCGAAGCGCCGACTGCCGCGGAAGCGATGCCAGAACCAACCGCACAACTCGCACAACAGGACAAGACTCCAAGCCCCTCGGCTCCCCTTCCTGCCGCCGCATCGAGTGACAAGGTTCCCAAATTGGCCGAAGCGGAGGCTAGCGAGGTCTTCGAGCGAGGTGTCGCCAACTACCGATCCGGCAAGCACAAAGAAGCTCAGCGTGATTTTGCCGCTGTGGCTGCAGCAGGCGGCGGCAAAGCGGCAACTGCGGCGCTTTACGAGGCCCGTGCCGTGCGAGCCCATTCTGGCTGCGGCGCTGCGGTGCCTTACTACAACCGTGTTCGACAACGTCATGGCGCCAGCGGGGTGGGTGCGGATGCATCGTGGGAGCAAGCCGACTGCCACCGCCAGCTCAACGAACCGGCCAAAGCGAGAGCGCTATGGCTCTCGTTGAGCAAGAACGCCCAGTACAAGGGGCGGGCGGTCAACGAGCTGTCCAACCAAGGTGAGGTGGCTGGTTCTGGTGGCAAGCACCTAGCCGCCAAGCGGAAAACCGCACCACCAGCAGCGACCAAGCCACCGAGCGCCAGCACTGGAACAGCGCCTGCAGTACCCTTGCCCAAAGCCCCCAACCCCACGCCCTGATTGGGCCAGCCGCCATTCCCTAGTGTGCTGAATCCAGAATTCACCGCACGAGGCGCCGCCGGCACGAGCTGGTCTCTGGTGTAGGTTTTTCTTGGCCCACACTGCTACACTCCCGGGCATGCGTAGGGCTCGTTTGCTGTTGGGAATGCTCCCCTTTGCTGGCGTCATCGCGACGTTCGGTGCTTGTGCTCAGGACACTGTCCGAATCGACTTGATTTTGCGGGCACCGCAACTGCTCGAAAACGTCACCGCCATGCAGCTTCTGGTCGGCGAAGACGGCAGCTGCGATGCGGAGCTTGGTCGGGTAACCGGCGAGAGCAGCGGCGACGCACTGCAGACCTTCGACATGGACAAGTCGGGGTGCGCAGCGGGCGCGAGCTGGTGCAAGGAGATCACGCTCGACAAAGACGGCTCGACCAAGATCTTCCACATCGTCGGCAAAGCCGCCGGCCAGACCATCACGGAAGGCTGTGCCGTGGCTGTAATCGACCAGGATCCGCTCCAGGTCGACATCACCGCCAAGCCGTACATCGAGCCTGGCTGTTGTAACGATGGACAGATCCAACCCGGCGAGCAATGCGAGACAGGCATCGTCGGCGCAACTGACTGCAGCGGCAACCCACTGACCGATGCTGATCTCTGCA
>CAZRGL010000008.1:0-5451 GCA_964599485.1 uncultured Polyangiaceae bacterium
ACAGTGACAGTCCGCGGCAAACGCACGGTTGTTCCAGCGGTTGGGGCACCAACTGAAGGAGGGGTGTCCGCGTCCGCGTCCGCATCGGCGCCCGCGTCTGCGTCTGCGTCGGCGTCGGCGTGCGGGAAACCGGATGGCAGTAGGGGCGGGGGTTATCCGGGTTTATCCGGGTTTATCCGGTTTATCCCCTCCCGAACCACTACGGCAGACCCCCGACGTTGGGATAAACCGCCCGGGCAGCCGAGCGTTTTCAGGCAGCTTTGGTGTGGATGGTCTGGGTGGGGTAGGCCATCTCGAGGCTCTTCTCGTCGAACGCAGTCAGAAGGGCGAGGTTGATGTCGGTCTGCGTCTGCATGATGTCGCCCTCCTTTTTGATGAAATAGATGAAGGTCAACACCATGGCCGAGTCGGCGAACTCGGAGAAGCCCGTGCGTATGTCCTCTTCGGTGTCGCTGTGCTCTTCGGCGATCTTCCTGAAGGTGTCCATCGCGTCTTTCATTTGCTCAGCCGTCGTGCCGTAGACCAGACCGATTTTGACCACCACCTTGCGGTTTGGCTCGGCGCTGACGTTCTCGACGCCGCCGCCCGAGAAGGTTGCGTTGGGAATGGTCACCTTGCGTCCTTCGAGCGTCTTGAGCCGGGTGCTGCGTAGTCCGATTTCGGTGACGGTGCCGTCGAAGCCGCCGACCTTGACGCGGTCGTTGATCATGAACGGTTGGTCGATGAAGATGGTCAAGCCGCCGAACATGTTGGCGACCGTATCCTTGCCCGCCATGGCCAGCGCCAGGCCGCCGATACCGAGGCCAGCCAGCGCAGCGCCGACGTTGTAGCCGGCGTTGTTGAGCGCCATGATGACGCCCAGCGCCCAGACCACCAACTTGGTGCCGCTGCGCACCACGGGCAAGAGCTGATCGTCGAGATCGCTTTCGCTCTTTTCGGCGATTGGCACGAGGTACTGCTTGTACAGTGCGTCGAAGAGGCGCGTGATGAGCCATGCGACGGCCAGAATCACCACGAACTGGATTGCGTTGTTGAGCCAGCCACGAGCGCTCGCCGACAAGTTGAGCCTGCTGAGCGCATACCAGACGCCCGCAATCGTGATGACGATCGCGATCGGCTCTTCGATCATGTCGACGATGATGTCGTCGAGCTTGTTTTCCGTTTTGGCGGTGAGTCGTTTGACGACCCTACCGAACACCCAGTAGACGAGCTTGCCGACGATCATCGCGCCAAAAATGATGAGCAGCGAGATCAGCCAGGTCTTGAGTGTATTGCCGTAGTATTCCTTCGTCAGTAGCTCGATCATCTTGGGCGCTCCAATTCAGAGCGCTCATGCCACAACTAGCGCCGAGGCGCACCCCGCCTGTGTCAGTCGGCCCTGACGCGGACGCTGCGGATGCAGTTGACGACGGTTTTGCCGAGTCGAATGGGGTAGCTGGGCAGCTGGACGGCCAGTTTTTTGTTCATCGCCATCACCAAGAGGTTCAGGTGGGCGGTCTTGAGGCGGCTCCTCTTGCATTTGCCGCCCCAGTAATAGTGCAGGTCACGTCCTCGCTTGTCGCCCACCAGCCGGAGCGTCACCAATCCGCTGAAGCTGCTCTTCTTGCGCGCCACCAGCTCGAGCGACCTCACGATACGTTTGACCTTGGGCGGCACCTTCTTCGTGGCCGGCTCCGTTGGCTCCTTCGTTGGTGTGGAGGTTTGAGCAGCAGCCTCGGTCGAAATCGAGATCGAACAGGCAAGCACGGCGATGAGGACAAACGTCGACAATCTAAGAAGGGCCATTTCAGCCTCCGAATAGAGCAAAGCAGATTTGGGCTCGGCAGTGTCGAGCCAACTACGCTCAACAAGGATACAACTGCATGAGCAACGAAGCATCACGCGTCGTTGGCGGAACCAACATGGCGACGGCGGCGCCAGGTGGTACGGGCTCACCCGCCGGGACGAACATGAGGCAAGGCTCACCGCTGTCGGGATCGGCATACACCGCGACCCGATGCGGCTCGCTCGGGGCCGAACCGAGCTTCTTGCGGATGGTTGGCAGCTCGCTGGCGAGCTTGGCATCGAGCTCCGCCGCGCCCATGACGTCGGTCACTTCTTCCAGATCGTCGTAGCGCGCTGTCGTTTGGGGATTCGCCAAAGGGTGCACCTGGCGAGGCCTCGGTGCCGGGGCGATGACATGGGGTCGGGTAGCCTCCTCGTCCGGTAGCAGGCGTGGTGGCGCCTTGGCCACCCGCTTGTTCGACGCTGTGGGGCGCGGCACCGCAGGTGCGGTGGCTCGTAGCGCTGCGCGGGCGAGGGGATGGACGGCGGGCCGCTCACCGCTCTTGGTTTTTCGCGGCTTTCGGGGCCGCACGGGCTGCGCTCGCGGCACGGTCTTCTTTCGCCGGGGGCGCTCCAAACGGGTCTTGGCGTCAGCTGCCAGCTTGAAGAGTTGCACGGCGCGTCGGTCAGCACCGCCGTCAGCAGCTGTAGTGGCGGCCCGTCGTAGCCATTTGAGCGCCTCTTGGTGGTCGCCGGTCGACCACATCCGCGAGGCTACCGCTAGGGCACATTGCACCTCGTCCATGTCGTCTTGAGTGGCTTGCAAATGCCGAATATCGAGTGCCGCCGACATGTCTGATCTCCTCTGTGCTCAACCCGAGGGACGGGGACCAGGATGCTGAGGCTGCAGATTTCGCGCCACGCCCGAAGCGCTGCTTTTTCGAAGGCTTAGCGACTGCACCCGACCGCGCGGATGAGCCTTGGATCCAGGTGGGTGGGATCGACGGTGATCCACCCTGTCCGCTGGCAGCGCCGTCCAGGTCAGGGCTTGATCAGCACGCCCTGAGTGGCTGTCCAGCGTAGGTTGTCGATGAGAACAGACGAGTTGTACACGCCGTCGCCAGCGTCCATCACACCGAAGTCCATGGTGATGGTCTCGCCGCCTTTGACTGCCGCTGTGGTGGAAAGCCAGCTGGTTGCGGCGTGGCCTTCGAAGCCCGTGCCTGACAGCTCGCTGGTGCCTGCCGAACAAGTGAACATCTTGCCTCCAGCTGACTGGGGCGTGCAGACATCGAGCAACACGTTGTTGACGCTGAGCGGCTCACCCTTCGAATCGAAGGTGATGTTGTTGGTCATCAAGGGGCTCGAGCTTGCCGGCGCTGGCGTCATTCGAGCCAAGAAGATGTCGTTGTAGTCCGAGCAGATCCAGGCTGGAAATTCCATGGTGTAGAACTTGACGTCGAAGCTCAGCTCGGTCGCGTTGGTAGGCACGCGCATCTTGATCTGCAGCGAGATGGCGTCGTGTGGCTCGCCGGTCTGCTGCGCAGGGCAGCTTTGGGAGTTGAAGGGAACGCCCGGCGGATAGGCCGAGGTGTAGTCCTTGTTGCCCTGCGTTGCCAGGTCGGCAAAGCCGTAGTCATTGGGGCGTCGCGCGGTTCCCGTCGACAGCAGCAGCATCTTTTTGCCGCGCTGGACGCTTACGTTGGGGCCGTAAGCATCGAGAACACCGTGGCCCAGGTTTGCCGCCGAGGTTGCTGGCAAAGATTGCCCGTCGATCTGCTTGTAATGGGCGCTGACGAGTCCCCAGCTATCGCCCTGTTGGGTCTGGCACAGGTCGAGTGCCATGGCGGCGTGCAACGGGTCGTTGCTGTCTATCAACAAGTTGGGATCGCTGTCACAGCTGACATCCGCGGCGGGCAATAGTGGTTGGCCGCTGCAGTCTTCATCGACCTGTTGAGCGTCGGGCAGCGGTTGATCGTTGCTGTTGGTGTTGACGATGTCGATGGCGCCAGGGTTGCTGGCAGCATCACAATCGTTGCAGTCGCCGTTGGCGGCGCTGAAGCCGTCTTGGTCTTGGTCGTCGTTGGCGCTGTTTGCGCAACAGGAGTCGTTGATGCAGCGGGCGCTGAGGCAATCGCCGTCCAGCTTGCAAGGGCCGCCGTGGGTCTCCTTGGGCTTGCATTTGTTGTCGACACAATTGGCTGTTGCAGCGCAATCGTTGTTGTCGATGCAGCCGACACAAGAGCCATTGCCGTCGCAGAGCTTGCCTCCCTGCTCGGAGCAGGGGGTGTCGATGGCAGCGTTTGCCATGCCGCAGCTTCCGTCCTCACAGGTGCGGAACTGACAGGTCGTATCGGTGCCTGGGCACTGCTGGGGGCTGGTGCAACCACCGCTGCCACCCTCGCCACCGGTTCCCGAGGAGGTGGAGCTGCTCGAGCTGCTCGAGGCGCTGCCGCCGGTGCCAGACGATGTGCTGCCACCCGTGCCAGATGAGGTGCTGCCGGATGAGGTGCTGGATGAGGCGCTGCCGCCCGCGCCGGAAGAGCTGCCAGTGCCACTACTCGTGGAACCGCTGGAACTGTTGTCGCCAGGGTCCCCGAAGGAGATTTCGGAGCTCGTACAGGCCGCTGCGGCCGTCATCGAGATGAGGGTCAACCCAAGCGAAAGATACCTTTTATCCATTTCGTCCCCCTGCCAACTGGCTGGATACCGCTGCCTCAGACCATACGTCTGGGCGTGCGGATTCTTCCCAAGTTGCTCAGGGGGCCCGTCACATTCAGAGCTTGGCGTCGCATTCCCGGTACACTTTGGCCAGGCGCTGGGCATCCTCGGCTGTCGGCGGAACCAGAAACGCTACGGCCACTCCGGGAGGTGCTGGCACGCCCGGTGGCAAGAACAGCAGTCGGACGTCACCTTCCTCGGGGATAGGCAAGACGGCGACCCGAATCGCTGGCAGAGCACCTGGGACGAACGGTGAATCGGTCGACGACGCGCCGCTGAAGGTGGTGGTAGCCGGTAGCGGTTCGCTCTCGGGTCCGCTATCGGGCTCGCTGTCAGGCGAGTCGTCCGGCTCGGGCTCTACCTCCTCAGCATCATCCCAGTCATCCCACAAGTCGTCGCTGTGGTCATAGGAGGTGCGCCGATCGTGATCTGGATCAATTGCGATGAGAGCCCGACGTACAGCCGTTTCAGGGCGGATCATCGTGTCTTCCTCAGAATCGTCGAAGCGCAGCCCCATCACGCCGTGCGATAGCTGTGGCTCGGGTGGGACTGGCGGCACCACCGTGCTGTCTCTGCCGAAGTCCTTCTTCTTGGGTGGCCGCTTGCCCAGCCGCTCGTCTTGTGCTTGTTGTGCTTGCCGAGCTTGCTCGGCTTGCCGTCGGGCCCGCTGTGCCCGCGGGGTGGGGTGGTCTTGTCGCGCATCGAGGGCGCCGACGATCTCTGCCGCAGCTTTGAACAGCTCGACGGCACGTACGTCGGCCTCGTGATCAGCCGCCGCCCCCGCTGCGCGCCGCAACCACTTGACCGCCTCGGTGTCCTCCCCCCGCTTCCACAGCGTGGACGCCGCCGACAGAGCCCAATGGACGTCTTCGAAGTCATCCTCGTGCGGACGAGGGATGGCGCTGGCGCGCTTCACTCGCCGCTCTCGCTCAGCAGGAGGTCGCTGGCCCTTGCGTGCCACCTCAC
>CAZRGL010000008.1:5551-15261 GCA_964599485.1 uncultured Polyangiaceae bacterium
CAGGATTTTGGCCCTTGCGTGCCACCTCACCAGGATTTTGGCCCTTGCGTGCCACCTCACCAGGATTTTGGCCCTTGCGTGCCACAGGGGAATCCTCTCAAAACTTCACGACCGAGTCGCGGAAAAACGGGTCGGTCCGGTTCGAGCTCATCGATCGGTGCGCACCCAGGGCGCCCATGAAGTAGGCTTTGGTCATGGCGCAAAGCTGCTCGGCCACGCGCAGCTCCATCACTGCGTTGCTCGGCCCGACCAATACCGGAAAGACCCACCGCGCGGTCGAGCGTATGCTCAGTCACAGCAGCGGGATGATTGGTTTGCCGCTGCGCTTGCTGGCTCGGGAGCTGTATGACCGGGTCAGCGTGCGCGTCGGCGAGAGCAAAGTTGCGCTGGTCACCGGCGAAGAGAAGCGTATCCCCCCGCGCCCGCGCTATTGGCTGTGCACCGTGGAAGCCATGCCGCTCGATCGCCCGGTGGACTTTCTCGCAGTCGACGAAGTCCAGCTCGCCGCTCACCGCCAACGAGGCCATGTGTTTACCGATCGGATGCTGCACGCTCGCGGCCTGCGCGAGACGTGGTTTTTGGGCGCCGACACGATGCGTCCGCTGGTGGAGCAGCTCTTGCCTACCGCTGCACTGCGACGCCACCCGCGTTTCTCGAAGCTGCGTCACGTGGCGCCCCTGGGTCTGTCAGCGTTGCCTCCGCGCACTGCCCTGGTCGCATTCTCCGCAGCGGAAGTCTACGAGCTGGCCGAGAAATTGCGCCGACGTCGCGGCGGGGCAGCTGTGGTGCTCGGCGCGCTGTCGCCTCGGACGCGCAACGCCCAGGTTGCCCTCTACCAGTCTGGTGAGGTGAGCTTCATGGTAGCCACGGACGCCATCGGAATGGGCCTGAACATGGATGTGGACCATGTGGCCTTTGCCTCTCTGCGCAAATTCGATGGAAGAAACAGCCGTGCTTTGCATCCGGCGGAGCTCGCGCAGATAGCGGGTCGCGCGGGCCGACACACACGCGATGGGAGCTTCGGCACGCTCAGCTCGGTTTCGCTGGACGACGACACCGTCTTCCGCATCGAGAGTCATCGGTTTGCGCCCGTGCGCCAGCTGGTTTGGCGCAACAGCGATCTGGTGTTCGACTCACTCGATTCTCTGCTTGCCTCTCTGAAACAGCGACCGAAGCTCCGCTGCCTACGCTTGGTCGAACGCGCCGATGACTATGCCGCGCTCGGCCTGCTGGTGAAGCGGGCCGACATCGTGGAGCGAGCGCGCGGCCCCGACGCCGTCTCCTTGCTTTGGGACGTGTGCCAAATCCCCGACTTTCGCAAGTTGATGACCGAGCATCATGCCAGCTTGTTGGCCGAGCTCTATCTTCAGCTGACCAGCCCGGCGGGGAAGCTCGATCCGGACTTCATGGACCGACGTATCTCACGGCTCGAGGGCGTAGGTGGCGATATCGACACGATTGTGATGCACATGGAGTTCATCCGCACCTGGAGCTACATCGCCCACCATGCCGCCTGGATTGACGACGCGGAGCATTGGCAGCAGCGCACGCAGGTTGCCGAGGATGAGCTCAGCGATGCACTTCACAATCGTCTGATCGACCGCTTTGTGGAGCACCCGGGTGGACGAAAGGCCGGCCGCGGTGCCCGGGCTCGCTCCCGACCCCGCCGTCCACCGCGGGACTCAGCGGGTGATGCGCCTGGCGTGATTGTCGACGGACCGTTCAGCAAGCTGCAAGCGCTTCGCAACAAGCTGCGCTCGACCGCCGACGACGCTTACGACGAGGAACAAGCTCAGTGGGTGGAGACGACGGTCGAAGCCCCTTTCGCTCATTTTCGCGTCGAGCCGAGCGGCGCGATTCTCGCTGGAAAGGAAGAGCTCGGCCGGCTTGCCCGCGGCGGCGAGCTGCTGCGTCCCGAGGTGAAGCTGACCCTCCGTCGGCAGCTCGGAGCCGGAGCGCGCTCGCGCTTGCAACGTCGTTTGCGGGCTTGGGCCCGTGATTTCGTGCAACAAACGACCGCAGCTCTTTGCGACGAGCGCTTGGTAGACGCCGGCCCCGCCCTGCGCGGTCTCATCTACCAACTCGAGCAACAGCTCGGAACCATGGCGGCAAAGCCAGTCCGCCCCCAACTGCGCCAACTGAACGCCGCAGACCGGACGCTGCTCACCGAGCTCGACATCAAGCTGGGAAATCGCTTTGTCTACGCTGCCTCGATGCTCGATATGCGGTCGGTTTCAGGCAGACTGGCGCTCTGCAGCGCGTGGTTGCGACAGCCTGTATTGCCCGCGCTCTCGCCGGGTGCCGTGGCGCTAGAAGTTGATCGAAAGATCGAGCCCAAGACCTACCTGGCGGTCGGCTATGCAGCCGTCGGCACGCTCGCGATTCGCGTCGACGTGGTCGAAGATCTCGATCTGCAATTGCGCGAGCTATCGCAGCGGGGTCCTTTTCAGGTCCCCGACGAGCTGGTCTCATCGCTGGGCTGCACCCACGACCAACTCGAAGGCGCCATCATTGCCCTCGGCTACGCGCTCAGCGCCGAGGGTTTCGTCTGGCCCCACAAGCGCCGCTCGCGCCGAGGCAAGTAAAACCCACGTTGGTCAACGTGCGGCGCCGCGAAGCGGACCGCCATCAACCCCAGCGGCGCCGCGTGGCCACAGCTGCAAGGCCGAGCAAAAGCAGCCAGCGTGCTCCATCGCTGTCGCTAGGCGAGCCTGCCGTGCGGCAGCTGCATCCGTTTATGATCTGGGGCTCATCATCCCAATCACCAGGATCACCAGACGACGTCGAGGAAGAGCTGCTGGCGCCGCCTTGCCCTGAGGAGCCACCTTGACCACCCGAGCCGCAGATTGACTCCCCGGCGCACACCCCTGCTGCGCAAACGTCACCATCGGTGCAGACGTCATCGTCGTCGCAAGCAGATCCATCGGGCACCTTGGCGTCGGCAGGACAATCAGCGCTCATGCCGTCACACAATTCGTCCAGGTCGCACATCCCGATAGAGGCGCGGCATTCGGTGTTGGCAGCCGCTAGCACGTCGGCGGGACAGGTTACGTTGGTGCCGTCACAGGTCTCCGCCAGGTCGCAGTCGCCGGCCGCTGGGCGGCACTCGGTGCTGTTTGGAGCTACGTCGTCCTGGGGACAAGCCGCATTGATGCCGTCGCAACTCTCAGCTGCATCGCAAACGTCCGTGGCCGCCCGGCACTCCATTCCTGCCATGACGAGCACGTCCGTGGGGCACGCCATGCTGATGCCGTCGCACAACTCTGCTGCGTCACAGAGATCCGTTGCGGCGCGACACACCGTCGACGCCATTTCCACCCCATCCGCCGGGCACGTTGCATTGATGCCATCGCATTGTTCCGCGGCGTCGCACAAGTCCGACGCTTTGCGGCACTCCACGCCCAACTTCTCGAGCTCGTCCAGGGGGCAAGCGGTGTTCACGCCGTCGCACGATTCTTCGGCATCGCAGGCGTCGGTTGCCTTGCGGCACGTGGTGTTTGCTTTCAGCGGCTGGCACAAGCCATCGACAGAGCTGCCGGCAGCTTTGCTGCACGCTTGGCAGTCGTCGGTTGCCCCTGCGCCGCAGGCGTTTTCGCAACAGACGCCGTCGACACAAAAGTTGCTCGGGCACTCAGAGGGCATCGTGCATGGGTTGCCGGGCGCTGGCCCTGCACAGCTATTGACCCATGCCACCACGTTCTCGAGGAACTTCTTGTTGTTTGCTTTGTTTGCGTAGTTGTCGGTGAAGATGTTGTGATCGCCGACCACCAAGACGCAGCCCCCGCCCTGGTAGCCGCTGGTATTGTCGAGAACGGCGGCGAAGCGGTTATTGCTGATGTTGGCAAGCACAGTGGCGTCGCTGCCGTGGGTGAAGTGCACGTAGGTAGTCCCCACGAGCGAAGCCACACCGTTGAGCAGGGCGTGATTGCCCGTAACCGCCGGCGAGCCGCTGACATTGGTGAAGTTGCCGACGCCAACGACGCTGCCGAAGCTGTCGTAGCCCGTCTTGTTGTAGATGTCGGCAGTGATGAAGAGAACACCGCCGCTGCTGACCCAGCTCGATAGCGCCGACTGCTCCGCGCCTGAGAGCGGCACGCTGTTGTTGGTGAGCAGCGACGTGTAGAAGACATCGATGTTCGACAGGTAGCTCGCGGTAATGGTCGAAGTGAGCCCACCGACGGTGTCGCCCCCCGCGAGGATGACGCTGCGCAGGGTGTCGTGCGCGCTGCCCGTCAGCACTCCAGCCGAATAGTTGACACGACTGCTGTCGAAACCGCCCCAGACTTCCGCAAGAGCAGGAGTGGAAAAGGCGGTAGTCGCAGTCCAAACGGCCAGTGCAGCAAGCGGACGGCGCAGATGCTTCATCCAGCTATCGAACGCTCCAACAAGTGAGTCAGTCAACAGAAAAGCCCAGTTGTGCCCAACTCAGCCGAACAACGAACGGACTCGCCGCTCGTCGAAGCGCCACAAGCCGGCGGCGCGGGCGGCTGTGTAGGCAAGCTCCATCTCTTCGCCGCTGGGGCGCCGGGCGATATCCAGGTGTTGCGGCTCGCCCTTCTCGTCGGGGCTGCCGACTTCGAAAGAGGGGCGATATTGGCCCATCAGATTGAGGTAGGTATCGGGCGAGAGCTCCTCGGCAAGCCAACCCACGATGGCTGCGGTCTGCTCGCTTTGGCCCGGCATCACCAAGTGCCGCACGAGCAAACCACGTCGGGCCACGCCGTGGCGGTCGAGCTTCAAAGGGCCGACCTGTCGATGCATCTCTCTGATCGCTTCGCGCGCCCTTTCCGGATAGTCCTTGGCGTTGACCAAGCGGCGCGCGTCTTGTGAATCCCAGATTTTGAAGTCCGGCATGTAGATGTCGACGAGGCCGTCGAGCAAGCGCAGCGTGGAGAGCGAATCGTAGGCGCTCGTGTTGTAGACGATGGGTATGCGCAGACCCATGTCAATCGCCAGGGCGATCGACTCGATGACTTGAGGGGCGACGTGCTCGGGCGTGACGAAGTTGACGTTGTGGCAGCCTGTGGTTTGCAGCTCGAGCATCAGCGTCGCGATTTGCTCGGCGCTCAGCTCCCGTCCGCTGGGCTTCTGTGAAAGGTCCCAGTTCTGGCAAAAGACGCAGGTGAGGTTGCAGAGCGCGAAGAAGATGGTTCCACTGCCGCGGCTGCCGCGTAGCGGATCCTCTTCCCCCCGATGAGCGAAAGCGCTCGAGACGCGGGCGTGTCGGCCCGTCTTGCAGACCTTGGTCTCGCCGGCGAGCCGATCGACACCGCAATTGCGGGGGCAAGCATGACAGTTGGCCAACTCGGTTCGAGCGGCCTCTACACGGCGGGACAGCTCGGCTGCTGACATGGCGCGGTAGGCTGGAGCGAAATCCTGCTCCACCAAGAAGCGCTCCTCGTTCTGCTCTGCGCTCACGACCGACCCGCGGCAGCAGCCAGCAGCAGAATCATCAACCACAGTCCCGTCGCGTCACCAACCAATGCCATCGAGCACCCAGCGCAACCGGGCGAAGGCGGCGCTGCCGGGGGCGCTGTGGGTGGCGACTTCGAATCAGTCTGGGGATTCGCTGGCGGCCCTACCGGTGCATGCTGTTTGGCGGCGGCGATGGCTTCGTCAGTGGCGAGCGTGGTGCCGCTGCAGTCGAGCACAGCCAGACCCTCATCGAGCGACTTGGCGTAAACGAGGTAGCGCTCGCCCACGGAAAAATCGAACCCGCCCTTGAAGCCATCACTCGTGAGGGCCACCTCGGCAGCGCTTTCGCCCTTGAAGCGCTGCTCCACCCGGAGCCGCACCTGTTGGGGGGCTGATCGCTGGGCTCGCTCCGCAGACAGCACGGTCGCGACGAAGACAACGTCCGCCGCATCGAAGGCTTGCTCTTGGGCGTCGGGCAGACAGGTGCTCGCGCCCGCGGCGCGGCTCCACAGGAGCAAGCCTAACGAGATGATCACCAGGGCCAGCCGTCGCATGCAGAGAGCATAACCCTCATCTGCAACAGAATCCCCTATGCTCACCCCGATGTCCTGGCTGGAGATCTACGTTCCGCTGAGTCGACTCGATGGCGGGCTGCTTGTACTGCTGGCGATTTGGCTGGTTACCGTCGCGGCGGGATTCGGCGTCTGGCTTCGTCAGCGAGGGCGAGAGCAAGCGCCGTGACGATAGCGATCTTTTGCGCTGTGCTGCTGGCGACCTTATTGCTCGGCGCCTTCGCGGGGCGCGGGGTCAAGGGGCCGAAGGACTACTATGTGGCCGGCGCGGGCAACGGCCCCGTACTTCTAGTGGGTACGTTTGTAGCGAGCAACGTGTCGGCTGCGTTGTTCCTAGGCGCCACCGACGTTGCGGCAAAAGTCGGCTACGCTTTCTGGTGCGCGTTCGTGCCGACGGCGGTGGGGTTCTTGCTCTGTCTCGGTTGGATCGGGCCGGCGGTGAGGCGGCTGGCTCGAGAGCGCGAGGTCTACACCTTCCCTGAGATACTCTCAGCGCGCTTCTCATCGGCAAGTGGGGGGCTGCGTCTCGTAGCAGCGCTAGCGATTCCATTGTTGTATCTGCCTTATGTAGCGGCCCAGCTCGACGGAATTGCTGCAGTGCTCGCGCGCATTCTCGGCCTGGACGGCGTTGCGGCTGCGATCGGCTTGCCGGGTGGCCGTGAGCTCGCCTTGTTCGCTGTGCTCGCCGTGCTGTTGTTCTACACCTTGTGGGGCGGCATGAAGGCGGTGGTGTGGACCGACTTGCTGCAGATGGCCGTGCTGCTCGTGGGGATCGTGTTGCTCGTTCCCTTGGGCTTGTCGTTCATCGGTGAGGGAGACGCTGCGCTCGGCGCAACGCGCACACTGGATGCTACGCCAGCCAGCGCCTATCAGCTCAGCTCGGACAAGTGGCCTTGGTCGGTCGTGCTTGGCCAAATGGTGTGGCTCTTCGCCATCCCGGCCCAGCCCCACTTGCTCACAAGAGTACTTGCTGCCCGAGACGAGCGCGCCATCCGCACGGCTTTGCCTTGGTGCTTGCTGGTCATGCTCGTGGTGTATCTATCGACGATTCCAATAGGCTTGATCGGTCGAGCTCTGGTCGGTCAGCTCGGGCCAGGTCAGCACTACTACGTCGAAGTGGCTCTTCGAGCGCTGGGCGCGGTGCCCGCGGGCTTTGCTCTTGCCGGCGTGGCTGCAGCGGCGCTGTCGACGGGCGACACGGAGCTGGTGCTCGCCGGTCAAGCAGTCTCACGCGATCTCTATCAGCGACACTTGCGCCCGAACGCGCCAGACCAGCGCGTGATGTTCGTGGCGCGCTGTGCCGTGGTGGTTACGACGCTGATTACTTTCGCCATCGCTTGGTGGAGACCCGCGGGCATCTATTGGATGGGCCGCGCTTCGGCGGCGTTGTTTGCCAGCGCCTTTTTCGTGCCCATCGTCGGCGGCGTGATGTGGCGGCGCAGCACCGGAAAAGGGGCACTGGCTGGCGTGCTCGCTGGGCTGGCTGGAACGCTCGCCGTGGTGCTTCCCAAGCTTGCCGGAGCCAAGCCCCCGGTGCCCGAGTTCGTTGTGGGCGTAAGCTGCTCGGTCGCCGGGCTGATCGTCGGCAGCCTGCTGACGCGGCCGACTGAGGACGAGCTCGAAGCCGCCGCCATCATGTCCGGACGGCCCGCCTGACGGTTGGCCGCGCTACACTCCTGACGGATGGTGGAGCTCGAGGATTCGGCCTGCAAGCGGCTTCTGAAGCAGCTGAGTGCGCTCCTGTTGGGGTTGTTGGTCGCGGGCTGCTGGCATGACGACGTCAACGTGGAAGCCGAATGTCATGGTTGCCTCTGCGTCGACGAACTTTGGTCTTGCGACGGAGATACGGTGGTTTCACCCGATGGGACTGCGGTCGGGCTTCAGGCTGAAGCGGGTTTCTTCGAGCTCGAGCCCGTCTGTCCCCGCTTCGAAGGAAAGGAGCGCTGTGTCGAAGCGGCGCGCCTATTCTACGTGTTCCAACCTGCTGACGAGGCGCCGGCCGAAAAACCGCTGGCGCTGCTGTTCAACGGCGGTCCCAACTTTGCGACCACGGCGGGCTTGTTCGCCCACAATACCGCGCGAATGACTCTGGTCGACGGCAGTGCGAAGCCCAATGTCAACAGCTGGACCAAGCTGTTCAATCTGCTCTATGTCGACGCGCGCCACGCTGGGTTCTCGTATGCACGAGCTATCGAACCGTCCGCGGCAACGGTGCCTAGCGCTGACTTCGTGCCAGAGCTCGATGCGGCTGACGTGGCGCGGGTGCTACTTCGATTCTTGGCGCGCCATCCCGCGTTGCGACATGGTCCCGTCGTGGTGGTGGCCGAGAGCTACGGGGGTGTGCGCGCAGCGGCGCTCCTCGATTTGTTGCTCCATCACGAGACGCTGAGCGAAGAGGACGCCCGGCACTTCGACCCCGCCCTAGCCGCCAGCATCGAGCGACATTTCGCCCCAACAAATCAAGTCGATGAGGCCACCGTCGTAGCCCAATTCGGGCATCTAGTGCTGATTCAACCGGTGGTTGCGCGGCAGTTGCAGCTCGACATCCAAGCCACGCTCGAGCCATTCGCCGCCTGTCTCGACACCGAGTACGAGGTGTACCATTGCGACCAGCCGCCCTGGCCCGACTACTGCTTCGGACCAGCCACGAGCGCGCTGATTGTTCCTGGAAATCTCAGCCAAGCAACCGGTGTGGATTTGTCGACCGTCGCGTGGCTGATGCCTGACGCGCGGCAAGATGCCCTGCGTCTCGAAGAAGCGCTCGATTGTCCTGAGCTGAAGGCCAGCGCGGATTTGTTTTCTGCATTCGGGCCATTGGGCCCCAACGACGCTTATTTCAGACTCTGGGTGAACCTCGCAAACGAGCTGGCGTGGGGACCGGACTACGGCGGCAAATTGCTGCGCGCCATGCGCTCGGTGCGCACCTTCGTAACCAATGCGGCCTTCGACGCGCGGGTCTGGGCGCCGGCCATTCCGCTGACGCTTGCCACCTATGATGATCTGGTCACTACCGTCTCGCATGACACTGAGCCACGAGACGGAGTGGCGCGCCCCGGTTGGATGCGTATCACCTACCACCCCGACGACAGCGAGCTCGAGCCTTTGGTGCGTGAGCTGCGCTTCCCCTACTACGACCAAAGCGGCCACCTAGTCAGCGCCGACCAACCCGCCGCCTTGCTCGCCGACGTGGCTACCTGGCTGCAAGCACCTTGATGGTAACTCCGGGCCATGAGCACGATCCATCGTGCCGCGCCCGTAGCCAGGCGACCCCAACTACTCCGACACCGATTCGGACTCGACTCGGACCCGGACGCGGACCCGGACACGGACGCGGACACGGACGCGGACCCGCTCGTGCACGCACCCGTCCACGACCACGGGCCGCGCCCGCTTCCGCTTCAAGGTCACTAGTTTCGTCCGTGGGCTGCTCCTTGGTCGAGGGTTGCCCCAAGGGTGCACCCAAGCGCCACTCTGAGGCAGTTGCCCTGGCGTTTTCTTCGTGGTCGGGGCCGAGCGGGTGCGCGAGGGGGTGCGTGTGGTCGTGACCGGGGCGTGAGCGTAGGCGTGGCCGTGAGCGGGGCGTGAGCGGGCGGGGCGTGAGCGGGGGCGTCAAGGAACGGGCCAGCAGCGCTTGTCCTTGCTGCTGCTTCCGTCAACGGGGTCCTGAGCAAAATGTCAGCGATTTCCTGACTTGTTCCCCCGTACCCGACCACCCGCTCGCGC
>CAZRGL010000008.1:15271-47955 GCA_964599485.1 uncultured Polyangiaceae bacterium
ACACACCCGTCCACGACCACGGGCCGCGCCAGAGATGCACCTACGGCGTGACGTACAGTTCCAGGGGCGGGACTTCGAGTGGGTCGAGGGCTGATGACAATACTTCGCAGCTGCCTAGTTGTTGGCCGCAGCCGCAGCGGTTGCCGCCTTGGTCGTCGAATGTGAAGGGCTGGTGATTGCCCTCGAGAACATCGGATTCGCCGTTGATCGCGATTGTATTGCACGACAGCGTGTTGCCTTTGAACACCACGTCGCCGCCGAAGTTCGCTAGGCCCGCACGAGCGGCGCCGTCGATGACGCTGTCCTCGATGATCAGCGAGCCGCGCGAGGCCTCAGGAACCCCCATGCCGCTTGCGACTGCGACGCCGTCGCCATACCGACCCGTTATGGCCGTGCGGATCGCCGAAACGCGGCACTGCGTGAGGTGCGCTTGGGAATTGAGCGCGTACACGCCAAAAAAGACACTGCCAACGACGTCGCAATCGTGCATGCGAAGCTGCGAGGGATAGGTGTCCCAGGGAACGTAGGTTGCGATCACGCCGGCCTGCATGGGAGAAGCGTCGAGCGGCAGCTCGTTGATGACGGCGACGCGTTCGAGCGAAACGTCGGCGCTGAGCAGCAACACACCGGCGCCGGCGTTGTTTTGGAAGCGTGCGCCTTTGACGGCAGCGCTCGAGCGCGCGCCCGCCTCACCGGATTGCAGGTGCAAGCCATGGCCGTAGGGGTATTCGGGTGTTGGCGAGGTGTTGCTCACCACGATGCGGTCCGCGGTCAAGGTCGCGCCGAAAACAGCGATCCCCGCTTGGGCGTTGTGATCGATGACCGAGCGCGACAGCGTGACCTTGCCCACGCGCAGCGTCCCCATCAGGCCTTGGCTGATGTGTAGGCCAGCGCTGCTGCCTTTGACCGGCGTCGTGTTTCGAATGCAGCTCTGATCGACGGTGGCGTCCACGCCCGCTAGAAACAAGCCGCGGTCGGCATTCTGATCGAGCACGGCGCCACGCAACACAAAGCTGGTGTCGCGGTCGGCGATCATGCAATCGGCGACAGCAACACCGGCGCCCATGATCCCGAGCGCGCGGCTGTTGCGAATTACGCTGTTCTGGATTTCGACGCTGCCGCAGCTGAACGTCAGGCCGCTGTTGTCGTTGTCTTCGAAGACCGAGCCTCGCACCGTGAGCTGATTGCTGTTTTTGGTGGTGGGGCCGTGATGGGCGAGCAAACCGCGGCCCGGATTGGTTCCGCTTGCCCCGCGGACGACCGAGCGTTCGATGGTGAGGGCGGCGCCACCAAGCCAAATACCCATGTCGCCAGGGCTTTCCACCAAAGAGTCGCGCAGCGTCGCTTGGGTGTCAGGCGCGTCGCCGACCAGTATGCCGCCGACGGTGGTGTCGAAGACTCGGACTTGCTCGATGACGACGTTGGCCGCTCCAACGATCCAAATGCCGCGTTCGGGGCCGGTGATAGAAAGGCCGCGGATGCTGGCGCCATCGGCCCCGGCCTCGATGCGTACCGTGTTGGGTGTCTTGCCTCGGAGCGTGACGAGCGTTGCGCAGCGCCCGCTGACGTCCACCTGCTTCTTCAGGGCGACGTCTTCGTTGTAGACGCCCGCAGCTACCAGCACCTTGGCGCCAGCGGTCGCGCTGTTGACGGCGGTTTGAATGCTGGTCCATGGGTGCTGCGCTGTGCCGTCCGAAGCGCCGCCCATGTAGTCGATGTCGACGTGCTGACTGAGCGCATCGCTTTGCAGGTTGCCCCAGAGGCCATCGCCGCAGGGGTCCACGGTCGCCGAGTCAATCGGTCCCACCGGTCGGCATTGGGCGTCGCCAGGCACGGCCATCAAGCCAGCGGCACAGGTCTCGGCTGGGAGCACCGCAACGCAGCCAGAAGCGCCGTCGGCCACGAAACCTTGCCCGCATTCGTCCACACCGGGCAGCAGGCACGTGTCGTTTTCGCCAGCGAGCTCGCCCGGGTTGCACCTCTCGACGGGCGGCGTTTCAACGACGGAATCGCCGCCGCAAGCCAGCGTGAAGCAGGCTGAGGTCAGCGCCAAGAGCGCCCGAGATCGCAGCATGGTGCGAGCGAGGCGCGAAAGGCATGACAGACTTCGGCGCGACATCAGGCTACTAGTATTGCTCTAGTGCGGCTCCCAGTGCACGCTTTGATGTTGCTCGTCTCGGCTGGCGCCTGTCACGCCGTGCTGGGGGACTACGACGTGGACGATGGCGATGCCGGACCCGCCCCGGATTGCGTCGTCGACGCCGACTGCGACGACAGCGCCAACGAGGGCTGTGACAATGGTCGCTGCGCCATTCGCTGCCTCGACGATGACGCATGTCCGTACTTTTCAGAATGCTGGGCTGCTACCTTCTGCACCGAGCCCATTGGCAGCCTCTGCGATCCGGGAGATCTCTACGCATGCGGCGGATACAGTTGCCGTGACCGAGACATCAACGCCAAACCGGTCGATGGCTATTGCCCGGGCTATTGCAATCCGCCTACGACGGAGTGCCCGATGAGCTTTACGTGCCACATGCTCAGCTGCTACGCGGATTCCTGAATCTGAGCCGAATAGCGCTGCTGCGTAGTCAACATCTCTGCGCAGTCAACATCCTTGGCCTGGGCACGGATTCCAGCACTTGGTCTCACAATTGTCGGAGACACAGTTGCGCAGATCAGCCGAAGCTGAGCCGCCACCGTCTGGGTAATACAGCTTGTTGCAAGCCATGTGGGTGCGCTCGAGGTCGCAGTTCAGCACATCGTCGAAAACCGATTGGCAGGGCGCCGCGTAGCCGCAGCAATCCTGCAGATCCCATCCGCAGTTTTGCAACATGCACCCCGAGCAGGTCCCTTCAGCGGGCACGTAGCAAAGGGGCCCCTCAGTGCCGATCTTGCGGCAGCGGCTGTGCACGCACTCGTAGTCCTTCGGGCAATCGGTGAGCACGCTACAAGAGATCGTGCAGTAGCCCGCTACCTCGTTGTCGCGGCTGTCCTTCTTGTCGCAGTACAGGCCGCCGCAGTCCTTCTCGTTGTTGCAGGCGATGCCCACATGCTCGCTGCAGTAGTAGCCATGACACTCGCTGAAGTAGTAATAGCAGTCGTCCTTGTCGAGGCAGGGCTGGCGGCAGAAGCCGTCAGGCGTGCACTTCTTGCCTTCGTCGCATTGTTCGCTGGTGGTGCACTGTGGCGGCGCAGATCCGCTCGACGAGCTGCTCGTGATGGACTCGTCGACGTCGTACTCACCGAGGACCGCACTGCAGCCTAGAAAACCCCACACAGCGGCTAGCGCACTGGCAAAAGCCCACGAGCGCCGCTTGCTGTCACCAGGGTCGGACACGACGGCACGATACCCGAGCGGCGCGGGCTGGCAAATCAGGTCTGCAGACTCCGAGCGGGATGCTACGCTGCAGGGCCCGATGAAGCCTGAGGCCGGCAAGCTCATTGCGGGGAAGTATCGCCTCGAACGACCACTCGCTGTTGGTGGCATGGGTGCGGTGTGGGTGGCTCGCCAGCTCGCGCTCGACGGCGAGCTCGCGCTCAAGTTCATCCTCGACGAAGAGGCCGAGCCCGCCAGCACCTCCCGCGCCCGCTTCAAACGCGAAGCGCAGGCAGCCGCCAAGCTCAAGAGCGTGCATGTGACGCAAATCCACGACTACGGCGTCGAAGAAGGCACGCCCTACATGGCGATGGAGCTGCTCGAAGGTGAGGATCTTGCCAGCCGCCTCGCGCGCAAAGGGAGGCTCTCACTCCAGGTTGCCGCCGAGATCGTCGATCAGGTGTGTCGCGGACTGCAAGCTGCACACGACGCTGGCATCGTGCACCGCGACATCAAACCATCCAACATCTTCCTGGCGGTGATGGATGACGGGCGCGAAGTCGTGAAGATTCTCGACTTCGGAATTGCCAAGGTGCTCGGTGTGAAAGTGCCGCAAGCCGACCGCACCAAGAGCGGCATGATGGTCGGCTCTCCCAGCTACATGAGCCCCGAGCAGCTCCAGGGCGATCCAGTCGATCACCATACTGATCTCTGGTCGCTTGCGGTGGTCATCTTCGAGCTCATCAGCGGCGAGCAACCCTTCCACAACGAGCACCTCGCCAATCTCATCAGCGCGATTTGTACCAAGCCCCTGCCGCTCGTGAGTGAGCGGATGCCGGCTCTGAAGGACCACGATTTGGACCGCTTTTTCTCGCGCGCGCTTGCGCGAGTGCCCGAATCACGTCTGGGCAGCGCCAAAGAGCTGTCCGAAGCGTTCAATACCATTTCTGAAGGCCGCCCCATGCCCGAGGCCGCGGTTCCCAGCACTCAGCGTTGCGATCGGTCCTTCATGGATGGTGACGGGCCAGACGGAGCTGCGCACAGTGGCGACGATGCGACCCTGCGCTCACCGGACATGGCGCTGGCCGACACAGCACACCGCGCAGGCGACACCTCATCGGTGGTGAAGGTCATCACGGCGCCGATTGCCACCGAGCGGCGGCGCGCAAGCCGCAGTAAGACGGTGGCGGCTGTCGTCGCTGGCGGCGTACTGCTGCTGCTAGCAGGTTGGTTTTTGGGTCGCACTACCGATCGCGCTGTCTCCCCGGCGGCCTCGACCAGTGGTGAGGCGGCTGCCGCAACTACCGCCAATACGCTGCCCTCCACCACGATCGCCAACGCCGGCGATACGGGCGCCACTACCAGCCAGCCAGCCGCATCAGTCAGGACCGCCGACACGCCAAGTCGCGTAGCGCGGCCTCCGCGTACCGCTGCTCCAACCGGTAGCGTGGCCGCGCAACCGGCGAGCTCATCGACCGACCCACCCGCGGCGCTGACCACTACCTCACCCCCACAGACAGCCAAGAGCGGCAATCCATTTGGGATCTGACCGGCGAGGACCAGCCATGCGAATGCCAGGCGGGAGCAGGCGCTGCACTCTGGGCAGCATTCTATTGCTAGGCGCAGTCCTGTGTCCGCTCGCGTGTGATCTTCAGCTGCGGCCTGCGCCCCACCCTGCGATATCTCCTGGCCCTGCAGCAGCCTCTCCTGGCCCCGCCGCCCCAGTGCAACCCCCGAAGACCTGGTCGGACAGGCGGGTTGAAGGGATTGCCATCATCACGTCCGCGGAGGCTGAGACCAAAGGTCTCTTCGCTGAGCCCTTCGAGCTTTCTTTCGGGGCCAAGCAGGACGGCACGGCGCTGGTGGTGGACTTCTTGCGCGCCGCACGCGAGCGTGGAGCAAGCTACGTTGCTGACCTGCAGGTTCATATCTCAGCTGAGCATGAAGGCCGGCCGCGCGTCTGCGTCACCCATGTGGTGCCGCGGGACCAAATGCACGTGTGGCGACAGCGCGCGTATGTGCCTGGCCATCGCCAGAGTCGAACCGTACCGAGAGCGGTTCACCGTCGAGAGACGCGCTACGAGAATCGCTGCCGCATGGTGAGCAAGCCCGTTCAGCGTTCGGTGACGACCTACGAGAGCCGCTACGACAGCACCACCAAGAGCTACCGTAGCGCGCCGCGCACACGGATGGTCACGCGCTACGAATCGCGTCAGCAGTGCCGCAGCGAGCCGGTCACGCGGACGGTTACGCGTTACGAGTACCACACCGTGCAGCGCTACGTTCCGCCGCGCTGGGACTGGATAAGCAAGCTGTACACCAAGACCGAGCTGGTCGAGACCGAGCCGCGCTGCCAATTCGCAGATCTTCCGACGAATGAGCCCGGACGGCCCCATCGCATCGCGGGACTCATCTACCAGCCCGCGGCCGGCTCGGCCCCTGTTGAAGGAATGTAGGGGAGGTTACCCGCCCGCGCCCGCCTCCGCATCCGCATCCGGGTCCGCGTCCGCATCCCCGTCCGCATCCGCATCCGCGTTCGCATCCGCGTCGGCGTCCGCACCGGCGCGCGTGTCCGCATCCGCGTCCGTGTCCGCATCCGCGTCCGTGTCCGTGTCCGTGTCCGTGTCCGTGTCCGTGTCCGAGGTCCGCGTCGTCCGCGCGCGGATCAAAAACTTCCGCGTAAGCCCAGCGTGCCGGGGCCGATTAGGGGCACCAGCGCCTGGTCTGCTTTGGGCGCGGTGGACGGCTTGCCGGTGAAGTAGAGGGTCAGGCCCAGGCCGAGAAACACGCCGGAAGTGACGAGGGTCACGGTCGTGGTGTGGGCGAGGCCGTAATACAGGCTGACCGTCGACTCGTGTGCGGCGGCACAGGTCCCGGTTGGGCACAGCTCTTCCAAGTCGGAGTCGACTGCGACTGCGCCAATGCCGGTGCCGAGCGCGATCAGCCCAGCGACTCCGCCCAAAGCCATGAAGACTGCACCTGCTCTTCGCCTGCTCGAGTTGCCCTTGTCGGGCGGCGGTGCAGGGTGCTTGCGGGCTCGGACCGGGCCGGCAGGTTGGTTCGCGGGCACGAATTCGAACCGCACGGCCACGCCGCTTTGTTTCTGCTCCAGACGGACCCAGCGGTGGACGGCCGGCTCAGTGCCTCGTTGTGCGACGACATGGTGGGTCCCGGGGTTCAAGCTGATGGGGGCGGCGAGCTTCGCTTGCGATACGCGGACCCGGTCGAGCCATACCCGTAGCGGCGGACCTTTGGGGCTGACACCAGTCAGGATAATGCGAACGGAAGGGATGAGCTTCTCGAGCTCAGGTAGCTCGAGCCGGCCCTCTTCGACTGCTTTTCGCCACTGGACCTTGGCGTCTTTGGGAACCGATTCGGCCACAACACTGCGGTAGAGCGCACGGGCGCGTAGCAGCTCGCCGAGGTTGCGCCGACAACGCGCCATGTAGAGCACAAATACCGGGGAGTGCACGAGCTTGTCCGCCCGTTCGAAGCGCTCGTAGGCTTCCACGAAACGCCGGCTGTTATAGAGCTCCACCCCCAAGTGACCGAGCTCGATTGCTTGAGCGCGGTCGCTCTTTGCGTCTGCGCTGGCCCAGCTGGCAAGCCCGAGGGTAGCCAGCAGAAATAGCAGTCGCAGAAACCAGACCCGCACGACGCTAGTCTTGCCAGGTCGCAAGCATGACGCAAGGGCGGGCTGCTGGGAATCGGCAGACATTACGTCGTTCTACGTAGGTAGCTCTGGACGCAGGGCGAAAAAATGCGGCGAATACCCGATTTTCGATGGGGCGGTCGATCCGTAGATTGTTCGCCTGAGAGGTGACCACATGAACGACAAACAAATCCGACATTCATCCCGACTTCTGCCCTTCTTGTTCGCCAGCGCGGCGCTTCTGGCTGGTTGCCTGCCAGGCGCTAGTCTCGACAAAGGCAAGCTGGTCAAGACCGCGTCCTTCGATCACGGCTGTCCGTCCGAGAAGATCCAACTGGTAAGCGAGGACGACGACGGGATGGGCGGCACTGGCCGATATGTGCTCGAGGTGTGCGGCGACAAGAAGCGCTACAAGCGCATGGGTACGATGTACTACGACGCCGACAAAGGCCTCGAGGTAGACGGCCACAAGGTCGACTGAAGCAAGGGCCCGCGGCACGGCATGGAAAACTGGAGCCACACGGCGGTGCTATACTGGCTGCCGCCTATGGCGAAGCAGGATGCCACGACGCGGGTATGCGCTTTTGAGCCCTCTGATGCTCTGACCGAGGGCAGCATGCCTTGTCTCGAGACCCTCAGCGGTAACTCCGCGGGTCGACTGGTGACGTTGCAAGAGGGTGCCAATTTGATTGGCCGTGGCGTGTCGTGCCAAATCGTGCTCAGTGACGATGGCGTGTCTCGCTGTCACGCCGAGATTACCGTTTCGGAAGATGGAATCGTCACCCTTGCGGATCTCAAGAGCACCAACGGCACGTTGGTCAATGGCGCTCGGGTCAACCGAATCGGCTTGCGCGAAGGCGATCGCATCCAAGTTGGGCCGGCCGTCGCGTACCGTTTCGGCTACCGGGCGTTGCCGGCCCTGCGCTCAGTGGAGGCGGCCGCCCCTGAGACCCCGGTCGCGCACGCCCCCCCGTCCATCCCCTTGACGCCCCGTGAGCTCGATGTTGCCAGGCTCGTGGCTACGGGCCTGTCGAACGACGAAATTGCCGGCAAGCTGTTCATCAGTACGCGCACGGTCGGCACGCACTTGACGAATATCTACAAGCGCTTGGAGATCCACACTCGGGCCGAGCTCACCCGACTCGTGGTCGAGCGCGGATTGCTGAGCGATCAATAACGATCGACCTTGCCAACCGGCAGGGCTCTGCCAACTGGTAGTGCAGTTGCCGATGTGGTGTGATGGGCGCTGCATGAGATACGCCATCGTGGTAGCGATGACGCTCCTTTCGTGTGGCGGAGGCAACCTCGCCAGCACCATGGTCAAGCCTCCGGCCTTCGAGCCGGTTGGGCAGGCAAAGTGCTTGGCAGCGAAGAGCCAAAAGCGTCCGCTCATCGTCGAGTGGCCGGCGGCCGATCGCGCCATGCTCGAGGCGCTGGCGAAACAAGGTGCTGTTACGGTTCGCTACGACGGCTGTGAGATGGAGATCCTGCCACGCTGTCGGGCGCCCGGCTCGTACAGCTATACCGCAACCACCCGCAAGCTCGACCGGGTGCAGATCAAAGATGCCGACGAGCTGTACGCCGCCATTCCATTAGGGGCCGCGAACTTGGAAGCGAAGCTCGCCACCGCCGGGGAGCTGAGCCTGACGATGACCTACGTAGGCCGCTTTGGGATCGAGCAGCTCGACTTGTCGCGGGACAAGCTCGAGGGAAGATGCACCAAGGCAACTCACGTAATCACCGCCATGACCGCGGGCGCCTTCGAGCTCGCTACTGGTGGCAGCGCCGAGATTGGTGGAAAGGCCGAGGTGGTTGGGCGCGGCGGCGGCGCCAAGAGCGAGTCTGCGCGAGAGACGCTCAACCGTGACGGCGATGCTGCCGCTTGCCAGACCTCGAGCAACGAGGACAGCGCCCCTCCGGTTGGCTGCGGCGCGCTGCTGCGGGTGGAGGTTGCGCCTCTGCAGCGACTTGCTGAGGATCCTGCTGCTCCCAAAGTAGCGGGCGCCGACGACAGCGCTGCGGCCGGCGTGACGAAGGTGCACCTCGCTTCGAACGTGAAGTCGATGATGCTCGTACGACTCGACCCCAAGGACGAGATGCATAACCCGGTGTGCCGCGCTCCCTGTGATGAGTGGGTAGACGGACGCGGCAGCGCACGCTTCAGGCTCCGTGTGGACGACGATTGGGTGGGACCTCGATTCAATTTGCTCAACCAAGAGCGTGAGGTCACCATCGGCGCGACCATGACCGAGCCCGAGAGCGCTGTGATGAAGATCAGCGCTATCGTGGCGCTGTCTGTTGCGGGGCTCGGCTTGACCGTAGGTTTGCTCAATCTGGGGAACATGGAGGACGATCCGCATACCGAGGAGCTCGACGACGACGCTATCCAGGGACGCGTCTCGGTTGGGCTCGGCCTTGGGCTCGGAGTTGCCGCAGGCGTGACCGGCACCCTCTTGCTGATCAACTACCGCGCTGAATACGACTTCGACATTCCCGGGAGCGCGCCGTGAGGGCGATTGGCTCGGCGGGTGCGATGGCCACTTTGGCGCTCATCGCTTGCGGTTGCGGAGGCGGCAACCTCGCGAGCGCCTTCGTCAAGCCGCCAGAGCTCGATCTGGCTGGACAAACCAAATGTGCCGTAGCCAACAGCTCAAAACGGCCACTCATCGTCGAATGGCCGGCGACCGATCGGGCGATGCTGGAAGCCTTGGCAAAAAAAAGGAGCGGTGGCAGTTCGCTATTCCGGATGCGAAATGGAGATCCTGCCTCGCTGCCACGCGCAGGGAAGCTACGGCTACACCGCCACGACCAACAAGCTCGAAACCGTCAGCATCAAGAACGCCGACGAGTTGTATGCCGCTGTGCCGCTCGGGGCCGCGAAGCTCGAGGGAAAACTGCAGCAAGCTGGCGAGCTGAGCGTCTCGATGACCTTCGTCGGTCGCTACGCGCTCGACAAGCTGGAGCTCGCGCGCGACAAGCTCACCGGACAATGCGATAAGGCTACCCATTTGATCGCGGCCATGACGGCAGGAGCCTTCGAGCTGGCAACCGTTGCCAGCGCCCAGGTCGGGGCAAAAGCGGATGTCGTCGGGACCGGCGCAGGCGCAAGCAGCGAATCGGCACGCGAGGTTCTGAATCGAGATGGCGATCCACGAGCTTGTGCGGACAGCGCCAGCTCGGCCGACAAACCACCGGCAGGCTGCGGCGCGCTGCTGCGTGTCGAGGTCGAGCCGCTCGAAGGGTTTTTGCGAGGCAAGTCGGCGCAGACGCTCAAAGTCAGGCCTGAGGGAGTCAGCAAAATACATATCGATTCCAACGTCCCGACATTGTTGCTGGTGCGGCGGGATCCAACCGGTCTGATGCACGAGCCAGTGTGCCGCGCGCCTTGTGACGAGTGGGTCGACGGACGCCAAGGGGAGCTGTTTCAGCTGCGTGAGAGCGACGATTGGGTGGGCCCCGAGTTCCGTCTTCAGCAGCTGCCAGCAGAGGTGGCCATCACGGCGACACGCACCTCGAAGAAGAACGACATCATGCACATTTCTTCGTGGGTCGCGATGGCGGTTGGTGCCATAGGGATTCTCGGAGGGGCCTTCAATCTGGCCAAGCTCGGCGAAGACGAGGAACGCGTGCCGTATTATGTTGGTTTCGGTTTCGGCATCGGCGTTCCCGCCGCCGTCACTGGCGTGCTGTTGTTTCTCAACTACGACGCCGAATACGACCTCGAGAACATCCCAGGGAGCTCACCGTGAAGCGATTGATGGCACTTGTGATCTTCGCGTCGATTGGGTGCGGCGGTAGTGGCAACCTCGCCAGGCAGCTCGTCCAGCCTCCGAAGCTCGAGCCGAAAGGCCAGGGCAAGTGCCAAGTGTCGAAAGGCCAAGACCGACCACTGATCGTCGAGTGGCCCGCTGCCGATCGCACGGCCCTCGAGGCGGTCGCCAAGCGGGGAACGGTCGTGGTGCGCTACGCCGGCTGCGAAGTCGAAATCCTGGCTCAATGTCGTGCCCCTGGCAGCTACACCTATACGCCCACCACCATCAAGGTCGACAACCTGAGCATCAAGGACGCCGATGAGCTCTATGCGAAGGTGCCTTTGGGCGCGGCGCGGCTCGAGGCTCAGTTGGCGCGGGCAGGTGAGCTGAACGTGGCGATGACCGTGGTCGGTCGCTATCAGATCGAAGCCACCCAAGTCAGCAGCGACCAGCTCGAGGGCATGTGCGAGGGCGCCACCCACGCCATTTTTGCCATGACTGCAGGTGCGTTCGAGTTGGCGGCAGGCGCCTCAGCCAATGCCGGAGCTAGCGCCGAAGTGTTGGGGCGCGGCGGCGGAGCCAAGAGCGAGTCGAGCAAGCAGGTGCTCAATCGGGATGGTGAACTCGACAAGTGCAAAGCAGCGACCGCGGATGACACGGCTCCGCCCGAGGGCTGCGGAGCGCTGTTGCGACTCGAAGTGGCCGCCATCAGCCCACCGGGCGCCCCTTCCAAGCCGGTCGTCGTGGTTCCTCGCGACTTGCCGCCGCCGACCACACCCACTGTCACGGCGAAGCCAACGCCGCCAGCGCCGCCACCAGCCGCCGCCGCGAAGGATGGCGTCGTCGAGGTTCACATCGACAGCAATCTGGCGACCATCAAGCTGTTCAGCATGTCTGAGGCCCACACTGATTTGCACAAGGAAGTCTGCCGCGTTCCCTGCGATCAACTTGTCGATGGCAGCATGGGACAGCGCTTCCGGCTGCGAACAGAGGAGAAGTGGGTCGGCGACGAGTTCATGCTGATCGGCCAACCCAGCGAGCTCACGCTCATCGCGAAACGAACCGATAAGGCGAGCCGCGGCAAGAAGGTGGCCGGCATCGTCGTGCTCTCGGTCGGTGGCGCTGCGGTGATCGCTGGGCTGATGACCGCATTCTTCACAGGGGCGTCTGACTCCATGGTGCGTCCCGGTGAAGAGCCGCCCAATACGACCCCCGGCTACGTTGCCACGGGGATCCTGATCCCGACGGGTGTGCTCGCAGCTGGCGGTGGCCTGTGGATGTTGCTCACCTCCGGCACCAAGTACGAAGTCGTCGTGCCGCAAAACATCGGTCGCGGCGGCTTGCCCTTGATACGTTTCTGAGTCCGTCGTCGAGTCGTTTGGCTCAGCGGACCACGTGGCCGCTCGCTCGAAAGGCGGAGATGAGGTTGTCGATCTCTCGCGCCAGGGCCTTGTGGATCGTGTTGCCTCTGACGAGCCTTCCGCCGTAGGCGCGGACAATCATCCGGGCGTCGCCATAGATCTGCATCGTGATGAACGATCCTGAATGGCGCTTCGACTCCACCTCGACAAAGAAGTGCGGCCGGCTGAGCCGCACGAATTCGTATTCGAGCGTCTTCAGGGTTGCGAAGGCGCTGTCGAAGGCCACGAATGGGTCGCGGTAGTAGAGGGTCTTCGGCTGCAGCGGTTGCCAGCGATCGCATCCTGCTGCGAACGCGGCGAGAGCCAGCAAGACAAAGGAGCGGCGTTGCATGTTCGACTTCATTGGGTTCATGGACCGAGGCGAAGCGACCAGGTACAGGTGGCGCGTTTGTTGGTCCCGCTCGGTGAGAAGGTCGCGACGTAGGTCCCCACTGCAGCGCCTTGTGCAATCTCAGGACAGTTGTCCGCTTCGACGTTCTGCACCTGCATCGTCTGGCTGGTGGAGAAGACGACGCTCGTCCGATCGCCGCTGTCGCTTACCATCGTCGATGTGTCGACGGGGCCGAGAGCGCCATGCCAGCGTGGCGAGCCTTCGTCGTTGAAATTCACGACCACGAGCTGCTGTGCGGCGCCCGGCAACTTCAGATTGCCTCCGCTCAAGCAAATGCCGGCAGAGATGCAGCGCGACAGTGCGAGGCTCGTGCTGTTGCCAGCGACGCGTATGGTGCTGAGTGCGCCAGGCTCGCAATGCAGGGCCTGAACACGATCGGCGAGAGCCGCCGTGCCGCCAGGCCCCGGAGCCATACGCACGCTCCAGTCATAGCTCGATCCAGCGCCGCAGCTGTCGCCTTCGGCAGCGATGAGAAAACCATCCGCGCTCGTTCCCGTTCCGTCGGCCAGCTCGGTGTCCTTTTCGTTGATGTTCCAGCGCCAGGTGTTGCGCCCAGCAAGGCCAGCCCAGTATGTCGTGCATTGCGATCCGGCGAGAACGTCGACGTGATAGCCGATCTGCGCATCGGCGGAGCCGTCGGTATCTACGCCGTAGGTGGACAGATCTGTGCAGCTGTCGTCACTGTCGAGCCGCGACCAAAGCCACGCGTTCTGCGAATCGGCAGCGCTACTTCCACCAGCTCCGCCAGCGCCGCCCGCGGCAGCACCGCCACTGCCACCCGCGCCGCCACCTCCCGGACAATCGTCCGCTGCATCCATGACATTGTTGGTGCCTTCGCAGCCGTGGCATGCTGGATCCTCTTTGAGAAGCGTGCCGGTCAGCAAAGCGCCGCCGCTCAAAAAGCGAACGCCGCGGACAGCGTCCTGATTGGTGGAGCCAAATGTGTCCACGCTGATGAGCGTGCCCTTGATGTCGTAGGTGGCCCAGAATGCAGCGCCCTGGGCTTGAGTCGTAGCCGTGCCGTCTTCGAGCTCGACGCTGGCGCCCTCGAAGCTGCCAGCGATCGCGACGCGGCCGTCGTCACTGTCGGTCGTCAGGTCGTGAAGCATCAATGCTGCTGCGTCCTTGGTCCAGGCGCGCCGGACCCATTCGGTGCAGATGCTCGTGCCCTTGCGCCTCAGCGAAGCGAGCATCAGGCCGTCCTTCGCCCCTGGCTCAGTCGTCACGATCACTGAGCTGCCCTCGCAGTCATCCGGCAAGCTGAGATCGCCGCCTCGATAGCGTGCGGCAACGTGGAAATGATCGCCTGAGCTGTTGAACACACGGAGCGACGCGTCGATGGTGGCGCTGGCTTGCACCTCGATGCGGGCGTGAGCTTGGCATGCTCCGTTGACAGGATTGAGGGCCAACACGTCGAGGCCGTCTGCTGTCGCCGCTGCCACTTCGCAGGGCAGCGCTTGCGACGCTCCCGCTTTGACTGGCGCCGAGACGAACAAGGTTCCGCTTGCCGGTTGTTGGCATGGCGAGGAGCCGCCCGCGCCTCCGGAGCCAGAAGGCGTGGTGGTGGTGGGTTTGGTCGTGGTCGTGGGGGCCTGCTCGACGAGTTGGTAGTCGTCGAGGTGCAAGCAGCTCTGACATCCCGACACGCAGCTGAGCGAGACGATCGCGAACCAGGCCAGCGTTGAAGCGCGCATCAGAACCTCACCTCGAGCTTCGCGCTCGTTGGACTCAGCGATGCGCTGAAACGAGGGCCCTTGTGTTTGTTGCGCAGCGAGGCGCCAATGATGAGCATCGACAGCCCGCTGAACATCACGGGGGTTGCGGCGGCGATCAACACTTCCGAGGCGATGGCTGAGTCCTCGACGCTTTGATACTTGTCGCCTCCTCGCGTGCCGATCACGCAGTAGCCGCCAGGGCAAATGTCATCATCGAGGCTGCCCGAACGACCCCATGCTGTAAGCCAGGTGATACCGGCCGCAGCCATGGTGGCTGCCCCCAGACCCGTGAGAATGGAGCCTGTGATGATCAGCGGAATTCTGGCGGGGTTGCGCTTTCGCGGCATCGTGTTTTCCCACCAGGGGTTGTCCGGTGGCGGGGGAGGCGGGGCCGGGTGAGGTGTGGTCGCCGTCGCCCTGGCGGTCGTAGCCGTTGCTGCGGCGGTGGGCCGAGGGCCATCTGGCGATGGCACGCGCTGGGCAAGCACGGGAGCGCTGAGACCTAGCGTCAGTAGCAAGGCTGAGAATGAGGCGGTACGCATCAGAAACTCACCTCCGCGCTGATGCCGCCCACGCGCGCGCCGACCACAGGTGTGAGCTTGACGCGGGAAGTGCGAAACAGCTTGTAGTGTCGGTCGGCGAAGCTCAGACCCAGAGCGAGTGCACCAGCGATTTGAAAAACACCATTACTGATGAGCAAGCCTTTGCCGCCCCCGCCAGGATCCAAGGTCGCGGTGGCGATGAATGGGCCAACCAACGGAATGAAGAGCGAAGTGCCATCGCCGTCACTCTCGGGGTTCGAAACCAGTGCTGTGCCGACCAAAGCCGATAGCGTGTAAGCGCTGACGAACAAGCCGATGCCCGCTCCAAACAGCTTGCCATTCCGATCGGAGTCGAGCTGGTAGCCCTCCGGGACCGGCTGATCTGGATCCCAATCGTAGACTACACGCGGCGGTCCTTGTGCGGGTGGAGGTGGCGGCGGCACATAGGGCGGCGGGTAGTGTCCGTGCGGCGGGTAGTGTCCCGGCGGCGCGTGGTGCTTGGGCGCATAGTGGCCGCGCGGGTATGGCGATGGTGGTTGTTGCGCTTGGGCAACGCCGCCGAGGAGCACGGCCCCCGCTACAAACAGCACGGTCAGCAGCCGTCGCCCGCCTCGTCGAGCCATTGGTTGGGTCGCCCTTGTTGGTGTGTGCACGTCCACAACTGTAGGTCCCTCGTGTTCCGTTGTCTTGCTTCGACCGCGACGCTTCGACGCATCGGCTCGGTCCGCTTGACACCGCCCTCCCAGGTGCAGCAGCTCCATGGGCGCTGGCCATACAAACTTGGTGCCAGAGCGGTAAGCCTGCGAGTTGACGTGGTCATCTTCCAACGAACCATGATCTCGCTGTCGCGGACCTGTGGTGACTCCACCACGCTCATCTGCCGCAGCACATTCGTGGTCACAGAGTCTGCATCTGCCGACGGTGGCGGGGCTTTGCTGCTGCAGGCTATTCGACAATTTGTACGGCCACTGGCCTCGGCGAGCTGCCCTTGGTCATGCCGTTGCCAAGGAGCCCGATATCGGCTGCGCCCCAGCACCATACGGTCCCATCATCGTGCAGCGCGCAAGCTCCCATAGGCTCGGATTGCAGCTCGATTATGTTCGAAAGCTCCTCCCTCAGCGTAGCCAAGTGGGTGCCAGCGTCCGGAACCGAGGGCCCGAGCTGTCCAGCTTCGTTGCCGCCCCAGCAATAGACGCGGCCGGCCGCTTGCAGCGCGCAGCTGTGCGCCTCGCCCGCGGATACGGCAGCTGCGTCGTCCAGCCCCTGGACAACCGTGGGCTCCACAAAACTGATGCCGTCCGCCGCAGGCATGGCGCCGGTCGCGCCGTTTAGGTCACCGCCCCAACAGATGACGCTGCCGGAGCCCGTTGTGATGCATTGATGGATCGCACCCAAACTGATGCTCGCGACGTTCGCTGTACCCACCTCAGTTGGAGACAGCGGACCGCTTAGACCAAAGCGCCCGCCCGCACCCAACCACCACCGCGTGGGGCCGTGCGTTATGGGGCTGGTTGCTTAGGGTCCAGCCGTCAGTTGCGCCAGGGGCTCGAGACCCTTCACGACGGTGGGCGCGAACACCGTCTTCGGGCCGTTCGGAACACCTTGACCGTGGTTGTTGTCTCCCCAGCACCAAACGCTTCCGCCGTCGTCGAGCGCGCAGTGATGCTTCACCCCCGCGGAGATCTGACTGATGCTCGGAAGCCCATCGACCATCAGCGGACCGCCTATGTCAGTCTCACTAGGCATTGGAGGATCGCCCCAGCACCAAACACGCCCCCCGTAATCCAAGGCGCACGCTCGAGAATCTGCTTGGGCGACCTGCTTGATGGATGGCAGTCCGTTGACACGCAGCGCACGGGTGGCCCGCTGGCGCTCCTGCCCATAATGGGCTGACGAATCAACTGGCCAATCTTCGCGGCCAGGTTGATACGTGCCCCAACAATAGACCGAGTCGCTGCTGCTCACCGCGCACGCGTAGTTGCTAGCGCCAAATTCGCCGAGGGAGACGGCCTTCAGCAATTCAAACTCTCGCAGCGGCGTGCCGCCGTCGTCGAGCGACGTATCAAAACCGCAGCCGACGAGGCCGAGCAACATCGACCCAGCAGCCAACCCCAATAAGACCGGTTTTCGAGAAATGATAAGCATGTCGTGATCTTAGCATGGCCACGACGCCGCTCACCTTAGTCAGACCCTATTTGTGAGCACATTCTCCCTCACCACCGCGCCCATACCCGGCGTGCGAGCAGCGCTAGCGCGGCATCCACGTGCTCGTCCAACAAGCCGCGGGACATGGTCGTTCGCACCAGACGCCGGCGCAGGCGCCCCATGTCGTTTTGGTCGTCGAGAATCACGAAAGCGCGCCAGCCGCGGTGCTCATCGAGCCAAGCGTCGATTTCACCGCCTCGCGGTCCCGGCAGCGATGGCGTAGCGCCCACCACCTCGCCCCTAAAACCATGATCTGCGAGCAGCGCTGCAAGCTCTGCCGTCGTCATGTCGAGTCGCCACGTCGAGCTGATGACGACCGTGGCCGCTCCCTTGGTGCAGATTCGATCGAGTCGCGCCACAGCGAGACGGTCGAGGTCGCGATCGATGTTCGCATCAGGCTCCCGCGCAAAGAAGGCATCGCTGTTGAGCACGCCGTCGATATCCAAGAAGACGAGTCGCTGCGATGTCATGACGGTGCGGTCAGGGCGTGCGCCAGATGTAAAGAGTGCCTTGAGCGCCAACTGCCACGATGTCCTCGCGGCCGTCGCCGTCGACGTCGCCGATCGCCAGGGTGAAGGCATCGGTGCCAGCAGCCATTTCCTCGCCGGCTTCCAACGTGGTGTTGGCCAGAATCCGTAGTGTTCCATCAACGCCGAGGGCCACAATTTCGGGCGACCCGTCGCCGCTCCGATCGTGGGCAGCCAGCGCTGCGCTCTGCGAAGGCAACATCGCCACCGTCGCGCTGGTCAGCTTGGTGGCGCCGTCGCCTTGCCAGAGTGTGGCTCCGCCCATGGTAGCGATCGCGGCATCTGGTGAGCCATCGGCGTTGAAGTCACCAAACGCGGCGTCGAAGCTCTGCTGTGACGACAACGGGCGCACGTCCGAAAAGTCGAAGTCGGCGACGCTGACTACCTCGACCAAGCCGCCACCCAAGAACAACAGCTCATCGCGGGGCCCGCCGCCCAGATCGCCGGCCGCGACGCGCTTGATTCCGGGCGGCAGGCTCACGGTCACTTTGACGGTCCAGCCAGATCCTGTGTTCTCTACCCGCAGCAGCTTGCCGTTGCTGGGCTCGAATGCAGCCACGTCGTGGTCGCCATCGCCATCCATGTGAACCGCCAGCACGTTGCCTGCGCTGCTGAGCCCAGCGAGCTCACCGCTCCACAGCGCGTGCAGATCCGTTCCGCCCCATGCCGCCAAGGTCATGCTTCCCTCGAAGGTGATGACGTCGTCGCCGGCAGCTGCATCAATGCTTCCCACATCGAGACCGGTCGGCTCGATGGCTGGGATTTCGCCGGCCAGCTCGAAGACGCCGCAGGAGTTGGTCGCTAGCGCTGCAACCCCACCACTTTGCCAGGCGACCACCAGCTCCATTTTGCCGTCGCCATCGAGGTCAGCCCCTTTGGCGAGACTCACCGGTCCGCTCAGCGCTTGGCTGCTGATTGAGCCAGGCTGCGGGCAATCGCAACATTGCTCGCCGCAGGCGTATTGCTCCGAGGTGCAGCCGCCGCCCGCGCCGCTGCCCGTGGTCGAGCCCCCTGCTGCGCCACTGCTACTGTTGGGCGAGCCACTCTCCTCGCTGCTGCAGCCCATCATTGCCAATACAACGACGAAACCAACACTCCATAGAGCCCTCGATGCAACCATGCAGCTAGGATAGCCGCTTCCTGCCAATCGGCTACGAGGATGGTGTGCGCTTGAAGCCACTTTGGTTGAGGGCCGACTTGTGGACAACCTCGCAGTCGCTGACAATCCAAGAATGCAAGACGGGGAAGAGCTGCCCGCTGAAGATGAGACCCGCGAATCGACAGGGGACGCTGAGCAGGCGACCGAGGGCGAGCCGAGTGAGCCTCCTCCAAAACGGACTGCCGCTCCCGGCTGGGACGAGCCGAGCGCTGTTCTAAAGACCCATGTGGCGGGCAAGCCACAACAACCATGGCAGGTCGAGTTGCACGAGCTCGGTCTCTCGTTTCGTGGTGAAGGGCAAGACGAGAACGTCTCGCGTGACGATTTGAGCGCCATGAAGCTACAAGCAACCACCAATATGTTCTTGCTGCGCATCAAGCTCGCAGTCGGCAAGCGCTTGCTGGTTCTCGAGCGCAATGATGCAGTGACGCTGGCCCGGTGGCTTGGGCCCTCTGCAGGCGCCAAAGCCCTGACGAGTCCCTGGTTTCTCATTTTTCTAGGAATCCTCTACACGGTCGGCTCGCTACCGATGGATGCCGATCCTGTCCTAGGGATCCCCGCAAGTCCGCTCGATCCCTTCGGCCTAGCCCTCGGTCTGTCGGCCCTGCTCGTAGGCGTGCTTGGAAAGCTCCGGCCCCATCGTTTTTTGGTGCTCGTCGACACCATTTGGATTGGGGCTCTCGCGCTGATGTTGGGGTGGGATGTGTACAGGGGCAGCTCGATGTGGTGGCTCGCCCTCGCAGCGCTGCTCGGCCTCGCAGTCGTGGGCCACTATCGACTGTTTGGCGTACTGCAGGAGGCAGCGAAGACGGACTCGTAGTTCCGGTCGCGATGGCGGCCGAACATCACAAGCCCCGCATCCACTCCGGCTTGAGTAGGCGCTCGTCGCCGGCTTCGATCGTGGCGCCCAATAGCGCGAGCAGCTCGGACTTGTCGTTTGGAAGTGTGGCGCGCAGAGGCAAGTAGTTGCTGGCGTGATTGGCCGAAAAGCGGCAGGCGCTCAGCTGGCTGTCAGCAATGATGGTTCGCAGCTCCCGCAGCAATCCGAACTTGTCCGGTAGCTCGAAGTCACCGCGGCTTTGCTGCTCGAACATGGGCGTACCGGGCACCACGGTCGTGGTCAGTGCGCCGGCGAAAGGTGGGTCCATTTCGGTCAACAGTGAGGCCGTGTTGCGGGCATGTTGCTCGCTGTAGCGCACGCCGCCCACGCCGAGCAGCACCATCACCGAATGACGGATGCCCGCTGCGCGCAGCTTGTCCGCCAAAGCGATGCACTCGGCGCGCGTGCCGCCCTTGTCGACGAAGCGCATCACCTCGTCATCGCCGGTCTCGGCCCCGTGATAGACCATCTGCAGGCCCAGCTCGCGTAGCTCGCGTAGCTGCTCGACGCTCTTTTTCGTCACGCTGCGCGTATCACCATAAGCGCTCACCCGCTCTATCCAAGGAAGCTTGTCGGCGACGGCCTCGAGCACCCGACGCAGCTTCGCCATGGACAAAACCAGGGCGTCACCGTCGCACAAGAAGACCCGCCGGTGGCGGGGTCCGATCCGCGCCGCTTGTTCGATGTCCGACTCGACCTGCGCCCAAGACTTGGTGCGGAAGGTCTTGTCGCGATACATCGCGCAGTAACTACAACGATTGTGGCTGCAACCCACCGTTATCTGCAGCAGCAAGCTCTGCGCTTCGCTGGGAGGGCGGTACATTCGGCCGACATAGTCCATGTTGTTGGGTCCATAGCGCACGCATCGGCAGCAAGCGACCCAACCCGGTTGCTCTACATCGTGACCACCGCGCAGATGACGGCGCCTCGGCCCAGCTCCCTACGCTTTCTTTTGCCGCACGTTGCTAGCGCAGCCACCCTCGCGGCGTGAAGCTCCACCACATCGCCCTCGGCGCTCGTGAGGTCGCGCCGCTCGCCAGTTTCTATTGTGAGGTGCTCGGGCTCCGTGAAGTGCGCCGACACCATCATCGAGATGGCTCGTTGCGTTCGGTATGGCTCGATCTCGGCGGCGCTCTACTGATGGTCGAGCAGACCAGCGAGCCGCCCCGCCGCGTGGATGGCATCGGTGCTGGGCCCTTCCTGCTCGCGTTGCGCGTCGAGCCTGACCAGCGCACCGAAACAGAGCTGCGCCTGACCCAAGCGGGCTGCCCCATCGAGCGACGCAGCGAGCACTCCTCCTACAGTCGCGATCCGGAAGGCAACCTCATCGCCATCAGCGTCTTTCCGTGGCCCAAGTGTGGTGAACGATGAGCGGAAGCGGACTCGGTGCGGGCGGGGGTAGCGAGGTCGTCTCATAACTCCGAAATCAATGTAGGGGAGTCTCGGCGGTTTATCCCCTCCCGGGACGGCCACATTCGGAAGGTTGCGGGCGGGGAAAAACCCAGTCAGTGCGCTAGAGCGGCACCTCGACGATGCCTCCCGGAGTCGGCAGCTCGAAGTCGACGACGGCCTCACGCAGCGGCTGATCGTCTAGTGCTGCTGCTTCTGACCCGTATACCGGGATGACGACGCGGTACTTGCCAGCCGGAGCAACGTGGTCGTCGTGACAGGGGCAACCGGCCGAGTTGGTCATGTCCGTATAGTGGATTCCGTCCCAGGCCACAGGGTAGGTGCTGTTGGGAGAAATCTCGATTCCCGTCACCATACACGAGCACACGATGCAGCCGTTCTCCGGCGGCGCAGCGCAGTCCATCGAGCAGCTGACTGAGGGCGAGAGAGGTTTTTGGTAGCCATCCGTGCACGACGTGATGTGGTAGCTCAGGTTGCACCCTTGCCGAAGAAACCTCGTCTCGCCGCTCATGTTGCGGAAGTTGAAGCTCAACTGGTAGGGCGGCTTGTCGGAGGTCGACACTTGGCACTGTGGCGGCAAACCGCCGTCGGAGCCGCCTTCGCCGAGTTGGGTGGTAACGCTACCGCCGCAGGCTCCAGCCACCGCCACGATGCTTGCGAGGGCCGCTGCCGCCCTGACTGAGAAAGACATCATTCGGATGCATGTCGCAACCACCATGCCAGTGGCGATGAGCCTCTTTCCGACTACTTGCTGTCTCGCACACCGTGCCTGTTTGTGCCACCCGAGGCGCTAATGCGACGATTCATCTTAGCGCGTGACTAGACTATCCATGCTCCTTGGGACCATTGGTCAACATCATGAACGACTCCTCCGATGAACCCATCTTGCTCGAGGACGTAGCCGTCGATACGCGATTGCGGTCGTGGCTAGCGCCCGTTCTGGGGGGGACCTCGTTTGGGCTCGCGCTCTTGCCGCTCGTGATCATGATGGGCGGTGGGGGCCTCTTTGGCATGCTCAAGCCAGACTGGTGGGGGGCGTTCCTTCCCGCCGTCTGGCTCGGTGCGATTGGTGTTGGAATCGGCGCAGGGGTCGCAGCAATCGTAGGCAACCGCAGCGGGCGCGTGACCGTCGATGGGTCGTCGATAGTCATCGAGCGGGGCGCGCAGAGCCTCGAGATCGACCGCGAAGACATCGTGGCCGCCTCGGCGATCCCCGGCTTCGGCGCCTATCTCCAGCTCGACGGAGGCCGGGTCGTCAGCATCAAGACCGACGATCTCGCATCGGTCGAGCGCATGATCGCCGCCCTCGATCTCGATAGTGGCAAACGTCGCTTCGAGACCCGCTTTCGCCCTGGCCCTTTGCGCCTCGTTCTGGCAACCGTTGGCGCTTTTGGAATGTTCGGACTGGCTGTATTGCTCAAGGAAATGGTGGGGATTCATCCTGCCACGGGGCTGGTCTTCCTGCTCGCACTGATCACCACGATCGCCGGATCTGTCATAGCGACGCGTCCTCCTCGAGTGCAAGTGGGCGCCGACGGTGTGACCATCCGCGGCAAGATCGGCGAGCGTTTTGTCGAATTCGGCGAGATTCGCGGTATCGAATCGGACGAAGACTCCGTCACCCTGAATTTGCACGACGGCAGCCGTGAGCACGTGGAAGCGGCAGCCAAGAACCAGGCCGGCATGCGCGCATTGCAGCGACGCATCACGCTCGGTATCGCGGCCCACGCCAGCGAGCCAGCAGCCCCTGCGCGCCTGGCATTGTTGAATCGCGACCAAAAGACTGTGGCCGATTGGCGCAGCGAGCTGGCCGATGTGGTGCGCGACAATCGGGGCTATCGCGCCTCGCCGCTGTCACGCGATGACCTCGAGGCCATTCTCGAGGCGCCCACTACCAGCCCTGAGCATCGCATCGGCGCTGCGCTCGCGCTGCTTGCTCGCGATGGCGACGAGGCCGCTCCAACAATCCGCATCGCGGCGGAAGCCTGTGCCCAGCCCCAGGCGCGCGAGGCGCTCTTGCGTGTCGCCGCAGAAGAGTACGAGCATGCCGCCATCGAAGAAGCGCTCGAGTCGTCCTCGGAAGAGCACGCCACCGCAAACGCACCAGACATCGCGTAGTCGCGGCATCTTCCTAGCCGGTCGGTGTGCTCCGTGCGATAAACTGCAGCTCATGGGAGCTGTCCGCTTGAGCCTAGCCCTCGCTGTGCTGATGGTTACCAGTGCATGTGGCGAGACGTTTACGAGTTTTGCTGGGACGAGTGGCCAGGGCGGTTCCTCAAACGGAGGGGGCGGGGCGAGCAGCACCTCCTCGAATGGCTCGGCCACGACTGGATCGGGCGGCGCTTCCACCTCGTCCACGCAAAGTGGTAGCACCACGACGAGCAGCACGAGCGGCACGAGCGGCACGACCAGTACCTTCACGGGGGCTTGTGACGAGATCCCCGCCCCTGCGAGCCCCAGCTGTCCGGAGATCTGCACCAGTTGCGAAGCGGGCACCTGCAACATCGAGCTCAAGCAGATTGGGCAGTACCAGAACAAGAAGCTCGAGTGCCCGCCCAACATGCATTGCTACGTGCATTGTGCGGTCAAGGACAGCTGCAACAATACCCAGATTGTTTGCCCCGAGAAGTTCGCTTGCAGCACCAGATGCAGCGGTGGTTGGGGCTGTCAAAACGCCCAAATCCACTGCGGCACGACCGGCGTCTGCGCATTGTCCTGTGGCGGCGGGGTCGAGGTGTGCAAGAACACCAACCTGAATTGCGGGCTTCAGAAGTGCACAGCCAAGTGCACCAGTCTCACCGATCCGGACCCCGTCGTGCACTGCGGTCAAGCGTGCCAGTGCCAGAAGTGCTGAGCCCTGACAGTCATCACGAGCTAGCTCATCGCGGCGATGAGCCAGGCTGCGCCAGCCACTGGTCGAGCGCGGCGTGCACCTGCTCCACTTGTCTCTTTTGGCCCTCGTTACCGCCGTGAGTAAAGCCAACTTCGCTCCGCCGAAGCTGGCCAGCGTCATCTAGGTAGACCGCGACTAGGCGGTGCGAAGTGGTGTTGCCGGTTCGGGTTGAGGTCATCATGAATTCCCGGATGCGTTCCTTTGGAAACAGGTAGGCATCCTCGTAGGCGACGAGCAGCAAGCAGTCCGCCATGGCCACTGTTCCCATCGCGACTTTACGAACAGCCGCTTGCTCTCGACGGTTCGTCGTTCGCCAAAAGAAGCGCGTCGCGAACATCCCCACGATCACCGCAAGCGGGAGCAAATAGTAGAACGGCCACTCCTCTCGAAAAGCACGGATCGTGACGATGCTCAGCACGAAGGAGCCGATGCCAAACAGCAGCGCGAGAAACACGAGGGGGTTGTCTTTTTCGAGGCCCTTCGGAAACCAGATGGTTCCATCTCGGAACCTGACGGTTTGGGCATCTCCACTGCCAGACTCCTCGAATTGGCCACCAGCGTACTGGTGCGCGTAGCCAGCCAGCGCGTCCAACAGCTTGGTCGGCAAGTCGGATCGACGCACGAGAACGCCGGTGGGGGGGGGCGACGCAATGGGCTGCATGTTGTCGCTCTTTCGCCTGGCTCAGCCGCGTAGGCGAGCTATTTTGTTGCGACGAGCACGACGCGATGAGGTTTTCGAGGTCGTCACGTTCTCGAAGTTCGTGGTACGAAAACCCCGCATGGGTTCGAGCACGCTCAGACGGCCGCTGCCGCCGGTTCAACAGTTGCAAATGCGCGCGCTGCGCCTCGGGCTTGCCGGCGTTCTCGTGGGACCGCGTATCCTCACACGAGCTTGGGCGGCGTTGCGACCGGTGCGGGTAGACGGGCAGCTGCTCGATCCTGACACGCAGTGGATGTTGGCACTGCTGAATCGATCACCGTTGCCGCGTCTCGAAGAGCAAAGTCCCCAAGCTGCGCGCAAACAGTTGCGTCTTCTTGGCCAGCTCGCAGACCTGCCTCCACCGCGCGTGGAGCACGTGAGCGATCTGAGCTTCGCGGGTCCAGCAGGTCCTACGAGGATTCGCATCTACCGCCCAGAAGGACTCGGCGAGCAGGCCCCAGCGCTGGTGTATTACCACGGCGGTGGCGGCGTCATCGGCGATCTCGAATCAGCCGACAGCACCTGCCGCGTCTTGGCATTGGAGGCGCGCTGCGTCGTCATCTCGGTAGACTACCGGCTTGGTCCCGAGCACCCGGCACCAGGGGCCCAGGATGATGCAGTTGCCGCTTTTGTTTGGGTCGCCGAGCGTGCGACTCATCTCGGCCTGGACCACGAGCGAATCGCTGTTGGTGGTGATAGCGCTGGCGGCTCCTTGGCTGCGCTCGTGGGGATCGAAACCCGTCAGCAGGAGCGCAGACCTTGCTTTTGTCTGTTGATCTATCCATCGGTCGATCGCGCCTCACAATTGCCGTCGCTCGAGCTGTTCGCGGAAGGCTTCTTGCAAACGAAGACGCTAGCCGACTGGTTTCACGAGCACTCCTTGTTCGAGGTCGACAAGAAGGATCCGAGGATCTCACCACTGCGCACGGAAGACTTGCGCGGCTGTCCTCCCACCTGGGTCGGCACGGCAGGTTTCGATCTGCTCCGGGATGAGGGAGAGCAGTACGCCACACGCTTGCGCGAGGCGGGCGTCTCCGTGACGACGACGCGGTTCTCTTCGTTGATCCACGGATTCATCAACATGGCCGGAGTCATCCCGGCAGCGCGCGAAGCGCTATCGACCCTGGCACGACACCTCCGCGCCGGCCTGTCACGAGACTGACCTCAATAAGACGGCTCCTCACAGCGGCGTCACGCCGTCGAGCACGTCGCATTCGGCTGTTCGAACACCGTCTCCACTGACGATGGTTTCGTTCAGCTCGAGGTAGGCGTCACCGTTCGATACGTAGGCAGGCCAGTCGACCGTATTGGCTCCGTTCGGATCGCCCTTGATGGCGAAGGTCGTCCAATAGTCCAGCATCGCGGTGGAGAGCTGGCCCTCTTGACTCGTTAGCGCAGCCCCCATCACCTCATCCTTCTGGAACAAGTAGAACAGCTCGACGGTATGAAACGCGCCGAGCGCTTTGACCGCGTTGCTGCCGTTGCTCACCGTGTCGGCGAAGAGGTAGCGATAGACGGCGCTGTTTTGTGACTTGGCCGCTGCCCGTGCTGCCCGCCGTGTCGGGCAGGTGTACTTGACGTCGGTGTCGAGCGCGACGAGCTGATCGTGTGCGTTCTTGAGCGGTGGCGGCGGAGGGAAGGCTGCGAGGATGGCCGCAGCATCAGCGGCGCTGTACTTCGCCTCTACGATGGAGATGTACTTGTCGCGCGACACAATCGGCGTCAGCACGTGAAAGAGGCTCGCCTCGTTGGCTGTGCTGCCCAAAGCAAACATGACGTCGTTGTGCTTGCCAGCTTCGATTGTGGCGAGCGGATCGAGTGGCAGCACATGGCCATCCACGGTCGGTCCGAAGGCAAGCCCCTCGATGCCCACGCCCACGAGGTCGATTTCCGGGTAACCCGCCATGATCTGCGCCGTCGACAGACCGCGCAAACAGTCGGCGACGTCTCCGGACGAACAACCTGCAGTGGAAGCAAAGGTGCCGCCAAAGGTCTCACGTTCGGCCAAGGTTTTCGACACGCAGGCGCCGCTTTGCATGAGGGCGCTCGATAGCAAGCCCTTGGCCAACGGTGAGGCCAGCAGCGCGCAGACGTTGACGGCCCCCGCGGACTGACCGAACAGCATCACCTGATTGGGATCGCCGCCGAACTGCGCGATGTTGTCGCGCACCCACTCGAGCGCGGCGAGTTGATCGAGCAACGCATAGTTGCCAGACGACCCGTGCTCGTCCTCGCCGCTCAATGCGCTGTGAGCGAGGAAGCCAAAAGCGCCCAAACGGTAATTGATGGTCACGACGACGACGTCCGCCTGCTCTACAAATGGCTGACCGTCGTAAAAGGGTTCGGCGTCGCCGCCCTCGGAGCTGCTGCCCTTGATGTTCGAGCCACCATGGACGAAGACCATTACTGCCCTCGGCGCGGCGGGCTCAGTCTTGGGTGCCCACACGTTCAAGGTGAGACAGTCCTCGCTGCCGACGACTTTCTTGTCTTTCCCCACGCCTTCGTGCTGAACGCACACATCACCAAACGAAGTGGCGTCTTGCTCGCCCTTCCAGCATTGGAGCGGCTCAGGCGGGCGCCACCGCAGCGTTCCCGTAGGCGGCGCCGCATAAGCGATCCCTTTGAACGCGTAGCTGTTGCCTGCTGCCACGCCACGTACGGCGCCATGTTTGGTGATGACGAGACCAGGCTCGGGCGTCTTGTCGCTGACGCAGTCGTCGCCGCCAGCGCCGCCTCCCGCGCTGCCTCCCGTGCTGCTGCCACCACCGCCGCCCTCGGAGCTGCCGCCTTGTCCCTGCGTGGTGGTCGCTCCGCCGGAGCCATTGGGGCTGTCTTCGCCACAAGCGCTGAGCCCCAGAATCAAGGTGACGGCACTTGCCAACAAGAAGGTGCACGAGCTCGGGCGCTGCGAGGTGATCATTCCCGCAGGTTATCGGGAAGTTGCCGACGCACCAAGGCGCCCTTGGTGAGAGCGCAGCAAAGCTCAGGCTGCTTTGAGCTCTTCCAGCATCCGCACCATCTGCAGGCGCATTCGCTCGGCTTCGACCCAGAGCTGTTCGTCTCTCGTTGCTCTATCCTCGGCAAGATCCTCAACCGTCAGCGTGGGCTCGTAAAGCTCGGAAGCCACATGGAATTCGGGGATCCGACCGAAGATCCCACTGATGGACAGCTGATCGGCCTGCTCGAGCGCGCGCTCATCTAGCTTGTCCAAAAACGGGATCTTCATGGCGACCTTCCTGACCAGCTGCTTTCGCCAGCTGTCCTTGATCGAGAAGTTCTTTTGCCAATGCTCGAATCCCCTGCCGACGACCAGAATGATCCGGCAGTTTGCTCTCAGCGCGATCTCGATACTCCGTGGCGAACGGAACGGCTGCATGTCGACCCCGTTGCCATACAGCGAGTGCTCGCCTTCGGGGCTGACGCTGAGCACATTGAGCTGGTCGGATTTGAACAGCTCGATGTAGTCAGCCGACCTCAGCCGCTTCCCGTTCTTGATTTCGAATCCCACCATCCGGGCGAAAATTGGGATGTTCGAAATGATCGGATGGGCGATGGCCGAGTAGATCAGGTGCCCATACCCCATGTCGATGATTCGTGGCAGAAGCGCCATGATCCACACGAACGGTCCGATGATGGGACCATGGTTACAGACAATCAGGCCCCTCGTTTCGGTTCGAAGGTAATCCTGCCACCGAAACCCATCTCGAAAACGGACTCGCTTGATGAAAAGCCGCTGGCAGCTCCTAATGAGCGCATCATATTCGTCGAATCTGACCATTCTTCCTCGCGACTCAGCGTAGCCGCGGATCCTCCTGGCCGCTGCTGCGAACTCGTTCGACAAGCGCTGTGCTTGTCGCGGCGACTTGGCTCAGCGAAGGATCGCGTTGGCTGCTAGTACGCCGGGCGCGCAGCTGAGGCCGCCGCCGGGGTGTGAGCCGCTGCCGCAGAGGAACAAGCCTTCGATGGCCGTATGGTAGGTGGCGCACTCGATGGTCGGGCGCATGAACATCAGCTGATCGAGTGCATGTTCGCCATGATGCAGATGCCCGCCGCTGAGCCGGTAGCGCTTCTGCAAATCGACGGGCGTGAGCACTTCGCGAGCGACGATTCGTTCGGTCACCGACGGGCAGACCTCGGCGAGCACGTCGACCGCAGCGTCGCCCAGTGCTGCGCGCGCTTCGTCGGTCCAGCCGCCGTCCAGGTCGTGGGCCGCAGCGTGCACCATCATCGACACCACATGGTGGCCTTCTGGTGCGAGGGTTCGATCTTCCAGGGTGGGAACTCGTACATCGAGCACGGGCCGCTTTGCGAATTCGCGATACTTGGCGGCATCGTAAGCACGCTCCACCTCGTCGAGGGTTTCACCGGTCCGTAGTGCTTCGATCTGGGTGCTGTCGGCTAGCTCGAGGGGGCCGTCGAGAGCCAAGTGCACCTTGGCAGTCGTACCGCGAGCGCGAACGTTGCGGATGTCGCTGGCCAGGCCCACTGAGATCCGCTGCGGCCCCACCAGCTTCAAGAAGGTCTGTTTTGGGTCGCAGCTAGCAGCCACGATATCGGCTTCGATGCGCTCGCCGTCTTGCAGGACGACGCCGCTGACCGCTCCGCCCGACACCGTGATCTGCGAGACCGTGGCGTCGCATCGGGTGGTCACGCCTTGGGCTCGGGCGGCCTTCGCGAGCGCGCTGCAAAGGGCTGCTCCGCCCCCGATGATCTGCCTGCCACCGCTCAGCTCACGCAACAGCAGCGTTGCTGCCGTTCCCGCCGACCAGGGTCCAGAAAAAGACGCCTCCACCGCTGGCAAGGAAAGGGCCGCCTGGAGTCGTTCGGTCTTCACCGTGTCGCGCAGCCAATCCGCGGCGCACATCGGTAGCACCCTGATCAGCTCGATCATGTCGGCTGCGCCCAGCCGTCGCACCTTGAGGCCAGTCATCAGCAGTGGCCACGCCGCGCCCTGTGGATCTTGAGGCGGGGCGTTGAGCAGATCCATGACCGCCGGCCTGACCCGCTCCAGAAAGCTCCGCCAGCGCGCAAAACGCTCTGCATCTCCGTCTTCGAGCTCACCGTCGACGCTCTCGCTGCCGCGCAACCAAACCGGATTTCCCTTCCGCCGCGGCGCGCAAATGCGCAAAGGCTCACTGCGCCACGCGAGGCCATGGCGTTGCAAGTCGAGCCTGTCCACAATCTCAGGTCGCACTGCGGAGGTGTCGTGCAGAATCCCCGCGACCTCGTAGCCTTCGTGAAACGAATAGCGCTCCGCCAGGCCACCCACGCGTTCGCGGGCTTCGAGCAACACCACCTGCCGTCCCGCTTTGGCTAGCGCTGTCGCCGTGGCTAGCCCGTTATGGCCGCCGCCGATCACCACGATGGTTTTGCGCGTCTTGCTCATAGCGCGCGCTCCTTGAGCATTTGCTCAGCGGCAAGCTTGCCAGGGGCGCCCATCAGTCCGCCGCCTGGGTGCGTCCCGCTGCCGCACATCCAGAGCTTGTGGATCGGGGTTCGGTAGTGCGCCCAACCGGGAGCGGGGCGTAGGAAAGCGAGCTGCTCGATGCTCAGCTCTCCGTGGAAGATGTTGCCCTCACTCATGCCGAACTCCTGCTCCATGTCCCAGGGCGTGACGACCTGGCGATGCAGGATGCGGTCCTTCAATCCCGGAGCGAGCTCCTCGAGTGTGTCGATGACCGTGTCGCCAAAGGCCTCGCTCTTTTCGGGCCAGGCCTCGGGTCCCTCAGCCAAGTGGTAAGGCGCGTACTGAACGAAACAGCTCATGACGTGCTTGCCTGGGGGCGCCACGGTGTTGTCGGTGAGCGAAGGCAGCACCACGTTGATGTAGGGCCGGCGTGAGAACGCTCCGTACTTGGCGTCGTCGTAGGCGCGTTCGAGGTAGTCGATGCTCGGGGCAATGGCGATGTCGCCCCGCATGTGCAGCCCGTCGCCAGGACGACTGCGGAATTCGGGAAGCCCGTCGAGGGCCAGGTTGACCTTGCCCGAGCTGCCGCGCAGCCGGTAGCGCTTCAGATCGTCGACGAGCTCGCTCGGCAGCAGCTCCTCGCCGACGAGCTTCATGAAGGTCAGCTTCGGATCCACGCCGCTCACGATTGTCTTGGCCTGAAGCTCGGTCCCGTCTTCGAGCGCGACTCCAGTTGCTCTGCCGCCTTTGGTGATGATCTTCGAGACGCCCGCAGTGGTGCGGATCTCGGCTCCGTAGCGTTCTGCTGCCCGAGCGATCGACATGCTGATCTCGCCGGTGCCGCCACGCGACAAACCCCAGGCCCGCATGGCGCCGTCGATCTCACCCATGTAGTGGTGCAGCAGCACATATGCGGTGCCCGGCGAGCGAACGCCCAGATAGGTGCCGATGATGCCGCTTACGCTCATCGGCGCTTTGAGCACGTCGGACTCGAACCACTCGTCGAGGAAATCTGCCGCGCTCATCGTCATCATCTTGAGCATTCGGTGCAGGCGGCGGCGTTCGAGTGAACGGAACGGCCCGCCGAGCCGTGCCATGTGCGCGAGCTCCGTCGGGCGCAGCGAGGTGGGTTTGGGCGCCGGGTTGTCGATGATGGGCTTGATGTAGCGGGCCAGCAGCCCCATCTCTTTGCCGAACTCGGGGTAGAGCGAGGCGTCGCGCTCGGAGTAGCGGGCGATCTCGTTGCGGGTACGTTCTGCGTCGGGCCATCGCACCAAGCCGGGCCCTTCGTAAGCTGGTGCGAAGGAGCACTCGAGCGGGAGGATCTGCAGTCCGTGCTTGGGCAGCTCCAGGTCGCGGATGATCTGTGGGCGCAGCAAGCTCACCACGTAGGAGCAGACCGAGTACTTGAAGCCAGGGAAAATCTCTTCGGTAACCGCAGCACCACCGAGCACGTGGCGGCGCTCGAGAACCAGCACCTTGCGTCCTGCTTTGGCCAGGTAGGCCGCGCAAACCAAGCCGTTGTGCCCGCCCCCGATGATGATGCTGTCGTAGCGCTTTGTCGCTGCCATCTGCTTCAGCTCCTCTTGCGCTCCGGATCGAAGAAGGGCGTCTTCACGACCGTTGCCGGCACCGTGTGACGTGACCATTCCACCGTCCACTCGATGTGCAGCTGGGTGCCTGGCTTGGCCAGCGGCTCTTCTACCGTTGCCAAGGCCAAGTTCTTCTTGAGAATCGGTGACCAGGTGCCGCTGGTGGCGCGGCCAACTTGTCGCCCTTCGAAGTAGACGGGCACGGCGCAGCGCCAGGCGATGGGGGCTTGCGGCGGCAAGCCGTGCTCTGCATAGAGCGACTCGATCGAGGGCCAATCGATGTCGAGCCCAACCAGAGCCCAGTCGCTGCCGCGGTTCTGCTCTTCGAGCAATGCAGCATGGCCGACACAGGGCTCGCGGTCGGCTAGCTTCACGGTCCAGCCCAGGCCGATCTCGAAGGGCGAAGATTTCTGCGCATCTATCAGCGCTTCATTTGCGCCGTAATAATCGATGCCGCGCAGAATGAACCCCGCTTCGATGCGCGCGATGTCGAGCGCATCCAGTCCGACCGGTTCGAGGTTGTAGGCCTTGCCCTCGCCAAGCAGGGCATCATAGACGGGCAAGGCGTGCTGATTCTCGACCCAGAGCTCATAGCCCAGATCGCCCGTGTAGCCCGTGCGGCTGAGCCAACCAGGAAGCCCGGCGAAGCTCGTGCGGATGATCCCGAAGAAGCGCAGCGCATCCAGATCGGCATCGCAGAGCTGGCGCAACACCTCTCGCGAGCTCGGTCCTTGTAATGCCAGGGCGCCGAGCTTTGCGCTCTGGTCTTTCACTGTCACATCAAAGGGCTCGGCTTGCTGCAGCAGCCAGTGCATTGCCGGCGCGATCGAAGTGACCCGATAGTCACCGTCGCCCAGGTTGGCGCAGGTGCCGTCGTCGAGCACCTTGCCCTGATCATCACACCAGCTCAGGTACGTCATGCGCCCGGGCTTGAGCTTGGTGATGGCGCGAACCATCACCCGCGAAAGAAACGCCGCGGCGTCTGGCCCAGCCACATCGTACTTGAACAGCGGCGTCACATCGAGCAGGCCAGCGCCCTGGCGAATGGCGTTGTGCTCGCGCTCGGGGCTCAGCCCGTAGACGCACACGGCGTGATAGCCGGCCCAGTCCTTCCACTTGTAG
>CAZRGL010000009.1:0-41214 GCA_964599485.1 uncultured Polyangiaceae bacterium
GGACGAGTGGCCGCGTTGTCTACCGACTCGGACGCGAGAACATCGCTCCACCTGGCGGACGGCCAAGGCAAACCGCAGCTACTCGAAGTATCACTCGGCGAATCCACCCGCTTCGGCCCTACCCTCGCTGCCGATACCGTCATTTGGGGACAGGGCGCCCCGACCGATGAGCAGCCCACAGCCATGAAGGTGCTCGCGCGACGGATCGAAGCCGGCGAGACAGCCGCTCTGAGCGAGACACGAGAGCTGGGCACACTGCTGACCATGAGCGTCGACTCCGTCGAGACCTGCCATACGGCCAAGGCGACCTGGCTTCTGCTGCGGGCAGCGCCGCACGGCCACCAAACCAAGGTTGCGCTGACCGTGCGCTCGAACACCGCAGCTGGATCCGAACCTGGTCGTTGGTCTCCGCTATTGCTGCGCAACATCTCCTCGGCCAGCTTCGGCTTCAGCTGCGCCGGCGACCAAGCCAGCCTCCTGCACACCGAGCTATTCGGCCAGCGCGGCGGCCGCGGGCGACTGGTCATCAAGCGAACCCGCTGCACTCGAACGAAGTGTGCGCCCGACTCCACTGAGCTGGAGCTCGTACGCCGCTCCAGCGCCAGCCCCTTCTTACTCGGCGACCTCGGCAGCGCCGTCGCTTTGCTGTGGCAGAGCGCCCTGGGCGACATTCGGCTGCGCGTCGCCCCGTTGGACAAGCTGTCGACCTGCTCGGTCACGTCTCTATTCGACGACGACAAGCACGGCGGCTTCGCCTGGGACGCCAGCAGCAGCTTGCACGTTCACGGCGGGACGGGCTTGCTGGTGGTTCAAGCGCGCCCCTCGAAGTCAGTGCACGACTGGAGCCTCCATACCTTCCAAATCGACGCGACCGGAAAAGCAATACTGCTGCGCTCCAAGGCTCCGACCGGCACCGCACGTACGCCGCGCTGAGCGCTACCAGTCGCGCTTCGAAACGGTCACCTCGTCGAGCTGAGCCACACACTCCATGACGATGGCGCTGAGGAAGCGCTGCCCATCGCCATAGTCGCAAACAGCAAGCCCGCCCGGCTCGATGCAAACCTCTAGATTTGGCATCTTTCCTACGTTGTCCTCGGAGCGGTATTGGTAACTTCCAAAGGTCGGCTCAACACCAGCAAAGCCAACGACGCCGCGAAGCAGTGTGTCCAGACACGGCTCCGCGTGGCAAGTCGCAAACTTCAGTTGATATTCGAGTCCCATTCAATATCTCGCTCGATGCGCGAGCGCTACGAGTCCGCTTCGATGTCGCTGAATATCTTCTCGAGCATCCCCTGCGGGTTTTGAAGAAACACGCGCGTGACTGCGTAATGGTCGGTGTCCTCATAACGCACCGAGCGCGCCCCATCCTCATCGAGCAAGAGAATGGTCGCGTTTGGGTATGCCATCAGAATGGGTGAATGGGTAGCGATGATCAGCTGGCTCCCACCCAAGACGAGCTGATGCATCCTAGCGAGAAGCGCGAGCTGTCGCTGTGGTGACAACGCGGCCTCTGGCTCGTCGAGGATGTACAGCCCATCGTTACCGCATCGATTGAGCGCTACCCACATGAAGGCCTCGCCATGAGACATCTCATGGAGCTTCTCCCAACCGTACGCAGCGTAGGCCTCGGCTTCGGTCGAAACGTTGAACATCGTTTCTGCCCGAAGAAAGAAGCCCGACCGTTCACGCTTCACTCCTCGCGCGAGTCGCAATGCACCGGCGAGGTCCGATTCGCTTGGACGGTGTTTCGACGAAAAGTTCTTCGTTCCGCCTTCCGGGTTGAAACCTGCTTTGATGGCGATGGCTTCGATGAACGTCGACTTGCCCGAGCCGTTTTCCCCTACGAAGAAGGTGACGCCTTCGTTGAAAACCATACGCCCCATGCCGGCGACCGCTGGGATGGAGAAGGGGTAGCGCGTGGGCGTGGGGACCTGCTCCGCGATGAGCTCGATGTGACGGAGGAAACGGTTCATCGGAACAACCAGGACGCGCGACAAGGCGCCCGGATGATTCGAAAGCGCCCCGCGCTTGTCATTGGTTCCAGTTCTGGATGACCTTCACCATCACGAAGATGCCGAAGATCAGGATCCACCCACCGTGCAGCACCGCGTGGACGTGAGCGCGATGCGGCGTCGGCGAGCCAAATTGCACCTGCCCGCTGCCGCCGCCGAGCATGCGAAAGACGGCGCGCCGACCTGCAATAGCGCACGCCCCCGAAATAGCGAGCAGCGCGCCGGTGATGGCGAAGCCCCGCACTTGATCGAAATACATGCTCACGGCCGCGACCAAGCAAGCGAGGACACCGGCGACAACATGAATGCGATAGAAGAGTGGGCGATGACGCCCACGGCTCTCCAACTCACCAACGTAGTCATCGACATCTGGATCGGTCACTCTCACAACTCCATTCCCGCAGGGCCAAAGCGTGCTTCAGAGCGCTCCAACATAGCACGCGACAACCAGACAGCTGGGCAGCAAATTGGTAGCTAGCGCTCCGAGGCCGAGGCCGAGTCCGCGTCCGCGTCCGGGTCCGCGTCCGAGTCTGAGTGAGTCCGAGTCCGTGTCCGGGTCCGAGTGCGTGGGTCCGAGTCTGAGTTCCAAGCCGAAGCCGAAGCCGAGGCCAAGTCTGAGCTAGCGACAGAGCGACTTGTCGAGTCGACAGGCTCGAGCTTGCAACCGTCGACTTCGCACGGGGCTGGTGCGGACACCGCGTCCTTCCGCGTAGGCCTTCGCCGCCCGCTGGCAGGCGAACGCGTCTTTGGCGCGGCAATCCTGCTCGGCATGCTCGACGGCTGTGGCGCGCATTGCGCTTGCCTGCTTGGCATCGAAGGGCAGGCCTTGGCTGATTAGCTTTTCGATCAGCGTTGCACCCTGATTACAGCTTCGCTCGCCCAGCGCACATCTGGCCACCTGCGCTCGCGCTGCGTTTCGACAGGAGCGCAGCCAATCGCCATTGCAGGATGGCAAAGTCGCCGACAGAACCAAGGAGGGGACGCCATCGACCGACTCCCATTTCACACCGGGGGCCGGGAGTTGCTCACTCGGACGCAAAGGCCGGCCCATTTTGCAGAGCGACACCAGCGCGCTGCACGATGGCTGCGCTGACGAAACTGCTTGGCTCAGCAGTTGTTTGGCGCGCACCTGCGCGGCGTCATCTTCGCCCCGAATTCTCTCGGCCAATACGACACATGCTTCCGCCTCATGCTGCTTGCAAGCGGCCTTCAGCAGCGCAACACCACCCGCCACGTCCTTGGCACCATTGGTCCCAGCAAGCTTGCGCTGTCCGAGCTGGGTGCAGGCCTGCTGCGTGCCCTTCCGGCAGCCGCGCTGCAGCATCGTGAGCCCGTTGGCGCGGTCGCCGGGGCCTAGCGGCATGTCGAGAAGTGAAACGGCCAGCTCGAAGCATGCCCTGTTGACCCCGCGCTTACAGGCACGACTCAACTCTCTGCGCGCCAGCCGCGGCTCCAAGTCGACACCCTCGCCTTGGGCATGAAGCAACCCCAGGCGGCGACAGCCCTGGGCCATGCCCCAAGCGCAGCTGCGTTGATATTGCTGTGCGCCGCGGTCCGCTCGACGAGGCGCTCCCGGCAGCTCGAACAACAGCGCAACGTGAAAACACCCAGCCGCATCTCCGAGCGCACAGGCGCGGGAAAAGGAGCGGTGGGCAGCAGCATCCCATCGGGGATTCGACGCCCCGAGGGCGTTGCATGAGGGCCCATGGCCGGCACCACACGCGCGGTCGAGAAGGACCCTCCGCTGGTCCGCCAGGCGAGAGGTCGCAAGCGCGCTGTTTGGCAAACGTGCAAGCGTAAAGCAAGCCTCAGGCTCTGCGCCGCTGCAGCTGCGCTCGAGCACGGCGATGGGATCGAAGTCGATCGTGGGAAGCAACACGAGCGCCTTGCCGCGGGTCATCCAGGCCAGGCACCCCGACGCGCGGCCTTCGCGACAAGCGCGCTTTTGCAGGGCCAACCCCGCACTGCGATCACGCGGCACGCCCCGCCCTGTTCGCAATTGTGCGCCGAGTCCGACACAAGCGTCCAGGTCACGAGCTAGCCCACCACCTCCGCAAATCGCCCGGCGCATCCGAGCCGTCTTGTTGAATACCTCGTAGGCGGCCACTGGATCCGCTTCCAACCCACGGCCGAGCTCGAGTGCCAAGCCATGCTGATGACAACCCTCGGCATCGTCCAGCGAACAAGCGCGATCGAAGAGGGCGGCGGCTGCTGCCAGATCTGGCGCCGCCCTCTCGGCCCGTCCCCGCGCCACCAGCTTACCCAATCGGGTGCAGGCCGCTGCGCTGCCAGCCTGACAGGCACGCCGATAGAACCCAGCTGCCTTGGCCAGATCGATCCGCACGCCCCGCCCGCGGCGGTACATGCGCCCGAGCGCTACGCAACTGTGTTGCTGCTGCAATTGGCAGCCGCGGCGGTACCAGCGCACGGCGCTTGCCCCGTCCTCGACCAACCCTTCACCGCCCCGCTCATAGCGCTCACCGAGTCGGTCACAGCTGGGCCCGTGCTCGTTGCGACAAGCCTGCTCTTGAAGGTGTAGGGCCCGCTGCCGCGCGTTTCGAACCGGCACCCGCCCCGACCACAGCAGCTGCGCGTATGCCTCACAACCTTGCCCCGAGCCGGCGTCGCAACCCGTCGCAAAGAGGCCAGCCGCGAGGCAAGCGGCCCCATCGAGCGGCGTTGCGGTTTCACACATGTGCCGAAACAAGGGCACCAAAGGTGCACGTGCCGGAGGTAGCGGCAGCGCGCCGCTACGATAGGCCTCGCCCAATCGCACGCACGCTTCGGCGTGTTTCTGCTGACGACAAGCACGATACAGCACCGCCGCCATTCGCTGTTTGGCGAACGCGGAGGGCTGCTTCATCTGCAGGTAGCGTTTGCCAGCCTCGTAGCAGGTCGTTGCTTGCTGAAAAGTGCAGCTGCGATCGAGCGCCAAAGTACGCTCGTCGACGCCGTCGAGCGACTCGTAGCGCGTTCCTGGCAAGGGCTTTGCCCCAATGCACCCGACGCAGGACAACACCAACAACAGCGACAACGCCGTGCCAAACCGGCCGGCACGCGACGCCGCCGCAGCGCAGGCTGACCAACAACTCAAGACAACATCCTCATGACCAACTTGCCGGCAATCATAGCCGAGCGCCCGCTGGCGTCACTGCAACTGTCCGCAAAGCCGCCGCGGTTGTCGTTTGCATGCGCCGGGCCACGGAGGCTACAGTCCTGGACGTGTTGTGTCAGATGCTGATGATTGGCCGCTCGATACGCGCGCGGCTCACCAATGCGTGCTGGCGGCGCCTCGGCAGCTTGGCCGTACTCGCGGCGCTGATGCTCTGCTGCGCACCAGCGGCCTGGGCGCAAGACGACGGCGATGAGGAGGCCAGTGTCCTAGCGGTCTACGTCGAAGGGGCCAGGGCCAAGAAACACCGCGAGCGCATCGTCGCGCTCGTTCCCGACGGGGTCGAGATCGTCAAAGACTCTGCCTTCAAGCTCGCCCTGCGGCGTTCGGGTATGCGCCGCGCGCTCGGCTACGCCATGGTCAACAAGCGCGGCCGGCGAAATCTGCTGCGAATCCTCAAGAAAGCGGTCATCAAAGCAGAGGTGGACGCAGCCGTCATAGCCCGCGTCCACCGCGGCCGGCGCGGCCCCGTGTTGGTGCTGCTGTACTTGAGCGCCGACGAAGATGAGCCAATCGTCGACGAGCACGTCAGCTTGAAGGGCAGCGAGACCAAGCAACTCGAGGCGCTCAACGCAGCCATTGGCGATGCGATGCTGGAGCTGGCCCCCGAACCAGAAGAAGAGCCTGTTGACGAGCCGCCACCGGAAGATGAAGAGCCTGAAGAGCCGAAAGAGACACCGAGTGACTACAAGGCCAATCGTGTCGGCTCGGAGCTGTTCAGCGCCCAGCTGGGCCTCGAGCTCGGTGGACGCTTCTTCAACTACACCGAATCGGAAGCCAACAGCCGAAACACCCGTCCCTATGAAGTCTTTGGCGTTCCTGGCCTGGAGATCGCGGCGGAAGTCTACCCAGCGACGACCGCTGACATCGTCGTGCTCAGCGATTTGGGCTTGTTCGTCCGCTACAACCACTTCTTCGGGCTCAGCTCGAAGACGAACGACGAGCGCGTGTTCGGCACGACCTACAACCGGCTCAATGCTGGATTGCGCTTCCGCTATCGGATCGGCGATCGAGACGACAACCCCGTCGTATTGCGAGCGTCAGGTTCGGGTGGCTTTCTCAACTTCACCTTCGATCCCGAGGATGCTGGCGCCACGGCCATCGCCAATGAGGTCGCAGACGCCGAATACGTCTTCATGCGCGTCGGCGTCGATGCCCGCATTCCCATCGGCCGCTTCTCCTTCATGCCGAGCTTCGGTTACCTCGGCACACTCGAGCACGAGGGCTTGTACAGCCGCTTCAAGGAGGCCTCAGTGGGCGCCATCGACATGGGTATCGGTGCGGCCGTGGTTTTGGACGCGGGCTTCGAGATCCTCGCCGGCCTCACATACACCCGCTACTTCTCCTCGTTCGAGCCGCAACCCGGCGACGCCTATGTCGCGGGCGGCGCCCTCGACGAGCTACTCGGAATCGATCTCGGCGTTGGCTACGTCTACTAAACTAGAATTGTCGCTCTGTTAATGAGGTGTGGACGATGGCTTCATCCGTTTTGGCTCGTAGTTTCGGCACGCTCCTGTTGCTCACAACGCTGGCAGCGCTACATGGTTGCCCGGGTGAGCTCGATGATCCAAACCGGTTTTTGAACTACGACGGCGGCACCAGCACCTCGAGCGACAGCTGCATGGTGGAAACCAAGATCTTCCAAGCGCAGTGCGGAAACAGTGGCTGCCACAACGCCGTCAACCCAGCGGCGCAGCTCGATCTGTTCTCAGGCGGCGTGGCCGACCGCGTCAATGGCGTAGCAGCGTCGAGTGGTAGCTGCGCCGGCAAGCTGCTCGCCGATCCCAACAATCCAACTGGCAGCGTGCTCTACGTCAAGACGACCACATCCTTTTGCGGCGTCTCCCAAATGCCCGTCAACGGTTTGATGAGCGCAGCCGATCGGGAATGCTTGCGCACCTGGATCGCAGCGCTCCCGCCCACTTCGAGCTCATCGGGTAGCGGCGGGGGAGGCAGCGGTGGAAAAGCCAGCGGCGGGAACACCGGCTCGGGCGGCTCGGGCGGCGCAGGCGGCGGCAGCTGAGCTCAGCGGTCGGAACGCGGAGGCATGAAGTCCTCCGGCTCTACGCCGAGCGCGTCGACCATCCGGTTGTAGTAGTTGAAGAAGCCGGTCACCTGCACGACGTTCAGGATATCTTCGTCGCTCAAACCCGCTTCGCGTAGCTCGTCGACGCGCGCTGCATCCACGTCGTGCACCTGTTTGCTGACCTGCACCGCGAAATCGATCATCGCGCGCTGGCGGGGCTCGAGCTCGAGCGCTCGGTGGTCGCTCTTGAGCTGCGCCACCATCGCATCGTCACAACCCAACTGACGGAGATCCTCCCCGTGCGCCTCCGTTCAGTAATGGCACGCGTTGGCGCTCGAGACCGCCACGGCAATCATCTCGCGCTCGACGCGACTGAGGCTCGAAGCGCTGTGCATCAACGCCTGGTACAAGCGCATGGATGCGTCGAGCACCGCCGGGTTGAGGCTCTGAATCCGAACAACCTCGAAGACGCGCCCAGCACGTTTGATGGCGGCATCGTATTGTCGTTTGAGCGAGCCCTTCGCCTCTTGCGGAGGCACGGTGCGGATGTAGGCCATGTCGCCATCTTCGGCCATCACCGCGGCCAAGGCAAAGAAGTCCCAGCCCGGATCTCCATCAAGCCCGGCTAGCTGAGGGCGCTGAGCTTGGCGATGACTTCGTCAGCATCAGGCCAGCTCTGGCCGAGCAGCCGCTTCAGCCAACTCTTGTTGCGCGAGGCGATGACTTCACCGTCGGCGAGCACGTCAAATTGCCCAACGGCCCCAGGCTCGATCGCGACCTCGAACCCCAGCTTCGCTTTGATTCCGGCGGCGAGCCTCGCCGCCCGAGCCTCGTAGCCTCAGGCGCTGCAGTATAGGATGCGCACGTCCATACCGGCGGTTATTACCTGCTGCTGATGGGGACGCCAGTGTTTGCTCGCCATGCCCATCCCGAACTGCTCAACCTCAGCAAACACCGCCGCGCTGCTCGTCGCCATACTTGGGGCTTGCCAAGAGACGCCAGCGACGCGCCAACGCCGCACGCCCACGGCCAATCAGCAGGTCAGCGTCGCGAGCGCCCCCGAGCCGACGAAGAAAGCGCAGCCGACTGCCAGCGAGCGACCTTTGCGCTGTCCCAAGAGCATGGTGCTGCTGGGCGGCCAAGCCTTCGACATGGGCTCGCCCGCTGAAGTGGGCGAAGCCGACGAGCGCCCGGTCCGGCGCGTCGAGTTGCCGCCGTTCTGCCTCGCCCGCACGGAGACCACGGTGACGGACTACCAACGCTGCGTAGCGAGCGGACGCTGCACGCCCGCCGGAAACAAGAAGGCCGACAACTGCAACGCTGGCTATCCCGACCGGTCGGCTCATCCCATCAACTGCATCAACTGGTCGCAAGCCGCCAGCCTCTGCGCGGCCAGCGGTGGCCGGCTGCCCAGTGAAGCAGAATGGGAGCTCGCAGCGCGGGGTGGCGACGGTCGCATCTATCCCTGGGGAAACGAGCCGCCCGACCGCAATCTGCTCAACGTCTGTGGGGCCGAATGCGCTCGCATCCATCGCGGCTGGCCAGCGATGCACCAAGGTGACGACGGTTGGCCCAAAACAGCTCCGGTGGGCCACTTCCCAGCAGGCCGCAGCGAAGCGGGGCTGCTCGACCTGGCCGGCAATGTCTGGGAATGGACCGCGGATCGGCACCTGCCCTACCCCGGCGCCGCAGCCTCCTCAGTGCCAGCAGTGCTGCACAAACAGCGCGTCGTGCGCGGGGGGGGGTGGTTTCACAACAAGCCCGAGCGCGTTCGGGCCGCCAACCGCCACAGCTATCCGCCAGCCGAGCGCAACGGGCACCTCGGCGTGCGCTGCGCTGCCAATCCGAGAAGCGACTAGATCCCCAACTCGAGCTTGCCGACGTACAGCTGGTAGTTTTCTACCTCGCCAGCAATCGTGAAGTAGAAATGCTTGGGTCCGGCGCCCTTGGCGATGACGCCAGGGATGTAGCCCGTGAGCTTCCAATCGGGGTTGTCGCCTTGCAAGAACAAGGACGCCACTTTCGTCCAGGGTCCCCACGGGTGGGGCGCTTCGAACAGCGCCCCGTCGGGCAATGCTGTCATGAAGACATAACGGCCGGTGCCCTCATGGAACATCGCCGAAGCTTGCAAGAATGCTTCTATGCCTCTGACCGGCTTGGCGTCAGCTTGTCGAGCCGACCACTGAGGCTTCTGGGCGGCGTCATTGCCGGTGAAATACTCGTACTTGCCATAGTCGACGATTGAGTCCTTGGGCGTGCGCGTCAGGTAGATCTTCTTGCTGTGCCAAAACACGCCTTGGCCCATTCCAAAAGCATAGACGTAGCCGTCCTCGTTGAGCGCGTAAGCCTTCCCCATGTTGATGAACATGAGCACTGCGAAGACGCTGTCCGGCCCCCAAGGCGAGCCTTTTGCCTCAGTCCAGGTCTTGCCGTAGTCGTCCGAATACGAAATGGAGCCCTGTAGCGGCCCTTGTGGATCGAGGCGATTGTGGTGGCCGGCCCAGTACAGCCGGCCCTTGTAGAACAGCAAGCTCGACGGCTTGTCGTCGCGCTCGTCCCCTTTTTGGTCCAGCAGCGTGTAGGGCGCCTCGAGCGATGGAACGTGTTTGGCTACGATGCAATCGTTGCCGGCGCACCTGTCAAAGTGAGGAGGCGCCCCCGCGAAGACCGCCAACCCAGCATCAGTGAATTCGCAGGGCGGGTAGCAACGATCGGTGCCGCAGGGAAACACATTGCAGAAGCGCGCTTGAAGCGGGCATTCCTCGTCGTCCTCGTTGGCGCAGGGCTCGTCGACGTAGCGGCAGCCTGTGCCTTGCCGCGTCTTCCAAGGCGGCAGCGGGACCTTGCTGCCCTCGTGGATGTAAGGATAGCAGTCCTTCTGACCGGTTCCGTCACCCCAGCCTGCGTACAAGTTGCCGTCGTCGGCCCAGGTGTTGACCCATAGGTCGCCGTAGCGCTTGTGAAAGACCGGTTTGCCAACCACCCGCGCCGACTTGATGACCGGCAAGACATCGCAATCCTCGGAACAGCTGTCCGGTGTTTCACCCTCGTGAAACTCACAGATGTCGTTGCCACACGCGACCTCGGTCACGACAGACCCGCCCGCCAATGACTTAAACACGATGAAGCCGAGCAGCATTGCCGCGGCAACGCCCCCGGAAATCAGACAACCTCTGGACTTCGATGACAGGCTCATGTTTCTGCACTTGGTCCAAGAATCATGCCGAACCGGGCAAGCGAGAAACCCGCGACGATTTGCCACAAAAACCCCCGACAGGTCGCCTCAGCGCAACCGGTGGTCTCTTCGATGCGACCCGCTCAGGTCTCGAACCTCAAGCTCATGCAGCTCAGCCCTGCCTCGGCTTTCATCAGCTCGCAGATGTCCATCGGGGCAACGTCGTATCCAGCCTGAGTCACGCGCTCGATGGTGCGAGGGCAACTGGCCGGCATCCAAACGCGGTTGCCGACGATCAACGTATTGGCGGCGAACGGCTCAGCCGGATCGACTTCGATGGCCCCGGCGGATCTGACGGGCTCGAAGTCGACCCAGGCGGGGTTGACCAAGTAGCGGTCGTTGCTCACGAAGGTGCAGGAAGTCTTGAGATGCAAGCAGTCCGCCATCGCGACGGGAACGACCCGGTAGCCGAAGGGCTCGACTGCGGCTTCGAGCTGCTCGCAGCCTGCTCGATTGCTGCGCGTGGAGCTGCCGACGTAGACGTCCTTTTGCACCACCAGAACATCGCCTCCCTCCAGCACACCGGGCGGCTCGATGTGAACGAGCGGCCTAAAGGGCCGCAGCGCAGCGGCTACCGACGCACATTCGGCCTGCCGGGATTCGACGCCAGGACGGGTGATGACGGCGATCTCGTCCAGCACCACCGCCGGATCTTCGACGAACACACCATCTGCTAGCTCGGGCGCAAGCGGCAAACGCGTCAGCCGCGCGCCGGCGGCTTCGAAGGCCGCACAATAGTCAGCGTGCTGTTGCTCCGCACGCTGGACGTCGATGGCCAAGCGCGACACGAAGGTCAGCTCGCATTCTGCGAGCAAGGGGCTGGGAGAACGGACGATGACGTTGAGCATGTTGCTCCCTGAGCCAGGCCCCTGCCCTACTCCGCTTCTGGATCGACTTCTGGATCTGCCAGAGGATCGACAATCGCGACTGGATCTTGCCCTTGGGTGACCAGGAAACGATAACCGCTCAGCACCTTGAAGGTTTGCACGCTCAACGCAGCGTCAGGCCAGCGCACGGTGACGTCGGCCTCACACTGTGTGCCGAGACCGAAGTGCAGCACCAGATCCTGCTGGGCGCCGTAGTGCCCATGGCCGCCACCGATTTCATGGGTGCGGCTGACGCCGTCGGCGGTGCTCACGGTCACGCGTGCGCCAATGGCAGCGCGATTGGTCAGCTCACCACCGGTCAAGCCGAGCTGAACCCAATTGCCCGCTTGCGCATATTGGTTGACGAACATGCGCACCTGCGTAGTCGGATAGCAATCGTTGGAGCCACCGCAGCGTGAGCGCGAATGGCCGACCACCACGTCGAGATCACCGTCCCGATCGAAGTCGGCAACAGCAATCCCGTGGCTGCGGTTGTGGTCGATTCCTTCGGCGAAAGGCACTGCCGCGAAAGTGCTGCCATCTACGTTGTGAAACAGCAGCCCTTTGGCGCCGGGGTAGTCGCTGGAGCCAATGTAGACGTCTTGCCAGCCGTCATTGTCGAAGTCGAACAGGGCGCCCGACATGTCGCCATCATTCCAGCTGACGATATCGTGCTCGCGAGTCAGCCCGGTGGCCTCGTTTCCGGGACGGGACAACACGGTGTCGAATTGACCGTCATTGAAGAGCAGCTCGCTCGGATCGGAAGAGCTGCCCACATCCCAATGGACGATCTCGGTGGTCAGCAGATCCATATCGCCATCATTATCGACGTCGCCGCAGATGGTAGCTCCGCTGTTGCCACCGAGACGAAATGGTTGACGGTCGTATTGGTGGTTCCAGCGGAACGCATCCGCATCGACCGTGCACTTGATGTACTGGGGCTCAGGGACGCCTTCACAATCATCATCGGTGGGGTGCAGCTTGCACCAGCAACGTGCCGACTCGTTGTCGCTCCAATCGACGCGCTGATCAAAAGCGTACCCGGAAGCCACGCTGCGATTGAGGAACTGCCAGCCGCCTGCAGCATTACCGCCTTGCCACAGATGGTTGGGGGCGCGTCCGTAGGACGAAGCAAGCAGCTCGGCTGAGCCGTCACCGTTCAGGTCGCAGGCCAGGGCCGACCAGGCCACGCTGTGCGCCAAACCTTCGTTGAGATCGCTCAGAGCGTTCCACGACTTGGTCTTCATACCCAGCGCGTCAGTGACATCGGCAAAGCCACCAAGACCGTCACCCCGGTGCAGGCGATCTTGACGAGGCGAGCTGTTGTAGCTGTTCTGCGGCAGCCATAGGTCGATCAGACCATCACGGTCGTAATCCACGAACGCCGCGCCAGCGGGCACGTCACCTGTCTCCACGCGAAGCGCGCTGTCGACCGGACCGAGCGAAAAACTGCCATCGCCGTTGTTGATCATGATCTCGCTCGTCTCGGTCTGGGGCGCGTCTTTGCTCTCACTCAGACCGGTATACAGATCGAGATCGCCATCGTTGTCAACGTCGGCAAACGCCCACACCGGCCCCGGTCGACCGAGCGCCGGGTCGCCTTGACGAGGCGTGACCACGCCGGAGCTTTGCGTCACGTCCTCGAAGCCCGTCTTGGTGTTGCGCAACAGCCAGGTGTGGCGCATCGTGCACTGAGTTCCCTCGGGACAGTCCTTGGTGGCGCAACACGCTGGCTGCGTGCCGAAGTTGTCAGGAGTGGCGCCGCCACGTCGCACGATCAGATCGGTCCAGCCATCCGAGTCGAAATCCACAGCCGCCAGGCGCACTCCTTCGACCCCGTCGAGACCCCATTGGCTGGTGGCTTCGACGAACACGACATGGCCAGCCGACCAGCGGGTACCGTCGGTGCAGACCGCTTCCAACTTCTTGTCGGGCTCCTTGTCGACAGGCGGATCTTCGTCGGCCGAGCCGCACCCGAGCCCCATCGCAAGCAGCAAGCAAGAACTGACCATCTTAAGCAGGCATCGCATCGCTACATGCGTACCACCCGCCGGGGCGAATCGCCACCCGCTTGCCCGTGGTCCGGTCCGCGATCTCAGGGCAGCTTCACCACCTCGGCTGAGCTGCGCGCGGCCCAAACGTCTGCAAACAAGTAGTGCTGCTTCTTGAGCTGGCCTGCTTGATAGAGCTTGCCTTGATCGTCGTACTTGCTGCCCGCAGTCTTCTTGTCTCGGACGCTTTGGTGGTGGGCCACGATGGTCTGTGCCGCAATCCCGCGGTCGTCGATCTGCCAGAGCACCTTGTATTGCGGTCGCCACTTGACCGCCGTCTTGGTGGTGTTGAGCCCGTCCAAGTAGAAGTGGTCCTTTTCCTCCATACAGCCGAGCCCCCGTGGCCCGCCGTAGCGCTCCACGTCCTCGTAGCCCTTTTCCTTTGCGAGCGCTCCCCAGCGCGGCGTGGTGCCGCCGAAGTAGGCCACCTTGGCTGGATCGGGGTCTTCGAGCACCTCCTGAATGGCTGACTGCAACGCGCGCACGATGATCTCGTCGGGGGTCTCGACCGGACCCGTATTCAGGTCATCGACGAAGGCGCTGAGGTAGCTGACGTCCTCATCCGGTGGCGCCCACTGCATGTCGGGCAAGTAAATCAGGTTGAGCAGGAAGTAGATCTCACCGTGCTTGGCTGGCGAGATGTTGTCGTAGTAGGTCTCGAGCTCGCTGCCGAGCTCGTCGCCAAAGGTCTCGAGGGCGAGGTTCTTGATCCACATGAAGTACATGAGCACACCGCGATTGTCCGCGTCAGCCTCACTCGAGCTGTTCTCGAGAACCTCGATGATCTCGTCGGCCTCGGCCTGGTACTTCGGCGCGATCAGATGCCCCTTCTTCTCATAGGCTGTGAGCAGCACTTCACGGTACCAGTCGATCATCGGGCAATATGCATTGAAGAGCATCTTGCGCATCTGGTCGGCATCGACGGTTTTGCTCGAGGCGAGGCGCTCGTCGTAATCACGAGCCCCAAACAACCAGCCGTTGCCCGAGAAGGTGGGCGCTGGCTGGCCACCGCTGGTGATCTTGTAGGGGACGATTCCACGCGGGTAGAGCGGCAAGTCTTCGCGCGGCACCCAAACGTTGAGCGAGGCGCCGAAGTTGAGGAGATAGCCTTCGTCAGGCAGACCGTGCTTGCGCGAGTCGTAGAGCGGCAAATGAGCATAATCGACATAACCATTCCACGCGCCCTCAGCCTTGGAGCCATCGAACGGTCGGCTCCAATGGCCACTCATGTGCAAGCCCTGGGTTGACTCGTTGTCCCGAGTTGGGATCTTGCCGTTGTAGAGCACGAACACCTCGCCGTCTTTGTCGACCGAGGTGGTGGTGAAGATCGAGTTGTGCTGTTCGCTCAGTACCTCGCTGAGCTCATCGAAACTCTTTGCCTTCATTTGCAACAGGCCTGGCGTGACTTGCTCGGCGTCGTGTAGCTGCGCCAAGTTGAAAGCATACACATAGTGCTTGCCCGCCTCCTCGACGGCCCAGTAGTAGCTCTTGTCATTCTCGACGAAGACCTCCACGGGCAAAGCGAAGGCCCCTCGGTCGATGTAGAAGGCGGGCAGCTTGGCAGTCTTGAACGCCGAACCTTGTTTGACTTTGAGCTCGATGATTTCGCGCCGCACCGCGAGCCACTTGCCGTCGTAGAGGTACTCGAGCGGCTGGCCTTTGGCGTCGACCTTCACTTGGTACTTGTAGGTATCTCCGCTGTCTGGATTGGTTCGTGACAGCCACCAGGTCAGGTTTCGATTGTGGCCATAGAACAATCCGGGCCAGCTGCGGATGACTCCAATGGCGTCGTACTCTGGCCCCTTGATATGCATCTCAGTGGTAATCGTCCCTTCAGGAAACGCGAAGATCCCCGCGACGAGGGTATTGTCGTCAGCTGTCTTGTCGTTGGTCGCTACCCAAGTGAAGCTGCCATTGGTTGGGTTGGGCCGGGCCCGCTCTTCGGCAGCCATCACGCGAAGCAGGGCGCTGCGTGCGCCGGGCGGCAAAGCCACCGAAGCGCCCGGCCCTGGCCCTGGCCCGCCGCGTTGCTTCGAAGCACTCAGCGGGGCGATGTTCTTGCGAATGACGGGCTTGGCATTGACCGCCGGATGGAGTTTCTCCCAGAGGTTTTCCACCGACATTTGTTCCAACTCATCGATGAGCTGCCCGTAGCCGATTTCCCAGCTCGCCGTGGAGTGAGCGCGGTTGTTGTCAGGCGTGCGCGCCGCCGCGATGATCATGTACTTGTCGATCGAACGCCAACCCATGTCCTTGTCGAGGTTGTAAGCGTTGATGCCATCAGCAAAGCTGGCAGTGGCGAGCTGTGTGTCGGGCGCCATTTGATCGAAGGTCTCTTCGGCAAGCTCCCTGAGACGATGGAGTCTGCGCCGATAGTCAGCCTCTGCCAGAGCCTCACCGTAGATTTCGGTGCCGCGGCCCGAGGCGACATACGCCTCTTTGACGATGGTCTCACCCTTTTCGGCTGCCGCAGCCCAACCCATGCCGAAGAACAGCGCCTTCTTACTGAAGGCGTAGATGTGAGGGATCTCGTAGTCGTCGCGCACCAACCAGAACGCCTCAGTGTCGACGGCAAAGTCGACTGTTCCGAGGCTCCCGCCGTCGCTGTGCTTCAAGACCAGGATGTTGCCCTCCGCAGTGATTTCATCCAGCTCGAGCTGCCAAAGCGAAACGGTGGCTAGGGTCCCATCGATCATGAGATGCTCGGTGATGTCCTTGCCATTGAGGCTGAGGCGCAGGTCATCGAGCGAGCCGCAGCTGCCTAGATCGACCTCGATCGTCGCTTCATCCACTCCAACCCGCTGGCCAGCGGTCGGCGCGGTCAGCCCCGCATCACAGACGCCAATCGCTCCTCCATGCCCGCCGCCTCCGTACGCGCCGCTCGTGGTCGCGGCGTCGTCACAATTGCTCAGCGCCGAGCCCATGCACAGCGCAATTACCAAACTTGCTCTTCGGACCATTTCGCACCTCGGGTTGGAATGGATCTCGACCATGAGCAGCAAGCCGCGGGCCAAGCGCGCGAGCGCGGCACGTGGTAGCGATGACGCGCATTTGGAGATTGTGGCTAGCGATGAGCGTGGCGCCTGCGCGTCGAATGCGTGACCGCAGCGCACCGCAGATACAACAAGCGCATTGCCGGCCCAGAACATGGCCCCGCTACCACGGTGCGCTAGACTTTTTCTAAGGCTCTCCCATCACGAGAAAGGTTGTCGATGTCTCATGCTTCGGTGATTTCGCGCATCGCCCACAAGGCCTACGCCGCCGCGCCCGACATGATGCCGCGCACACCATGGTGGGAGCATCTCGACCCCAATTTCCATGCTACGCCCGAGAGCTTCGAGATGGGCTGGCGTGATCGGTCGATGGTCGGCACGAGCGCCGGGCTCGACGTGCTCATTCGCACGGCTGGCGCCCTGGCCGTCAGCGCCTTGGCCGTACCGCCTGGGTACAACCCGCTGACCCTCTATCGTGCCTTCAGCGATGCGGAGCACTATGCCCCGCCGAGCGATGGCGATCCGGACAGCTACTTCAGGCCACCACCGCGGGCTGTGCCCATCAAGCCAGTCAAGCCTGCTTGGCCCCATTTCAAACCCGAGGACGGCACGTGCCAGGGCTTGATCTTCGACAGCCCATACATGCCGCGCAATCCTCGGCAGCGGCGCAGTTATCTGCGACACCGACGCAACCGCAAAGCATGTGCTCAGTATTGGCGCCACGACGACGGCCCTCGACCGACCATCGTCGCCATCCATGGTTTTTTCGCTGATCCCTACTGGCTCAACGAGTGGTTCTTCGCGCTGCCCTGGTTTTACAAGATGGGCTGTGACGTGCTGCTCGTCACCTTGCCCTTCCACGGACGCCGGCAGACCAAGCTGTCTCCTTTCAGCGGACACGGTCTGTTTGCCGGCGGCATCTCGCGCATCAACGAGGCCTTCGGTCAAGCGGTGTGCGACATCCGCGTGTTCCTCGACTACTTGTTCGAGACCGTCGGCGTCGAGCAAGTGGGGCTGACCGGCGTCAGTCTGGGCGGTTACACCACCGCGCTGCTCGCAAGCATCGACAAGCGACTCGCGTTTGCCATTCCCAACGTTCCGGTGGTCAGCATTGCCGACTTGGTTCTGGAGTGGTTCCCGCTCAATTGGGCGGTCGGCACTGCGCTCAGGGTTCTGCGCAAGCCGCTGCCCGAGATTCGCCGGATGATGGCCTGCCACTGCCCGCTGAGTTATCCGCCGGTGCTGGCGCCGGAGCGACTGATGATCATCGGCGGCATCGGCGACCGGCTCGCTCCGCCGAAGCACTCACGACTGCTCTGGGATCACTGGGATCGCTGCCGCATCCATTGGTTCCCGGGTAGCCACGTTTTGCACATGGACAAAGGCGCGTACCTCAAGCACACCGCACAATTCCTCAGCGAGCTCGGCTTCGTCGAGCCCCGCGACGGGCGCTAGGCCACCTCTTGGGAACGGCGCCAGCACAGGAAGCTGGCGTCGTCGGTGGAGCTCATCGCGGCGATGACCGCATCGTTGTCGAAACCCGGTAGTTGCTGCAAACGATCGAGCAATGCGTCGTGCATCTCTGCACCGGGAATGAGACAGCCGCCTTCGTCTTTGCCGAAGAGCAGCCAGAACACGTCCTCGAGAAACGGCCCCTCGTCCGTGGTGACGATGGCTACCTGTTGCAGCTCGTCCCAGCGAACGGTCTCATCGTCGCCACCAGCCATCACGCGGGTGACACCTTTGTCGTCGAAGTGGATCCCCTCACGTTGCTGGTTGCTCGGTTTTCGCGATGTTTCAGTGATTCGGTTCATCATGTTTCCATCATGAGTTGCGAAAACTGGTTATCCAACCAATATTGAGGCATGCCGAGACCAAGCAACAGGACCGAACAGCGGCGCGCTATCGCAGAGGCGTTCGAGCGCGCGCTTGCAACCCATGGTTTGGGCCGCGCCACCATGGCGGCGGTGGCCAACGAGGCGGGCTGTGCGCCAGGGCTGATCCATCACCATTTCGACGACCGCGAGGACCTGGTGACGGAGCTGGTTCGATCGCTCATCGCCCGCTTCGAGAGCACGTTACCCCACGAGGCGGACAGCCGGGCATTTCTCGAAGCCTACGTGGACCGGGCCCTCGCCCTCAAACCCCAAGCGGGACGGACCGCGGCCAAAGCGTGGGTGGGGATCTTCGCTGAAGCGATTCGCAGCCGGCGGGTGGCAGCGCTGTTGCAGCGGGTTCTGCGCAAAGAGCTGCGCCGGCTTTCGAGGTCCTTTTGCGCTGAGGGACTGTCGCCACAGCAAGCTGAGCGCAAGGCTGCGGGGATGGTGGCCACCATCCTGGGCTGCCTCGTATTTGGCGCCCTGTTGCCAAACACTGCAGCTGGTTTCGCGGCGCCATTCACGCTCGACCTGTTGGGCTGACCGGACGCAGCGAAACGAGCTCCGCTCAGCTCTTGCTCACTTCAACCCCCGCCAACAGCTGGTGGATCTTGTTTGCTTGGTTTTGCTGTCCCAATGCTTCGAATTGCTGCGCGGAGATGAGGTAGGCCTGGCGCGCCTGCCGAGGTGCCTCGAGACGTAGAGCGATGTCGCCCGCGAGTTGGGCCATATTGGCAACGTCGACATCGGCGCAGCTCGTCTCGTCGATGAGCGCCAACGCCCGAGCCAAGTGAGTGCCCCACGCATTCCAACGCAACTGTGCTGCAGCGCAAGCGAGCAGATACACATGCGCCCACGCTGCATGATACTTGGCGTACATGCTCTGATCGCTGGAGGCAGGGACCTGCTCGGTGTGCATCACGGCGCGGTACAGGTCCTCCACTTTGGCTACATCTTCGGGGGCTACCTCTGTGGGACTGCTCTGTTGCGCCGAGCTCTGCTGCCGTCGAAGCTCGACCTCGGCACGAAGCAAACGGCACTCAGCGAGCAGCCGTGGCTGTTGCAGCGCCATGCAACGGCGCTGGGCCGCCCGCAAGTATGCGTCCGCCCTCCCCAGCGTGTCGTCTTTGACGAACAAGCGTGCTCGCAACAGCATCGTGCGGACGGCAACCTGCTCCCAACCGTGGGTGTCGGCAGCTCGAGCGGCACGTTCGAGCCACTGCTCGGCCTCGCTGTGCTCTCCCCGTTGACCACAGATTCGGGCATGCTGGATCCAGCCCGCGCCCCAACGCTCATCTTGCTCTGGCAGGGCCAAGTCAGCCATGGCGTCGGAACGGACTTGGAGCATTTGCTCGGCCCGCTGAAAGTGTCCAGCCAAGCGATACGTACGGGCGGCGTCCAACAGGGGGGCGAGCGCTTCTCCCTGCCGCCCAGCCGCCAACAAATGGCGGGCGCGACGCTCCAACTCTGCCGCTGAGCCCGCCTCTTCGAGCAGCGCGGCGCAAGCCAAATGGTGGCCGCGCAAGCGCCCCCCCTCACGCGCCCGCCGCAGCAAGCTCTCGCGAAGCATCCCGTGCACGAGCTCGAAGCTCAAGTGTGCGCCACGTTCGCCCCCGAGCGCCAAGCGCTGCTCCACCAGCGCACCAACCAACGAAAGAGCTGGCGCGCCGCCGCCTCGCACAGCACAGACATCACGCCATTCGGACACCACGATCTGCCGGCCGAGCACCGCGGCTAGCTCGAGAGCGACCGCGTCGTCGGCGTGGCGGCCCACCAACAGACGCTCGATGCGCGCCGCCCACAGGACGTACAAGTCGTCAGGCAGCTCGGCAACCTCGTCGACCAGCATGGCGTAACCATCATCGCCACGCTCGAGGGCACCCCGCGCCACCCAGTCGCCGACGAGCTGTACCGCAAAGAGCGGGTTACCTGCGGTGCGCTGCTGTACTTCTTGGGCCAGATCGGCCTCGAGCTCCAACATGGAGTCAATCAGCTTCGGCCAGTGGGCTCGAGGTAAGGGGCCAACATCGATTTGGCTGAGCTGACCCGACTCCGACAGCCGGCCCAACACGGCACGCACGCTGGCACGCTCAGCGAGCGCTTCGTCACGCGCAGTCATCACGAACAGCATCGGCCCGACAGCATCGGAGTCGCCGAGCGCCTGCTCGATGACCTCGAGCGCCTCTGGACCAAGCTCGATGTCGTCGAGCCAGACCACGAGCGGGCGTTCCGCCGACATCAGCTCCATGACGCGCAACAGCCCACGGCGCCGCTGGGTCGGCGTTTGCGTCTCGTAGCTCAGCGTCTCGCTCGGGGGCAGCTCGCATTCGCTCAGCATGGCCGCCAACGCTTGGGCAAAAGCATGGTCGTACACCTTGCGTTTGCGCAGCCACCGGTCCACCAGATCGCCGGCTTCTCGATGGTCCAGGCCCCCAATGCGCAGCTCGCGCCGAATTGCCGCTGCGATTCCATCGTTGCTGCTCGGTGTTTCGCTGTGCGTGACCCGAAGCACATTGGCCAGACCCAACTCATGGCTGCGGGTGCAGAGCCAGTCGGCCAGCCGACTCTTACCGTAGCCCGCTGGTCCTAGCAGCAGCACGCCACGCCCCTGGTCGCTTTCGACCACCTCGCGAAACACCCGCCAGAGCTCGTCGCGCTCCTCGTCACGATCCACCAGCGGAAGCGCGCGCAGACCGTAGAGGCCCAGCGTCGGCTCGAGCGCATCGCGCAACGGCTCCGCTACGCCCTTCCAATCCTCGGCCAGTGGGGGCCGACTCCAGATATGATTGTCGCGAGCAGCACGCGCATCTTCCGGCGGCGCGTCGTTGAGCCGCGGTCGCGGCAAGGAAGCGTACGGCAAGGTGATCACCGCAGCTTGGAGCCTGCTGTCCATCGACTGCTCGACCGCAGCGACGCCAGGCTCCCACCGCTTGCCGCTGTGGGAGATTTCGTGCAGCGCCCAAGCGGCATCGGCAGCCCGATGGAAACGTTTGTCCGGCGTAGGGGCCAGCAATTTGCCAATCCACGCGGCCAACTCTGGGGGAACCTCATAGCGGGGCTGGAACGGATTGCGGCGCGCGGTCAGATGCGACCGCAGGACGGTGGTGACGGTTTCTCCACCGAACGCGTGAGTGCCACAAACCATCTCGAAAGCGATGCAGCCCAGTGCATAGAGATCGGTCCACGGACCCACGTCTCGTAAGCGCGCGGTGATCTGCTCGGGCGCCATGTAGCGTGGGGTGCCGCTGGCCTTGGCAGCACTCGGCCCGAGAGGTTGGTCGCGCCGGTGGGCAAGATGAAAATCGGCGAGCTTGAGCCCAGGCCGCCGGTCCTCATCGGAGCAGACCAGGACATTGGACGGTTTGAGGTCGCTGTGAATGACCCCGCGCGCGTGGGCGTGCGCCAACGCATCCAGAAGCGCCATCAACAAGGATACAACTTCGGACCAATTGTCCGGCGGGTTCTGAAAGAAACGATCATGAAGCGTCCCTTCGCTAGCAAGCTCCATCGCAAAATAGGGGCTCTGGGCGGGCAGGGTGTTGCCCGAGGCGGCGGCGGCATGTTCACCGATTTCGCCGTAGTCGTAGATCATGACGATGCCGGGATGGCGCAAGCCGGCCACGGTTCGCACCTCGTGGCGAAACCCCTCGAGATACTCTTGGCCCTGAACCGTCTCGTGGGTGAGCACTTTGACGGCGACCTGCACACCGTGCCCGACATGTAGGCCGGACCACACTTGGCCTTGCCCCCCCTGTCCGAGCGGCGCGCCCAGCACGAAGCTGCCGAGCTGGATCGGGGCGGTGCTCGGGCGATCTTGGGCCACGTCGAGCTGCGCCGCGAAGGACTCGTCTTGCGCCAAATCGACTAGTAGCTGATAGCACCATGAGCAGCTTTCGAGGTGCTCCTCGATCTGAGCGATGCGCGCCGCATCGAGCCGTCGCTGCACAAATCGAAACAGCTCGTTGTGGTCGGGACAGTACATCTGATGGTCGGGACGGTTTGGCGGTCGCACCGAGCGCGGGGGCTCGCGAATGGGCGGGCAGGATGATACACACCACAGGGTGACCGCAGAAACTCCGAGTGCACCAACGCTTGCGGCGCTTTTCGTAGAGCAGCTCTGTCTCGCAACCGACGCCACCGAGCAGCTCGACCAACAGCGGCTGACCGATGCACTGGCCCAACTACTCGAACAAGCGACTACAGCGTGGCCAGAGCTGTCCGTGCAGCCGGAGCGTTTCGTGGTTCACCTCGCCGAGCGCATTGGGGCCAGCGAGCCGGATCCCATCGCCGCCTTGACGGAGCTGCGGGCGGCGGATCTATACCTGGCGTGTGGCTGTGCCCTGGCCGATCGGAACGCGGTGGCGCACTTTCACGAGCGCTTCGTTCCGGTCATCGACGCGGTCGTAAAACGCCTCGAGCGCAGCGGGGTGAGCCCGGAGGATGCCCGCCAGATGTTGTTCGAGCGGCTCTTGGTGAGCAAGGGCGATCGGCCACCTGCCTTAGCGCTGTACGCAGGCCGTGGCGATCTGGCCGCATACGTACGCATGGCCGCGTTGCACACCGGCCTCAAACAGCTCGCCAAACGTAAACGCTCACGGTCGAGCAGCACCGAAGCCCTCGCTGAGCTCAGCACGCCGGACGACGACCCCGAGATGGCGACGCTCAAGCAACGCTATCGCGATCAGTTCAAGTCTGCTTTCCAAGCCGCGCTCGCCGGCTTGTCGAGCAGCCAGCGCAACTTGCTGCGCTATCACTACTTGAGCGGCTTGACGACCCGCCAGATCGCCAGCCTGACGAGTGTGGCCCAGTCGACGGTCACGCGGCGGTTGGCGCAGGTGCGAGCCACGCTGCTTTCGGCGACACGACGGGCGCTCATCGAGGAGCTGCAGATGCCCCCCGAAGAGATCCGCAACATCATGGGAATGGTGGAGAGCCAAATCGATCTCAGCATCGAGCGGGTACTGACCGAAACCGACTAGCCGAACCCGCAACCCAGACGGGCGGGGGTAATCAACTTCGATCGGCTTGGCGTGCGCGTATGGCTTTGGGGCTCAGCTTGGCGATGAACCTGCAAATCACCAGCAACACCACACAACCGATCGTGCCCGCTGCCATCAGCGGCAAGGGCACGCTTTGGGCTGGCTCGGAAGCCTTCAAGGACTCCGATGCCGTCCACAGGCCCGCCACCTCCACACCGTTGAAGCCGACGTGCATCAGCACGGCCGGGATAATCGAACCGCTGCTCGCCCGCAGATAGCCGAGGATCAAGCCCATCAGGACGATGGGTGGTCGCACCCGAGGCTCCATGTGCACCAAAGCGAAGAACACGGCCGAGACGACGATGACCGCGCTCATGCGGTTCTTCCGGGCCAGCGGACCAAATATGGCTCCGCGAAACAACAACTCCTCGACGACGGGGCCAACGACGACCACCGCGAAACCCAGCAGCAGACGCTGCGCCGAGCTGGCCGCCACAAACAGATCCACGAAGGTCTGCGTTTGTTCTTCTTGGGGCCAGCGCGTCAGGATTTTTTCGTAGAGCCAATTGGCGGGAAAGGAGCAGGCTACCCCAAGCAACAGCGCCGCTGGATAGAAGCCAGCATGGGTGCTCCGCACAGCGAGAAACACACGAATGTCGGTCTGTGGCGCGTAGCTGCGCAACAGCAAGAACAGCACGAACAGATAGGCTGCTACCTGGCAGCTCACCAAGGCGAGCTGGTCACTGCCTGCTTGCTCGCGCAAGGACACCATCACCGAGGCGAGCATGAGGAATGCGAGCGTGGCGCCGGTCACCCACAGCGCAGCGCCAAAGAAGGACATCGGTTTGACCGAAGCGTCCTCCTTGGGCGGCGGCGGCTGGGAGGGATATGCGGGAGGGCCAACCACGATGATGAAAGCTAGCTGGTGACGCCAGAAGCACGCATGTGGGCAGGCACGCCGCGCTTGACCACGGTGTCGACCACCAGGGTCGGGTCTTTGTCGGCATGGTCGATGGTGTGATGCAAGCCACGGCTTTCTTTGCGCGCCGCTGCGCAGCTCACGATGAGCTGCGCAACGGTGGCGATGTTGCGCAGCTCGAGCAGATCGCGGGTGACCATGTGCTTCCAGTAGTACTCGCGGATTTCTTCCTGCAGCAATGCAATCCGCCGCGCCGCTCTTCGCAGCCGCGCATCGGAACGAACGATGCCCACGTAGTTCCACATCACGCGCCTCAGCTCATCCCAGTTGTGGGCCACGACCACGGCCTCGTCGCTGGGTACTGCGTTGCCCGTCTGCCACTCCGGCACATCGGCGAAGGGCTCGTCGCCCAGCTCGTCGACCTCCTCGCTCAGCCGAGTTGCTGTGCGATGGCCGAACACCAAACCCTCGAGCAATGAGTTGGAAGCCAGGCGGTTGGCTCCATGTAAGCCCGTAAAGGCGCACTCGCCTACTGCGCTCAAACCCGGGATCGTGGTGCGACCGCGCAGATCGGTGGTGATGCCACCACACATGTAGTGCGCTGCCGGGACCACTGGAATCGGCTCGGCGGTGATGTCGATTCCCAGGCTGGAGCAGGTCTCGTAGATGGTCGGGAAACGCTCGCGCGTCCATGCGGCCGGCTTGTGCGTGATGTCCAGGTGCACGCAATCAAAGCCCGCCCGCTTCATTTCGAAGTCGATGGCCCGAGCCACGATGTCGCGAGGCGCGAGCTCTTTTCGCTCGTCGTGTTGGTACATGAACGCCGTACCGTCCGGCAGACGCAGGGTCGCACCTTCTCCGCGAAGCGCTTCGGTGACGAGAAAGCTCTTGGCTTTGGGGTGATACAAGCAGGTGGGATGGAATTGGTAGAATTCCATGTTGCCGACCTCAGCCCCAGCTCGATAGGCCATGGCCACCCCGTCGCCTGTCGCGATGTCGGGGTTCGAGGTGTAGAGGTAGACCTTGCCGGCGCCGCCGGTCGCGAGAATAGTCGCCCGGGCCAGAACGGGGCGAACCACGTGCCGATCCTCTGTGGACGAAGCCTCATCCAATACATATGCGCCGACGCAGCGGTCTGGGCCTCCGAAAGAGGTCAACATGATGAGATCGATGGCTGTGTGATGCTCGAGCAAGCTGATGTTGCTGTGCGCGCGGCACGCCTCGACCAGGGCATGCTGGACCGCCGCGCCGGTCGCATCTTTGGCGTGCGCCACGCGACGCGCCGAATGTCCTCCTTCACGTGTCAGCTGCAGGTCGCCGTCGTGACCGCGATCGAGGACCACACCGCGGGCCATGAGCTCGCGCAAACGCTCGGGGCCTTCACGCACGCAGCGCTCCACCACCACATCGTGGCAAAGACCGGCGCCGGCGCCTTGAGTGTCGCGGATGTGCGCCTCGGGGCTGTCGTCCACCGACATCACCACCGCGATGCCGCCCTGGGCGTAGCGCGTGTTTGATTCTTCGGCACTTCGCTTGGTGACGATGGTCACTTGCGCGTGATCGGCCAGGTCCAGCGCGAGGGTCATCCCTGCGACGCCCGAGCCGACCACTAGCACGTCTGTTCGAATGCTCACGCGACAGAGCCTATTAGCAACCCAACTGCCTAGGAAAGCTTCCTTTTTCAGCCCAAGCAGGGAAGTTGGCTCGGGCGCAGCACCCCGGGTGGCGAGCGGCCCCCGATCTGGGCGGCAGATCGCCTTGACGCGCCGCGCCATCGTCGGTAGCCAAACTCCGCTAGCTAACCCCAAATCGACGGCCGTCGCGCTCCCCTTGGTGCGACCCCGTAGTGAGGTCAATTGCCGTGAAGATACTTGTCCCCCTCAAGGTCGTTGCAGATCCGAACAACGCCAACAAGGTGAAGATCCCAGCGGACGGCAGCAAAGTCGACACCGCCGGGATGCAAATGCAGCTCAACCCCTTCGACGAGTATGCGCTCGAAGCGGCGCTGCGCCTGACCGAAGACGCCAAGAGCCCCAAGGCGCGGCTTGGCGAAGTGGTGGTCGTCACCTTTGGTCCTGCTGCTTTCGACACCAACATGCGCGGCGCGCTCGCCACCGGTGCTGCTCGGGCAATCCGGGTCGACACCACCGACGACGACATCGACGGCATGATCGTCGCCAAAGCGCTCAAGACACTGGTCGAGGCGGAAAAGCCCGATCTGGTCCTGATGGGCAAGCAAGCGGTGGACGGCGATACCAACCAGGTGGGCCAGATCCTCGCCGAGCTGCTCGATTGGCCGCAGGTGACCTTCGCCGCGACAATCAAGGGCGAAGACGGAAGTCTGTTGGTGGGCCGCGAGGTCGATGGCGGCACGCTCAACATCCGGGTGAAGTTTCCCGCCGTGGTGACGGTCGATTTGCGGGTGGTCAATCCAGACAGCGTCCACTCGAGCAAGACGGACCCGAGTCACAAGTACACCTGGGAGGTGCGCTTCGCGCCGCTGCCCGCCATCATGCAGGCCAAGCGCAAGCCCTTCGAGGTCAAGAAGCTCGCCGATCTGCTCAGCGATGCAACGCCGAGGATCAGCTACGTCAGGTTCGAATCGCCGCCAGAGCGCCAAGCCGGCGTCAAGGTAGCCGACGTCGATGAGTTGCTGGACAAACTGAAGAACGAAGCGAAGGTCATCTGACCGGAATAGGAGCAAGCCATGAGTAACGTACTGATTGTTGCAGAGTACGCAGAGGGCCAGGTCAAGCGGACCACCTATTCGGCTGTCACCTTTGCCAAGCAAGCTGCCGCCGCTTTGGGCGGCTCATACTCCATCTTGGTGTTGGGCTCGGGCCTCGATGACGCCGCCGCTCAGCTGGGCAAGCTCGGCGCCGACAAGGTCCTCGTGGCTGACGACGCCAAGCTCGACAAATACCTAGCTGAGAACTTTGCGCCCACGGTTGCAGCGGTCGCCAAGGACTATGCAGTGGTGTGCGCTACCGCAAGCGCTTTTGGCAAGGACTTGCTCGCCCGCGTGGCTGGCAAACTCGACGCCGGCTACGCAGCCGACATCACGGCAGTGCTCAGCGAGGACGGCGGATTGGTCTACCAGCGCCCGATGTTCGCAGGCAATGCCTTCGGCATTTGCAAGATCAACAGCGCTGTTCAAATCGTCAGCGTCCGGCAGAGTGCGTTCTCAGCCACTGAGCCGGGCGAAGGCGCCTCTGCAGTCGAGAAGGTCGAGGTCGCCGCAGCCGGCAGCGGCGTCGAGCGCCTCGAGTGGGTAAGCTTCGACCAGGTCAAGAGCGAACGACCGGACCTTGCTGACGCTTCCGTGGTGGTCGCTGGCGGCCGAGGAATGAAGGACAAGTTCCACACCTTGCTCGATCCCTTGGCGGACGTCTTCGGGGCAGCCATTGGGGCGAGCCGTGCCGCTTGTGACGCTGGCTATTGCGCCGCCGACATCCAGGTCGGTCAAACCGGCAAGATCGTCGCATCCGATCTGTACTTCGCCATCGGCATCTCCGGGGCCATCCAGCATGTGGCCGGTATGAAGAGCTCGAAGGTCATCGTGGCCATCAACAAGGACGAAGAGGCGCCCATCTTCCAGGTCGCCGACTACGGCCTCGTCGCTGACCTCTTCAAGGTCATGCCCGAGCTGACCGAAAAGCTCATCGCAGCCAAGCAGTAGATAGCTGGTAGCGCGCCGCGCTCGCGAAGCCCCACCTCGTCACTCAGACCGGTGGGGTCGCGGGCGTTTGTTGCTCGGCTTTGGTCTTGCGCTTGCTATCGCGCCAAATCAGAAGCGCAGGCAGCACGATCACCGCGGCAAGCAAACAAGCCACTTCGCCCAACACAGCGGTGATGCCCAAGCTGCGCACGGAGTAGTTGACCGAGCTGACCAGCGCCAAGTAGCCGAGCGTGGTGGTCGCGCTGCACAGCACCACTGCCCCGCCAGTCTCACGCACTGCAGTCAGTGCACCACCCGCGCCCTCCCGACGGTAGCGCTGCATCACGTTGACCGCGTAGTCGACACCAATACCAAAGGTGATGGGTAGGGCGATGAAGTTGAGGAAATTCAGCTTCACGCCTAAACCACCGAGCATGCCGGTCATCCAGGCGACTCCAGCGAGCAGCGAACCCATGACTGCCGCAGCAGCGAAGCCAGCACGGAAAGCGAGCGCCACGACGAACAGGGTGAACGCCAACGAGACCAGCACGGCGGTGGGCACGTCAGCGATGATGGCCGACCAAATGTCCGCATAGATGACTGCTCGTCCAGAGCCCAGCACCACCGTCTTGTCTGGCAATTCGGTCCGTCGATACGCATTCGCCCAACGAAACAAGTAGTGGGCGTCATCGACCAGCTCGGGGCTGACGGGACTGATGTACACGACCCGTCCACGCGTCTTGTCCAGCTCCGAAAAAGGACGCGCGATTCCAACCGGCAACTCGGCGATGCCGAAGGGCGCGAGCTTGTCAGGCGGCAAGTACTTCTCGAGCGACGCAAAGTCCTCGTCTGAGATGAAACCACGCTTGTGCGAGCGCAGGATGCGGTCCTTGATGGTCATGAGCAGCGGGATCTTCTGCTCTTGTTGCTCAGGCACGAAGCTCTGCAGCGTGTGGACACTCTTGAAGGGCTTCTTGCCAGCAGGCGCTTGATCGCGGCGCTTGTTCAGCTCGGCCACCAGTAAGGGCACTTGCTCCGGCTTGTCGACCAAGATGGCCATGCCGTCGGCGCCGACATGACCCGTGATGTGCTCGGCGAGCTTGGTCAGGCGCACCTCCTCGGCCCGCTTGGACATATCGGTGCGGAGATTGAGCAGGTTGTACTCCATCGGATCGGCCTTTACCCACCACACCGTGGCTACAGCACCGACCACCGTGACGAGCAGACCGACCACCGTCACCACGCGCGGCCCGCGCTCCACGAGCCACGCAAAAGGATAGCCGAAGCGAGTCCCTCCAGAGGTAGCCTTGGGTAGCAACCCGAACAAACCAGCCTTGTCGAGCTTGAGGGGCGAGACGCGCTCGGCCACCACGAGAATCGAGGGCATGAAAGCAAAGGTACAAAGCCAGCAGATCACCATGCCGACGCCGCCGATGATGCCGAAGTCGCGAAAGCCTCTAAATTCGGTGACGATGAGCGAAGCGTATGCAGCCGAGGCGGCGCAGCTCGCGGTCAGGGTCGGCAACCAGGTCTCGCGATAAGCGCTGCGTATGGCCGTCGCGGTATCGTGGCCCGAGCGCCGCGCCTCGAGATATCGGGCCATGTAGATAATGCCCGGGTTGATGCCATTGCCGGCGATGATCGTGAACAGAAAGCCCGTGGCCATGTTCAAGTGGCCGACGAGCAACTGGGTAGCGCCGAAGGTACAGGACACGCCGATGCCGATGGTGACCACCATGGACAGCAAAGTGCGCAGCCGCAGGTAGTAGAGAAAAACGACTCCGATGATCAAGAAGGCGCCGAACCAGCCGACGTCGGTCAAGTCCTCGTTGATGGAGGTGTACTCGTTGATCCCCGCGACCAGATCGCCACACAAACCGTAGCGAATCGAGGGATGGTAGCTCTTGAGGTCGACTCGTTCGATCGCTTGGCGAATGAGCGACAGTGCTTGGGTACCATCATCATAATCGGTGCCCAGCACGGCGGAGCGAATGGTCACCACCACGGCCTTGCCGTCTTTGGATTGGTAGTAGCCGTCTGGGTAACGAGTCTCGTCTTCTTTGCTGACGCCGAAACGTTTGCGCAACTTGGCTGCGTCGAGCTTGGGCGGCTCGTAACCCTCTTCCAAATCGAGCGACGCCCCGGTGACCTTGCCGACCTCGTATTCGTAGCGCTCGAGCACGTCGTCGTGCAACTTGCGTAACTTGTCCAGCTCCGTGAACAGGCCAGCGCGCGGCTGCAAGAAATCCAAGGCCTCGTGCACGCCGCTCTCGGCGCTACCCACCCAGGGGTGACCGATGGGCACGACCTCGGCAGCGATGGCGCGGGCGGCGCGGCGCATCGCCTTGGTGTCGTCGCCTTCGAGAACGACGAACACGGTCGAGACCCCAGTGGTCAACTCCTTGACCCGGTTCAGCTCTTTGACGCTGGCGCGGGACTCGGGCAGCAGCGCCTCGAAGCCGGGGCGCACCCGCAGATCGAAGGCGAGCCAGAGCGAAATAGCGACCAACAAGGTGGCCACCAGCAGCACCACCAGAGGGCGGCGCAGCTGCAGATCTGCGAGACGATACATCAACGCGGTGCTTGCCCGGGAGGCAGGAGGGGGTCCAGAAGATGGACCTGCGGAGGATGGCGTCTCGGAGGACAAAGTCACTAGGTTCGCGGGTTGGTTGGGGGCGACTGCAGCTGGCTATCACGACTGCAGCGGTGGCTATAGCGCGAAGGCGCGTGAAACCCTAGCGCGAGCAGGGTAGAAACAAAGGCATGCAGCTCAGCGAGTGGATAGGCGATCGCCCAGTTCAAACAGCAGCGTGGCTGCTGGGTTGTGTGACGCTGATCGCGACGGTGCCAACGTGTGCAACGGGTAGCGAGCCAGGCGCCCCTGGAGGCTCGAGCAGCGTCGATTGGTCCACCGGTGGGGGCGGCAATGGCGGCTCGGCACAAGGAGCTGGCGGGAGCACTACCAGTAGCAGCTCGGGTACCGGTACAGGTACAGGTACAGCTTCCGGGACGGGGTCCGGCACTGGATCGGGTACGGGGTCCGGCATAGGTACGTCCACCGGGTCCGGCACAACTACGGGTTCTAGCTCCAGCTCCAGTGGCGGAGGAGCTGGTGGAGGCGGGGGCGGAGGGCCAACAGGGCTCTTGGTGATGATGGCAGGCGGTCCCAGCGGGATGCTCGGCGGCAGTTATCAGGCCGGAAATTGGAGCAGCGCGAACCACGTCGACAAGACCGAGCACGCCCTTTCGGTGAGCATTCCTTCTACCGGTGACGGTATGGCCTTGTACCGCGGGGCCGGAAACGCTCCCGCACCGCTGCGCTTCAGCATCTTCAGCGGGGGCAGTTGGTCGTCGCCGGCCGACGTCGCCATGGGCGTCAGCACCCGCGCCGCTCCGGCGATCGTGGCCGCTGGGGCCACCGCTGCTGCCGTGTTCCATGGCGATGACTACAAGCACTACTTTGCTAGCTACCAGGCAAGCTGGATGCCAACAGCCGAAGCGGTGGCGCTACCGAACAACCCAGCCAGCCAGAGCTACGGCCCCAACGCGGCCGCCATCGCACAGCTCGTGGCCGAGACCGTGGTGGTATTTCCGGGCAACGACAGCGTGCTCTACGCCCAGACGCGTATCGCTGGCCAGTGGCAGCAGGCCAAGGCGGTGCCATCGAGCAGCGTCACGCTCTCGCCGGCCATCGTCGCCCTCAGCAGCGGCGATTTGCTCGTTGCCTTCGTCAACAAGGGCGACAGCAAGCTGATGTACACGACGCGCAGCGCGGGAACGTGGGCTGCGCCGAAAGCGATCGACGCCAACAGCTATTCTGGGGAGCCGCCACGACTGGCGGCGCTGAGCAGCGGCGAGGCATTGGTGAGCTTTCGCGGGCTCGATGGCAAAGCCTACGCCGCGCGCTATGTGCCAGCGAACATGCCCGCCTGGGCGATGCCGGCTCCGATTGCCAACCCGAACCCCGCGGTCAGCTCTGCTCCCGCTGTGACCGTCGGTATCGATGGGCTCGACGCTGAGCTGCTGTTCATAAAGGACGTCGACGGCTCAGCCCATCACACCAGACTGAGCGGCAACAGCTGGTCAGTCGCCGTCAAAGTGGGCGGCTCCAATCTGAGCCATGTCGCCGCCGCCAGCGCCCCTTGAGCCGGCGCTGAGAAACCCCCGTGTGAGAATGATGGAGCGTGAAGGGCGGACACACCCGTTACCTGAGGTCACACTTGCACACATGCTTTCGCGAATTGGCAGCACTCATCGACTCGTCGTGATTCTGGCCTTGTCGTGCGGCTGCGGGCCGCCACAGCCGAGCGCCACCCAGCTTCCGGTTGCGTCAACAACATCCACAGCAACCGTCGCGGCCATCGCTGTTTCGTCTAGTTCCCCGCTGTCCACGAAGCGTTTTCCGCAACCTCCGCAACAGCATGCCACGTGGAAGCCACCGAGCACATCGCTCGACAGCGCAGTCGTCAGCGCCATCGGCAAGCTCTTCGAGCACGGCATGGCCGATCCGCGAGGATGTGAGTACCGCCAGATCGAAATCCAAACCCGCAGCGTGTGGAGCGGAACGGGGCCAAAAGTAGAAACCCACGGCTGGGTAATCGCCGGCGCAACTGAGCCGCGCTACGCTATTGCCTTCAATGGCCTGATCTACGAGCTGCTGGGGTCGGCCGGTCCAGCAGCCAATCTCGCAGCGGACATCGATGCCTTGCTCACCACGGCCGGCAAGGACGATGGGCGGCCTGCTTTTGCCAGTGCTGAAGCGGCAACAGCATCACACGACAGCATACTGCTGTCGAAAGTTGCCATGCTCCTACGCTTGGGGCATGCCAAGCGGGCGCAACGCGTCTGGGAAACGCTCATGAATAGCGGTGGCCGTTACCGGCCCGCCAAGGAGGTTGATCCTTACCTGATGCTGGCAAGCGATTGGCTGTGGTCGGCATTCGATTCGGGGCTCACCGCCCACATGCGCGGCGACGATGCGCTCGCTTTGCATCGCTTGCTACCACTGGACGCCGCAAGCAAGGCGATCGGCGCCGAAGCGAAGCGACGCGGCCACAAGGACGATGCGATCGAGCGAGGAATCGGTTTCTTGGGGCCACTGCAGGCGTTGCTGAAAGACCAGCGGCGCCGAAGCAGACGGGCCGCTGTGCAGGTCGGAAAGGCGCGGCTGCAGGACATTGCAGCGATGCCGCTAGCGGAGCGCGTCAAAGCACTCGTACAGCTGCTCGACGAGGTAGCAGCACGCCAGTGGGGACAGCCAGGCGGTGTGAACTTGGCGAGCGATCCAATCGTCGGCGCACTCATATCCATCGGCGAGCCGGCGATCGAGGCGCTTCTCGACGTGTTCGAGACCGACGAACGACTCACCCGCTCGGTACACTTCTGGCGTGATTTCTCGCGCCACCGAACACTGCTCGGAGTGCACGAGGCGGCCTACGCTGCGCTTGCGACCATCATGGAGCAGTCCTTCTTCGAGATCGCCAGCACCGGCGACAGTTTGAGCGCCCGAGGAAAAGAGGGCCGCAAGCGCGTTGCCGCCAAGCTGCGCGGCTATTGGGCCAAATGGCGCGCTACTCCACTGCACGAGCGCTGGTTCAAAATGCTCGCTGACGACGCGGCCAAGCCAGCGCTTTGGGTCGATGCCGCTCGAAAAATCGCCCAGCCAGCCAACCAAAAAGTGCAACGCAGCAGCATGATCGGCACGACGACGGTTCTGAGTGCAGCAGGCTCGAGTGCGCTGCGCGGGGAGCGATTGCGCGCCAAGAAACGCCCGAGCGTCGCCGACTTGATGGCCCTGCGAATCAAAGCGCTGAGCGCCAATGTTCAGAGCAGCTGCGCCATTGCCAAGGCACTTGGACGCTGGGACACCTCAGCAAGTTCGATGGCGGTCCTCAGCACACAGCTCGACCGCGCCATTGCAGCGAGCGTCAGCAAGAGCCGACTCGAACATCGCAGGTGCATCGCCGAGCTCACGCTGATGCTGGCGGACAAGGGCCCAAAACCGATCCTCAAGAAGTACGCCGACTGGATCACCACGACCCGGCCGAGCCAAGACAACTGGGGGATCGGAAAGGCCTTCGAACCGCTGTGGCGCTACGGCAACCAGCCGTTGATCAAACGCGCTGCGGCCAAGCTGTTTGGCAAGGGCTCGGCCTGGATGCCGCTCATCCCAGACCGCAAACCGGCGCAGAACGAGCACTACTACCCACGGGTTGGTTTGCTGAAGACCCCACTCATCGGCGTGGCGGCGTTCAGAAAGCACGTTCTCGACGCTCTCGCCGACCAAGTGGCGGTTGGCAGCCTCGAGATGAGCAGACCACCCGGCTTCTCAGTCAAGATGATCGGCGGTTGGACCACCGGTAGCAGCGCCCCCGAAGACGACGCCAAGGCACCAAAAACTGCTATCAAACGCACGGTTCGCCGTTGCGACTTCTATGCCTGGCAGCTCGCCGACCACCTCGATGGCGCGCCGAAATACAAGCCCTATTGGACGCGCACACAACGCGACGCAGCCATCGCGACGCTGAAGACCTTCGTGGTCAAGCTGAAGCCCTGAGACGGCCAGCCCATGCCGAAACAGGGGGCGGAAGGGGGGTGTCCCGGTCACTTCCCGTATTGTAACGGTTGCAGGCTCGGACAATCGGGCGTCGGGCGATCCCGCTAGCTTACGAGCTGGAACGGGGGTTGCGTGGCCCTCATTGCCCCGCCGCTCCGTACATACGGAGTGATCCTTAGAACAAATCCACGAGGTGACTCTCATGACGCGACTCTCAGCAATTGCAGCGGCCGTCGCCGTTTCTCTTTTCACCACCGGCGCCCTGGCTGAAGACACACCGAGCCCTGCCGGCGACAAGGATGGTGCACGCTTCCGTGGCGGGGTAGCCCTCGAGGGCGGCGCGCTCATCGTGCCCGGAACCGCAACGATGGGCATCGCTGGTGTCAACGGGCAGCTCGGGGTGCAGATCAACAACCTAGTGGGCTTGTATGCCGTACCGAACTTCGACGTCGTATTCGGTGAGGTCGGCGGGGTGAACCTCGCCGCTGCCTTGATGGTCGACTTCACCTTCCTCGATGACCTGCTCACCGTAGGGGCGGGGCTGGACGCTGGCGTATTTGCCGCCATCGGTGTCAGTGAAACCTCTTCTGCTGCAGCGGGCGGCGCGCTCTACGGCGGGCGACTGCACTTCGGCATCAACCCCCTGGTCGGACGCGGCGATGACGGCATTCGGCGCAAAGCGCTGACCATCGGCGTGGACGTGCGACTGCTCGGCGGCGCAGCAGGCTCGGGGAGCGTGTCGACTACGACAGCCGAGGCCTCCGCGACCACCTTCGTGCTCTCGCCGTCACTGTCCGTTGGCTACACCGCTTTCTGATCCAAGCCGGCCAAGAGCGCATCCGACAAACGGGGTGCGCTCGAAGGTTTGCTCCTAGATGGCACTGGACAGCAGAAGCTGAACGTCGCGCGACGCGCCGTTTACAATTCCTTCGGCTCTGCCTACTGATGGAGCATGGCTGTGTCGCCTCGTGGTGGAACGAAGAAGGCTCGCTGCGGTGGTTGCACCATCCGCCTGGTTCGCCGCTGTAGCGATCGCGCCTGGTGGTTTGCTCCGGCCCGCTGGCCGCTGGTCACCGGTATGCGACTACTGGCGAAGTACCACGCGATCGATCCGAACGACTATGCAGTCCGGCGCGAGGAGTGCCGTGGGTGCTTGCGTTTCATCAAGACGGAGCTGAAGGACAGGTCGCCTGCGTTCGTGTGGCTCAACGACCGCATCAACCCGCGTTTCAACCGTCTGCGTAACAGTCTGCTCACGCCTGAAGAGCTTGCCGAGGCCAAGCGATTCGCCAAGGAAGCGTTCGAGGACTGATGTGCGAGTCGCCGTGGCTGAGCGGGCGAAAAATGGGGCCTGTGATGGCGCATTTTGAGCCGAATACTCGCTCCCGACTCAATCAGGGAAGCTGCTCGCCGGTGATTTGCTCGTAGAGCAAGCGGTGTAGCTCATCGTGACCGGTGCTGTTGGGGTGGGTGCAATCGTTGGCGAACCACTTGGGTGGGTTGTTGAAGCCGTGGCCAAAGAAGTGGTCGTGAAGGGGCGTCACGGTTTGCCCGTGGGCAGCAACGCGAGCTTCGATTTCACCGTTCCAGTTGGCAAAGAAGGGGTCGACGGGTTTGGGGCTGTCCATGCTGATGACACAGCCGCCGCTCTTGAAATTGCCCTTGCCGTCACTGGCGTCGTAGATGGTGGCCTCGAAGACGTGCACGGCAACGGCTGGGCCGAATCGGTTGGGCTGCAGCAGCGCTGACAATGCGGCGCTGATGTTGTTACCCATTTGGCCGATTACCAGCGCGTCCGCGCCCAACAGAATCAGCGGCAGCACGTCCTTCATGTCGTTGCCACCACTGGTGATGGCTACCGCGACGGGTCCCGGCAAGCTCTTGGGCAAGCTGTTGATTTGACCGAGCAGCGCGGAGGTCTTTGAGCCGCTCTGGGCTTTGTTGTGATACACGACGCCGCCGTACTTGGCGTCCAGCGAGCTCTTCAACAGTTTGTAATAGTAGGGGCCCTGCCCTCCCCCATCGCCGATTGAGTCGCCGAGAACGACGAGCGTGCCGACGTCCGACAGACCGCCAACCGATCCCGGATCGCCACCGCTTCCTTCGCCGCCACTGCCCGCGCCACCACTACCCGAGCCGCCCTCCCCGCTCGAGCTACTGCTCGTCGAGGTGGAGCTGCTCGTGGTGCTCGTCGCGCCGCCGCTGCCGCCAGTGAAGTCGCTGCCTCCCTGCCCCGAGCTGGTTGAAGAGCCGCTCGACCCTGAGCTCGTGGAAGACGAAGTGGAGCTACCCGCGGCGGGGTCATCAGCGAGTGGATCCTGCCCGCCACATCCCAATCCAAGCGACAGCGCGGCTGCCAAGAAGATGAAGCCGGCGCGGCTCAGGTTGGTGGTGCTCGTGCTCGTGCGGCTGCGCTTGGTCATGCCTGCTCGTTGAGCAGCGAGCGTGCCAAGTACCTAGAGACCAGCTTCCGCACACTTGGCGCGGCTGGGCTGGTACCAGTGGTGTGCAGGCTGCCTCCTCGAGGACGCAGCCAGAGTCAATTCGGGCTATGGTTGGCACGTGACTCCGATCGCGATGGCCAGCCAAACGCGGCGCTGGGGCCCGAGAGCGACTGCTGTGGACCGCAATCGCGGCTGGCCGCTCTGGGCCGTCGCGGCCATCGTCCTGGTCACGCTGAGCTGCCCTCGTCTCGCCACTGCCCTCGAGCTTCCGGAGCTGGCCGCACGGGTAAAACCGTCGGTCGTGCTGCTGACCATGTTCGACGGCTCGGGTGGGAAGATGGGCACCGGCACGGGCTTCTTCGTGACCGATCAGGGCCATGTCGCCACCAACGCACACGTCGTTCGGGGTGCTGCCCGCGTGGAGGCAACGCTGTCCGATGGCCGCACCGTCGAGGTCGCGGGCAAGCTCGCCAGCAGCGACGACAAGGACATCGCCCTGCTCTTGGTCAACAAGGACGGCTTCAAGCCGCCTTCAGGGCTCTCTTTGGGCGGCAGCAAGCTGTTGCGAGCAGGGGACCAAATCGTGGTGCTCGGCAGTCCCCGAGGCCTAGCGGGCACCTTGTCGACAGGTATTGTCTCTGCGCTACGCAACAAGGGCGTGGGTGGAGGCGGCACCAACGCTTGGGGTATTCAAATCACCGCCCCCATCTCACCGGGGTCGAGCGGCTCGCCCATCATGACGCGCGATGGCAACGTGGTAGCCGTCGCGGTGGGCATCGTATCCGGCAGCGGCAACCTGAACTTCGGGGTGCCCATCGAGGTGGTCAAAGGCATGCTGGGGCGTCTGGATCAGCTGCATCTGCAACCTTTCGAGGGATCCTCAGGCGGCCAAGTCTGGCGCAACCTGCTGATTTCGGCAGCTTTTTTCGGCGTCATCGCCCTGGCCTTCGTGGTGCCGGGTTGGATCAAGCGACGCAAATCGCGCGCCCCCAAGAAGAAGCCACGATTCCGCCAATAGAGAGCGCTAGCGAAAAACTCGCGCGCCGTCGCCCCTTTCCCCGAGAAAAAAGACCGCTGCTGGCCAATAGAGGGCGCTAGCGAAGGACTCGCGCGCCGGCGCCCCCTTAGGGGCGCGCGAGTCCGTAGCGCCCCGTGGGCCGAAGCTAAAACGCAACCCGCAAGCCACCTGACCACAGTTGCGTCGCGGGCAGAAACGAACCGGACACGGTGTGCACGAGACCGAGCTGCACCATGGCGTGATCGGTGATGTGCAAATAGGGCAGCACCGCCAAGGCCACGCGAATAGCGCGCAACTCTTGGTCGGCTAGCGCGTGCTGCCCGACGGACGCGTAGGCAGCACGGTACACCTCGTTGGTGTGGGCGTTCAGATCGGCCTCGAAATAGGGCCCGAAGCTGACGCCGAGCCGCCAGGGAAGCACCCAGGTATCGCCTGCACTGGGACGTCCCCGCTGTGAGCGCGCCAGCTCGACAACGACCAGATTGCTGAGCGAAATAGCAGCATTGTGCTGAAACTCCTCCAAGTACATGCCGGTACCGACGGACAGCTGCGAGCGAAGCGCAAAACGGAACAGTGCGCCGGGTTCAGTCGCGCTGATCCCTAGCGTGACGCCACCGGTCGCGAAGTGCAGATGAACGTTCGAGAGCTTTTGCAGATCGACGTCCATCGGCACGGTGCCTTGGGCAAAGACACCAAAAGCAACGCGCCTCGTCTTGACGACATTGGCGGCGATGGTCGCGGTCAGATAGCCGCCCCGGTCTTGGTCGAAGAAGCTCGTGTCTGGAGCCAGCACGTCGTCATCGCGTTCGACCGACTCCGGCGCCGCGCTGAAATAAGCACCTTTTAGGTGCACATGGGCGTCGTAGAGCGGGCCAAAGGAGCCGAGGGTGTAGCCGATGCCGCCCGAGAGCTCCTTGATGTTGGCACCTTGCCAAGTGTTTTGGCGCTGGGTGGGGCGCACCTGTCCCAGATGAGCATCGAATTGAACGTTGATGTCGATCTCACCTTCGATGCCGCTAGCGGGCGTACGTTCGAAGGCGTCAGCGGCGAGGGGGGCCAGCGTGGTCAGCATGGCGCAGCCCACCGCGACCATGGCCTTCAGGCCCAAGGCTGAGCTTGCCGACTCGTGCATGTAGTCCTCTCGTGCGCGCGAGACTAGGATAAGCACGCTGAGCCTCCGAAGTCGCCCTCTTTGGGGAGCGGATGGGATGCGAAGCACGAGCAACAAGATGCCTTGGCTATCCTGGTCAGATACCCACAAACCCCGTCACGGACGCCTGCACTATGGGCACGGAAAAGACGAGACGGTGGTGCGCGGCCGCTTGGCGCTCGCGGGGATTGCCTTGTGCGTGGTGTGCGTAGCTGGGACGGTCGGCTATTTCGCCATCGGCAAGGGGCAATGGTCTTGGGAAGACTGCGCCTACATGGTGTTGATCACCATCAGCACCGTCGGATACGCCGAGGTGTTGCCAATCGCACAAGCCGAAGGCGGCCGCTTGTTCAGCATGGCGCTGCTGGTCAGTGGCATCGGTGTGAGCGTCTACTTTCTGTCAGCGCTGACAGCTTTCATTGTCGAAGGCGACCTCGGTGAGGTCCTGTGGAGACGAAAAATGCACAAGCGGCTCAGCAAGCTGCGTAACCACCACATCGTTTGCGGCGCTGGCCGCACTGGGCGTCACGTCGTCGAGGAGCTGTTGCGGGCTGGATGTCAGGTCGTGGTGGTCGAGAAAGAACAAAAGCGCATCTCACGACTGAACGCGGATCATGGCGATGGACTGCTGGGGATATTGGGCGATGCCACCGAGGATGGAGTGCTCAGAGACGCTGGGATCGAGCACGCCACAGGGCTCGTCACAGCGCTGGAGCTCGATCAGGACAATCTGTTCGTCGCGCTGTCGGCACGCCAACTGCGCCCCACCTTGCGCATCGTCAGTCGCTCCAACTCCGACCGTTCAGTCAGCAAGCTCCGCCAAGCAGGCGCCGATTCGGTCATCAGCCCGACCCACATCGGCGGCAGACGCATGGCCCACGAGCTGTTGCGACCCAACGTCGTGGGCTTTCTCGACTTCATCGCCCGCGACGTAGAACGCAACTTGGGCATTGAAGAAGTGCCCATCGGCACGGGCAGCCCGCTGGTGGGCGTACAGCTTTCCAAGTCCAAGATCCGTGAGGTATCGAGCGCGCTGGTTTTGGCGGTGCTCAAAGGCGGCACGCAAACCTACAATCCTCCGCCAGATTTCGAGTTCGAGGAGGGCATGACGCTGATTGTCTTGGGCGAGCGTGAGCAACTCGAGCGGCTCAACCGCCACGTGGCAGGAAACGACGCCTGATGGTTGTGCTAACAACTGTGACGTGATGGTGGAACGGGCAAGCAGGGTGCTGCTGTGAAAGTGCTGCTGATTGAGGACCACAAGGACACGGCACGGTTTCTCCGCACCATCCTCGAAAAAGCCGCCTTCGACGTGACGCTCGCAACCGATGGCGAGCAGGGCCTCGAGCTACTGTCCGCGGAGCGCTTCGACGCCATCGTGGCCGATTGGATGATGCCGAAGATGGACGGGATCTGGTTCTTGCGAACCGTCCGTCAAGATTTTCGCCCATCGCCTCCCATCTTGATGGTGACCGCCCTCGACACCGAACAAGCCCGCGAACGCGGTGTGGAAGCAGGCGCTGACGCTTTTTTGGTCAAACCCGTCCGCGCCAAGGAGCTGGTCGGCCGCGTGCGCAGTTGCATCGAGCGGCACCGGCAATCATTGCCGTCCCGGTCGGAGGTTCCGCCCCCGCCCGTGCGCGACGCGCGACCTGCTCACGTCGCGGTGGCCATCGCCGCAAGCACCGGCGGCGGCCCAGCTGCCGTCGAGCGGTTGTTTTGCTCGGCTGAGCGCGCAGCGCTCGACAAGGCCGCCATCGTCGTCGTGCTGCACGCTCAGGATTGGATTCGCAGCGCATTGGCAAATCGGCTGCGACAAACGGGGTTGGACATCGAGCTGGTCACTGATCACTGTTCGGCCCAACCGGGCCGCATCTTCCTGGCCCACACCGATCAGCATCTCATCTTCCGACCGGGCTTGCTGTCGCTTCGTTGTGTGGATCGCCCCCCCGAGAACTACGTCCGGCCCTCCGCCGATATTCTGTTTCGCAGCCTGTCGGAGGCCTACGGTCCACACGCTGCGGCGGTGGTCCTCAGTGGCCTAGGCCGCGATGGCGCCCTCGGCGCGCGTGCGGTCGAGCAAGCCGGCGGCGTGGTGTTGGTGCAAGATCCAACCCATGCGGTTGCGCTCGGCATGCCAGCCGCTGTCATCGAAGTCGTTCCCAAAGCGCGCGTCAGCAGCCTAGAAGCACTCGGCCCTGCCCTGTCGCGCCGCATTCATCGCTTGGCAGATGGGCTGACCGAGGTCCGCGACGCGC
>CAZRGL010000009.1:41259-47690 GCA_964599485.1 uncultured Polyangiaceae bacterium
TACCAATTGTGACGACCGCGTCGGTGTCATGAGATTCCCCAACCTGCACGCGTTGAGTGAGCTGCCCTACTTCTGCTCGAACGCTCAAGGGCAACTGCGCTTGGCCGAGCCAGTCGGCCCGATCTTCGACGCCCACACCCATCTTGCATTGACCTTCGGGCGTACCGTCAGCTCGGTCGATCTGTTGCGGGAGCACCCTCAGACCGAGCACTACTTGCCCCCTGAGCGCCCGCTCGACTTCGAGATCTATCTGAACAAGAACTTCAGCGCCGCAGATCTGAAAGCGCTTCGTCGCGATCTGTCGACCGGCAGCTTGCTGTCGTCGGGAATGCGCCGCACCCACACCCTGCCGAATCTGCTGCGTGAGATGGCTGCGCTCGGTATTGAGATGAGCGCATTGTTGCCCGTCGAGCTGCCGCTGCTATCACGAAACGCTGAGCACTACCTGCAGGTCGCTGCCCAGTGCGACAAGGTCATATCGTTCGGCTCCGTCCACCCGATCAGCCGTAACGTTGGCGACCGTCTCGCGCAGCAAAAAGCGGCTGGTGCGCGCGGGGTCAAGCTCCATCCCGCCGCGCAGCTCATGCCAGCCGACCACCCACGCGCCATGACCTTGTACCGTGTCTGCGCCGAACTGAAGCTGCCGGTGCTTTGGCATTGTGGGCCAGTGGGTATCGAGCCGAGGCTGGGCCGCTGGTGTTCACAGCTCAAGCACTATTGGCGCGCTGTTCGCGACAACCCCGACGTGAGCTTCATCCTGGGCCACGCCGGCGCGCTGCAGATGTCGATGGCACTGGATCTGGCCAAATCCTACGACAACGTCTACCTCGAGCTGTCCAGTCAATCCCGCGGCAACATCGCCACGATCATCGAGCAAGCGCCAACTGACCGCCTACTGTTCGGCACGGACTGGCCTTTTTACCACCAGGCAATCCAGCTCGCCAAAGTGCTGCTCGTCACCGAGGGCAAGCCAGCCCTGCGTCGGCGCGTGCTCTGGGACAACGCCGCAGTGCTGCTCGACTTGTCAGCAACCGACGCCAGTCGATGAGTCGAGTCGCTTGCCGGCGGAGCTCAGGAGCTCAAAAAGTGTCCCCCGCCGCGACCACATTTGCGCCTTGTAGGTTGATGCAACGGATCGAGCCAAGCGTCGCTGCTGGAGCAGTGTCTGCTGGACCATGCCGTCCTTCCGAAGGGCATTCTGATGATGGGTAGTCGCTTCCAGCGTCTGATCTCCGAGAAGCTGGCCAGCCAACTCGCCGCGAGCACCGCCGACTCGGCAAAGGAGCTTGCCAAGCTGGCCGAAGAAGAAACCGCATGGACGATAGCGCGCATGCGGCAGCAGGGTTGGCGGCTGAAAGCGCGTCTCGAAACAGGGGAAGGCGTCTTTGTCCAGGACAAGCCTGTGGGGCTACACATCCAACTCGCTGCACCGCTCTATCGCCGCCTAGGTCGCTCCTGCAATGCACGCGGCTGGACCAAGCGTGCCGCGGTCAGTGCCGCATTAGAACGTTATCTCGACACCCTAGAGGAGCGAGGCACCAAGTAACCCCGCGAAACATAGCGAGCCGGCGCCTTCGGTACAGGGATGTTGCGCTCCGCAAATCGGCCACCCATTGGTCTATTCATATGGGTCGTCGATCGGCTCGTCGACTGAGCTGTCGTCGTCATATGGATCGACGATCTCGGGAGCTTTCTTGGGCGCGGGCGGTTTCTTGGGCGCACGAGCCTTCCGGGGCGGACGTGCTTTCTTGGGCGCTCTGCGGGGCTTCGGCTTTACCTCGTGAACGTCGTCGTAGGGGTCGGCGATTGGAGCCGGCGCCTTGACCGGCGGCTTGGCCGGGCCGCTCGTGGCATCGTCATAAGGGTCATCAGCCTTTCTGGGCTTTTTGGGCGCACAAGCAGGCTTGTGGCCCATCAGACAAGCGCGACGAAGATAGAGGCGTGCTTTTGCCTTATCGCGCGTCATGCCGCGACCAACCTTGTACAAATGGGCCAGCCGTGTGCAGCCCAGCGGTGCACCAGCCCTGCACGCGCGCGAGTAGATGCCAGCGGCACGACGGGCATGCGCATCCACTCCGACACCGTACTCATGACAGCGGCCTAGGTTGAGACAAGCAGGAAGCTCCCCACCCACGCAGGCGCGCTCGTACAAGGCGACGGCCTCATCGAGATCGCGCTGCACCTCCATGCCCTGCTCGTAGGCCATTCCCAACCGATTGCACCCGGCAAGATCCCGCCCTTCACAAGCCTGGCGAAAAAGCTCCACGGCTCGCTTGGTGTTCTTTGCAACACCGCTGCCGTTGGCGTACAGCTCCCCCAAGCCCGTACAGCCTTCGACGCTCCCACCCCTGCAAGCGCGATGGAACAGCCTGGCGGACGCATTCGGATCGCGGCGTACGCGGCTGTTGTTCTCCATCAGATCGCCCAGACGCGCGCAGGCCAGCAAATAGCCCTCATCGCATGCCACACCAAAAGCAGCCACGGTCCGCTTCGGGTTGCGTATGGCCGCTGCGTTCCAGGCGTGCGATTCGGGTTCGCCGCCAGCGCTCGGGCGGTCGGGCGCCGACGATGGCTGGCGCGGCGCAGGGGGTGGCGCTGAGGGGGTAGGCTCGACGGCGACGCGCGTCGGCGCCGGAGCAGGCGCAGGCTCTGGCGGCGGGGGCGGCGGCTCCTCTGTTGCTGTGGGCTCGGGCGGCTCTGGCGGCGGGGTCTTCGGTTCCGCTGTTGGCTCGGGCTTGGGCTTTGTTGGCTCGGGCTTGGGCTCAGTTGGCTCGGGCGCAAGATCAGGCGGCAGCTTCGGTTCGGCCGTAGGCACAGCGAGCGCCGGATCCAGCTCAGCCGCTGGTGCGCTCAGCGCAGGCTCATCGTCGTCGTCAGGCTCACCTGCGCAGCCGACCAAATCGCCCCGCTCGCAGGGCGTGGGGATGACGCGTACCGCGCGAACACCGCCGCTTGCCATACCGCCACCGGTGATGGCGTCCAGCCGTTTGCAGCTCTCGACATCGCCGGCCTCACATTTGGCCGTGCACAACGCAAAGTTGCCCACTGGACAAGCGCCGTCAGACTGAGCTGCGAGCTTGCCGTCTGGGGCGCTGCTGTGACCATCCTTCTTCTTGTCAGCGCCGCCGCGGTCACAGCCTGCCAGCAACAAGCTCAGCCCACACGCTAGCAGCACAGCACCCGCGCCGATTCGAATCATCTAGTGCAAAGGTGCCGATTACCGTGGCGCGGGTCAAGTTGCGCGTAGCTTTCCGACGTCTTCGGCCATCGCGCCCCAGTCAAGAGCGCCGCAGACCGCGGGGTGTGCAACCCGAGACATAGGAACGTTTTGTTCCGGAGACATGGGTGACACTTTCCTGTGACTCCCGGAAGGTGGGAGGGGTGGTCAAAGCGCCCTCACGCAAGCGCCGAGATCCAGCGAATGGGCCGCCTGGGCGGGGCGAGCGGTTCGTGGTGAGAGTGACTCGTTCCAGGCCGAGTTGTGCCGTCACGTGCGCGGCCCCGCGCAGGATCGTCGTAGGGGAGGGCCTCTTTTCGAGGCCGTCTCATGACCTAGCGTCGCCGTAGGGGCATCTCGGGCGGTTTATCTCCGCTCGCAACGGCAGCATTTCGCGTAGCTACGGGCGGGGATAAGCCGCCCGAGATGCTGCGTTTTGAGACGAACTGCGACGGCAGCATTTCGCGTAGCTACGGGCGGGGATAAACCGGATAAACCCGGATAAACCCGGATAAACCCGGATAAACCCGGGTAAACCCCGCCCCTACTTCGATTTCGGAGTTATGAGACGACCTCTTTACGCCCTGCCGCGAGCACCGAGATCCTCGGTTTCCAGGACTCGGACTCGGACGCGGACTCGGATGCAAGGAGCTACGTGGAACGGAGGTCGACCGCGGCACGAGCAACAGCGCCCCCCCAAAAAAGGAGGACGCTCCATCGCGCACGTGGGCAGAGACGATCAGCGGCGCATGCGCGAGCGCTTGTCGCCGGCGTGACCATGGAAGGTCCGCGTCGGAGCGAACTCTCCCAGCTTGTGACCCACCATGTCGTCGGTCACGAACACCGGAACGAACTTGCGGCCGTTGTGAACGGCAAAAGTCAGCCCGATAGCCTCTGGGATGATGATCGAGCGGCGTGACCAGGTCTTGATGGCCTTCTTTTCGCCTGACTCGATCGCTTTGTTGATCTTGTCCATTAGATGGCCGTCGATGAACGGACCTTTTTTGACGCTACGAGGCATAGTTGCTCCTTACTTCTTCTTCTTGCGTCGACGGACGATCATGTTGTCGGTCCGTTTGTTCTTGCGCGTCTTGAGACCCTTGGCGAGCTGGCCCCATGGTGAGCAGGGGTGACGCCCACCTGAGGAGCGCCCTTCACCGCCGCCCATCGGGTGGTCGACTGGGTTCATGGTCACGCCGCGGTTATGGGGTCGCCGGCCGAGCCAACGGCTGCGCCCCGCTTTGCCGAGCTTGAGATTGCCATGGATGGTGTTGGACACCTGTCCGATGGTCGCCCGACAGTCGATGTGCACCTTACGGATTTCGCCGCTGGGCAACCGTACCTGGGCATAGTTACCGTCCTTGGCCATGAGCTGGGCAGCGGTGCCTGCGGAACGGACCAACTGGCCGCCCTTGCCCTTGCGTAGCTCGACGTTGTGAATCGCTGTTCCCGGCGGGATGTGCCGCAAGCGAAGGCTGTTACCCGGCTTGATGTCGGCCTTCATGCTCGAGATGATCTCGGCCCCAACTGCAAGTCCATCAGGCGCCAAGATGTAATTCTTCTCGCCGTCGGCATAGTGCAGCAGCGCGATTCGCGCCGAGCGGTTCGGGTCGTATTCGATGGCGGCCACGAGCGCGGGCACGCCAATCTTCTTTCGCTTGAAATCGACGATGCGATAGCGCTGTTTATGGCCGCCACCACGGAAGCGACAGGTCGTGCGCCCATGGTTGTTGCGCCCACCCGTCGAGGTCTTCTTGTCGAGCAGCTTCTTCTCGGGCTTCTTCTTGGTGAGCTCCTTGAAGTCACTGCCCGTATAGAAGCGGCGCGCCGGAGAGGTCGGCTTGTACTTCTTGATACCCATCTGATTACTCCGCTTCCTCGTCGTAGAATTGGATGTCGTCACCCTGCTTGAGCGTTACGACAGCCTTCTTCCAGTTGCGCAGCTGACCGTGTCCACGACCCATGCGGCGGAACTTCCCGCGCATGTTCGACGTGTTCACATCGGTCACGGTCACGCCAAACAGCTTCTCGACCGCGCTCTTGATTTGGATCTTGTTGGCCTGACGGCTCACTTCGAAGACGACCTTGTTTTCGTCCTCGCGCAAACGAGAAGCCTTCTCGGTGAGCAGAATGGGCCGCTTGATGATGTCTTCAGCGTGCATGGCTGTCCTCACTTCAGGCAACGTGCCTCGAGCGCCTTGGCAGCGTCTTTGGTCACGACCAGATGGCGATGGCGCAGCAGGTCGTAGACGTTGACGCCTTCGGGCGGCAAGAACTGGTGGTTCTTCATGTTGCGAATCGAAAAGACGAGGTTGTCGTTGGCAGCGCTATCCACCACCAGAGACTTGTCGTCAGCGTTCAGCGTTCCGAGCGTCTGCGCGAGCGTCTTGGTCTTCTTCTCGGCGAGCTCGAAGCTCTCGACCACCGTCAGCCGCCCTTCTTGGGCAAACAAGGACAGCGCGCTCTTGAGCGCACTGATGCGAACCTTGCGCGGCGGTCGATAACCATAGTTGCGCGGCTCGAGCGCGTGGGCCATACCCCCACCGACGCGATGAGGAGCCCGTGCGCCACCCTGACGGGCACGACCGGTTCCTTTTTGCCGATACAGCTTCTTGTTGGTACCTGCCACAGCCGAGCGTTCTTTGGTCGCTTGCGTGCCAGCGCGCCGACCGGCTCGCTGTGCAGTGACCACCTCGTGCAGCAGGTGTTCTTTGACCTCGCTCGCCCACACCTCGTCGGCGAGCTCGAGGTCACCGACCTCTTTGCGTTCGAGATTATAAATCGTGACCTTCATGACACTCCTCAGGTCTTGATTTCAACGTCCACGCCCGACGAGAGGTCGAGCTTCATCAGGGCGTCGAGGGTCTGTTGGGTTGGATCGATGATGTCGAGCAGACGCCGGTGCGTCCGAATCTCGAACTGCTCGCGCGACTTCTTGTCGACGTGCGGACCGCGAAGAACGGTGTAGCGCCGCAGCTCGGTGGGCAAGGGCACGGGCCCTGCCACACGCGCGCCCGTGCGCTTGGCGGTCTCGACGATGTCACTCGTCGACTTGTCGAGCAACTGATGGTCGAACGCCCGCAGGCGAATACGAATCTTGGTGCTATCCACAATGGGCTCCTTTTCGACTACTCGAGGATCTTGGTCACGACGCCCGCACCAACGGTGCGTCCACCCTCGCGGATGGCGAAGCGCATCTGGTCTTCGAGCGCGA
>CAZRGL010000010.1:0-46827 GCA_964599485.1 uncultured Polyangiaceae bacterium
CAACATGGTGGACAGGGGGCCCCAAACAGCGTTTGGGGGAGGGGGGCGGTAGCCCTTTGCCTCCGCTCCGAAAGCCGGTGTCTCCGAAAGCCTGCGTCACGCCAGCGCTTGGGGTTGGGGCCCCAAGCGCAACATGGTGGACAGGGGGCCCCAAACAGCGTTTGGGGGAGGGGGGCGGTAGCCCCCCTCAAGAAGAAACAGTGGACCTAAGGGGGATCGAACCCCTGACCTCCGCATTGCGAACGCGGCGCTCTCCCGGACTGAGCTACAGGCCCTCGTTAGCCGGCGCAGACTAGCCCGATAAGAGGCCGCGTCAAGCGGATTCGGGGCCAGAACAGCAAGTTTTGACGTCCACCACCGGCAACCTGTGTTGCAGAGCCTTCGCTCCGCCCTCGCAGGATCGGCGCGCACCTGGCCCACGCCCGTATGGGGGCCGCATTTGCTTGGTGTGCGAAATACTGCGTCAATTAACCACCGTCCTTACAGCCCCTGTTGGCAGCGTTGACTGCCGCGGCAAGGGCTCACCGCAGAGGGTTGCTATGCGATTGCGTTCCTATTGTCTGGTTGTAGGCTCTTCACTTCTGCTTGCGGTGGCCTCCCTCTCGTTCCCAGCTGGTTGTGCGTCTACCGGCGATCCAATCCAGGACGAAAACGGCTCCAGCTCCAGCAGCAGCGGAGTGGGTGGTCAGAACACTTCCACAGCTGCCGGCGGTGCAGGTGGCGAAGCGTGCTCAGACCAAGAGTTGTGCGACGGCATAGACAACAACTGTAACGATCAGGTCGATGAAGGTTGCTCCTGCTCTTCTGGTGATACCCAGAGCTGCTACAGCGGTCCCGCAGAGCTCGAGGGGATTGGTGCTTGCGCTGCCGGGCTTCCGACCTGCGACGAGCGGGGGCATGGGGGCGAGTGTGAGGGAGAGGTGTTGCCCTCGGTGGAGGTGTGCGACGGCGCCGACAACGACTGCAACGAGAAGGTCGACGAGGACCTGGGTACCGTCACCTGCGGTCTCGGGATTTGCAAAGTGACAGTCGACGCCTGCGAAAACGGCATGACCGTTCCCTGCATCCCCGGCACGCCCGATCCCGCTGGCGAGACTTGCAACGGCGTCGATGACGACTGTGACGGAGACATCGACGAGGGTTGCAATTGCATCGATGAGCAAGTGCAGCCTTGCTATGGCGGCTCGGCAGAGACTCAAGGCGTCGGCGAGTGCAAAGACGGAACACAGACCTGCACCAATGGCACTTGGGGCGCTTGTGTCAACGACGTGACCCCGACCAGCGAGGTCTGCGACGGCAAGGACAACGATTGCGATAAGTCCACCGACGAGGGTGATCCAGGTGGGGGCGGAGTGTGCTCCACCGGCAAGCTCGGCGTGTGCGCGGTTGGCACGATGCACTGCACCGGGGGCGCGCTCATTTGCAGCCAAGACGTGCCATCGTCGAACGAGAAGTGCAACGGTCTCGACGACGACTGCGACGGCGACCAGGACGAAGGCAATCCCGATGGGGGCGGCGCTTGTGACACGGGCGCGCTCGGCAAATGCAAGGCAGGGACATTCATCTGCAGCAATGGCGGCCTCAGCTGCGTGCAGAACCAACAGTCCAGCAGCGAGCTCTGCAACGGCATCGATGACGACTGCGATGGCGATTTGGACGAGGGCAACCCCGAGGGCGGCGGCCCATGCAATACGGGTCTGTCAGGGATCTGCGCTGCCGGAACCGACCTATGTCAAGGCGGGCAGCTGATTTGCAAGCAGACCAATCCAGCTGTGCCCGAGCAATGCAACAACTTGGATGACGACTGTGACAAGGCAGTCGACGAAGGCAACCCGGGTGGTGGCGGCATATGCAGCACAGGGCTGTTCGGCGTGTGCGCTGTCGGAACCGACCTATGTCAAGGCGGGCAGATCATCTGCTCGCAAAATGTCCAGTCGTCCAGCGAGAAGTGCAACAACTTGGATGACGATTGCGACAACTCCGTCGACGAGGGCGACCCCGAAGGTGGCGTGCCATGTGTCACCGGACTGTTCGGTGTCTGTTCGCCCGGTACCAAGCATTGCAGCGGCGGCCAGCTGAACTGTGTGGCCAATGCATCGCCGAGCTCGGAGACATGCAACGGCCTAGATGACGATTGCGACAACTCCACCGATGAGGGCAACCCTGGTGGTGGTGGTTCGTGCAATACGGGGCTGTTTGGCGTGTGCGGGCCGGGTACGGAAAACTGCTCGGGCGGACAGATCGTGTGCACGGCCAATCAGCAGTCCAGTCCAGAGCAGTGCAACAACCTAGATGACGACTGTGACAATTCTGTCGATGAAGGCAATCCAGGCGGCGGCAACAGCTGCAACACCAATCTGCAGGGCGTGTGCGCCGCCGGTACCATGAATTGCGTCAGTGGCTCGTTGCAGTGTCAGCAGAATGTATCGTCGAGCCCCGAGAACTGTTCGGACAACCTCGACAACGACTGCGACGGGCTTACCGACAGCAACGATCCAGACTGCGCGTGCGCTCACCCGCTCTGCACTGTCGGAACAAAGCTGACCAGCGGCTGCGATTCTAACCAATGCGTCATCGACATTTGCAATGTTGACCCTTGGTGCTGCAATAACAGTTGGGACTCGCTATGCGTGTCGCGGGTTCGTACGACCTGCGATAGCCTCACATGTGCTGACTCGGCGGGTAGCTGCCCCTCAGCGCCCTGCGACGCCAATGGCTCGTCCACACCGTTTACATCGGGTTGCGACTCGGGGCAGGCGAACTGCGTGACCAGCATCTGTGCGGCCGACTCCTATTGCTGCACGTTCGACTGGGACTCGATCTGTGTGAATCAGGTCACAACCGTGTGCAACATGAACTGTACCTACCAATAGCTGTTGAGCTGTTGGTAGTGCGCGCGCTGTTGGTCTACCAGCCCGCCCATTTGTAGGGCACGGCGCGCACGTCGACGTGGACGAAACGCGGGTAGCGGCCGACGCCTCGCGCACCAAGCTTGCGCGCCACTTTGGCCAAGTCGCGGCTGGGAACACCGGCCACGGCGATGTCGGCCGCCATGCCGCGTACATGATAGCTCTTCTTGCTGGTTCGCCCACCCGGATCGCGGTGCCCAGAGATGAGACGCAGCCGGCGGTCGGGATAGTGCCGAGCGATGCTGATGAGCAGCTCGATCAGTTTCGGATCGATCGCGGCCTGGCTATCCCGAGCGGATCGGAACAAGTGGTCGATCTGCGCGAACGCGTCCGGAGCAGGTCGCCCAAAAGAGTCGAACGGTACGACATCGAGCGACTCCTTGCGCACCACGTTGAGCAAGCGCAAGCGCGCTCTCGGAAGCGGTCGCATTGGTACGGCCTGCTCGAAACGCGTCGGACCGCCGAGACAAATCGCGTCGAGGTAATGTTCGAGCCCAGACTCAGCGGATTGGGGCGGAGCAACTACGGCATTCAGCGCAAGTCCAGCGGAAGGGGTCAGCGCAAGTCCAGCGGCGGCCAACGAGCCCGTCGTCAACAGCGCGGTTGCCGAGCGCGCTAGGCGTCGGCTCGGGCGACTCGAGATGGGGGCGGGCTGCCCCGTTTCGACAGCGTGAGAGACCATTGGACCGAACCAGCCCGTCATTACTCGGCGTGGCGCGGTTTGTCCAGTGGCCAATGGCGCGCTAAGCTCCAATATCAGAGCAACAACAACGCTTCGTACCTTGGTCACGCTGATCGCATTGGCGCTGAGCGTCGTTCTCTTGCGGGGTAGTCAGGACGTTGCTGAGCTCAGTTTGCTTCAGACCGGCTCGCTAGAGTTGAGGCTGCCGCCGAGACTCTCCGCTGACCCCATTTCGAATAGAACGAAGTGCGCGCGGCCGGCAAGTCACTATGCGGATGGCCACAAGCGCGAAGAGATCTGTCCCGCCGATGCGGCCAAGCTCGGGCTCAGCATTGTGGATCTCTCCGACGGTTGGTTGTCCGCTCTATTCGATGAAGCGCCAACCATGGGAAATGTTGGTACGCTGGCATACCGCGAGACATTGCAAGCACTTGCAGCGGGTCGAACCGACGAGTTGCCCGAGAATCATCGCGCTCAGCGTGATCGCTTTCTGGAGCTATATGGTGTCATGCCGACGGTTTCACGGGTGCGCAGTTGGTTGCTCGACGAAACGCGTCATCTTTGTCACGACAAGGTGAGCAAGACGGCGCTCCAAACGTTGGTGAGGCCTGTCGACGCGTGGCGTCCTCTGGAAAAGCAGCGGGCCGACCGCTGGACCGTTCGCACGCTGGCCGAGCGACTCGCCCAAGGCGCGAAACGACGTGGCATGGCGTCTATCGATGGTTTGCGCGACGATGAACGCTATGGTCCTACCTACCGACAGTGGGCGCGTCTTCAAGTTCGCGTGGGGGCTATCGCGGCAGCGCAAGCGCACCTGCGCTGCGACGGGTTCTTGCTCGGTAGTCCTCGAGTTGGCGTGCTGGATTCACGCAGTCACAGCGCCCTGAGCCTCTATCAGCGTCGCCACGCCCTCATCAGTTGGACACTCGACCAAGAGAGCGCTTCGCGCATGGCACTAGACTCACGTGAGCTCGATTTTCGGGTCCTGCTGCGGGTGCCCCGAGAGCGGGTAGTGGATGCCGCAGGGCTCATCGAAGATGGCACCGCGCGAGGCGCGCCGGGTCTGGTGCTGGGGCGTCAGCTCGACGCGGAGGGCTTTCACCGAGTAGGACGCTGGCCAGCGATTGCAGATGGGGCAGTCGATCACATCTCGCCTGCGGTCGAAGCCGCGGCCCGCGCGCTCGGCTGGACCAGTCCTTCTGCGGCGCGTCGATTTCTCCAAGAGACGACACCCGAGGAGCTGGCCGGGATGCGGGTGGCGGTTCGTTTGCCGCGAAGGCCCCGGTATCACGCGCCGCACATGGAGCTCCGCGCCGAGATCGACCGTGGAGACATAAGGTATGACTATCCGCTCACCGGCTCAGGCCTGCGGCGCGTGCCACTGCCCAAGCGTCGCGCGACCTTGGTTCTGTATGCCAAGAATGGTGACCGCGAGATTGCGTTGATGCGCTGGGGGACGACCGTCGGTGGTTGGAAGCCAGAACGGGTTGGCGGCAGCAAACAGGTTCGTATGGCGTACAAGGAATCCCCGGTGGGCAGCCGCATCTGGCGTGACCTGTTGGTGACGCCGCGGTGGATTCCCCCGACCACGACACCCAAGCGTGATTTGGTTCTGCCCGTGCGCGGTGGCTGGCGACTCAAGCAAGAGTTGATGGGACCCAGTTACGCGTCTGCTTATGGTCTGGTGATGCTCATTCATCATCGAGTGGATGGCCCCGAGCTTCTCACTGACCAGGGTATTCGCACGCACGGCTCGGTGTCCTATGCATCGATTCATAAGGGTACGAGTCACGGCTGCCATCGCTTGCACAACCACCGAGCGGTGCGCTTGGGGGCCTTCCTGCTCAAGCACCGCAAGCACATTCGGCACGGTGCTGAGCCTTTGCCCATCGTGCGCCCCTTGATGTGGCGTGGCAAACGCTTACACTTGCGATTCACGACGCGCGGGCATCGCTACGAGCTCGACCCACCGGTCGCCGTGGAGGTGACGCGCGGACGGGTGATAGGCAAGCGACGGCGCCCAGCAGTTGGGACAACGCCATTGCCTACCAGTTTATTGAGGCGGTTTTCGGGAGAGTGAGCGCAAGACCCGCCGCTCGAATCATGGTTGGCTAGCGGTCTTCGAGGGTGCGCAGCAACGAAATCCGGTCGAGTAATCGTGGTAACTGGGTTGATGCGCATAAGTGGTGTAATGGCACCCGGGCCCGAGCTCGTTTCGAGTACTGAAGAAGCCGCCCAGAAATAGACCGTTTTTGGGGCGCCAGGGCTGCTCGCGCCGCCACACGCCTTCGCTTTCAATGCGCGCGACGAGGGTGCTACTCGCTTCGGTGCTGACCCATTCGTGGAGATTTCCGACCATGTCGAAGACACCGTCGCTAGAGATGCAGCCTGCATGGCTGCCGCATTCTGCGAGGTAGCCAGGTACGGTAGCCAGCATTGGCGCATTGAAGTGCTTGTCGTAATGCCAGCGAGCTGGGTTGCGACCGAACCATTGGGGGAGCAAGTGCAACTTGCCCGTATTGCATTGCGCTGGCTGCTCGGTATTTCCGTATGGGTAGCGCTGGTGCTCGAGTCCCTGACAAGCGCGCCGCCATTGTCGGAATGTGCAGAGGAGCTTATCTGCGCGGACACAGGCGGCGGCGGCCTCCTGGCGGTTGACATACGCTTGCGGCTTGACGCCAGCCCGGCTTTGCGCTCGATAGTGCTGGTTCGGCTCTGGCCGTTGATTGTGCGGGTGGTGATGGGCGGTGCCGTCGGCGTCGAGCCGCACGAGGTGTGCTTCGAAGCGATCGATGCAGAAGGTATCGATTTGCGCCATCTCGGGCGGACACGGTGGGGGTGGTGGTTTTGGTTGTGCTGTTGGCGCCCGATGGCGTACGGCCAATAGCGCATAGGGCTCGGGCAGAGAGGGAGCGAAAGCGACGGTCAAATACAATGCGGTGGCTGCGGGCGGAGCGACCGCGAACAAGAGAAAGAGTGGCCATAACGAGGCCAATGCGGCGGTGCGCAGCGATTGTCGCCGTGAAGCGGCTGTTGACCGTGTCGGCTCGAGGGACTCATGAGAGCGTGGGTCCACCACAAAAAGTTAGTATGGATGACAAGCCCGCGCACGTCTGAGGCAGGTTGGCGACGTGCTGCATCCGGGGATTATTGGGGAAGGTCTGGCTCGTGTGAGCTCATCGACACTAGTCGCTGATACGGCGGTATTTGATTCGTTTGGGGCTATCGGCAGTCTTACCGAGGCGCCTCTTTCGATCGGTTTCGTAGTCAGCGTAGTTGCCTGCAAACCACTCGACGTGGCTGGCGCCTGCGAAGGCCAGGATGTGGGTAGCAATCCGGTCCAAGAACCAGCGATCGTGGCTGATGACCACCGCGCAGCCGGGGAAGGCCAGTAGCGCGTCCTCCAAGGAGCGCAGCGTGTCGACGTCCAGATCATTGGTGGGCTCATCGAGCAGGATGAGGTTGCCGCCGCGCCGCACCAGCTTGGCTAGATGCACGCGGTTGCGCTCGCCACCTGAAAGCTCGGCGACCCGCTTTTGTTGATCCGAACCGCTGAAGTTGAACGCCGAGACATAGGCGCGGGATTTTATCTCGCGTTTGCCGAGGATGACGGTGTCCTGACCACCGCTGATTTCTTCCCAGACCGTGCTGTCGCCGTCGAGCGCGCCACGTGATTGGTCGACATGAGCAAGGTCCACTGTGTCACCGATGTGCAGCGTGCCGCTGTCCGGTTTCTCTTGCCCGAGCAGCATACGGAACAGTGTGGTCTTGCCAGCACCATTGGCCCCAATGACGCCGACGATGCCGCCGCGCGGCAACAAGAAAGACAAGTCGTCGATGAGCAGAAGATCGCCGAAGCTCTTGCGCAAGTTCTTGGCCTCGATCACGAGGTCCCCGAGGCGCTGTCCCGGTGGAATGTAGATGCGACCCGCCTTCACCTGCTGGTCGGCGCTGGTGTGATCGGCGAGCAGGGACTCGTAGGCGGTGAGGCGCGCTTGGCCCTTGGCTTGGCGTGCCCGTGGCGCCATGCGCACCCACTCGAGCTCACGCTGCAAAGTGCGCTGGCGGGCAGACGTCTCCTTCTCCTGCAGAGCGAGGCGTTGTTGCTTCTGGTCGAGCCAGCCGGAGTAGTTGCCTTCATAAGGATAGCCATGGCCATGCTCGAGCTCGAGGATCCAACCGGCCACGTTGTCGAGGAAGTAGCGGTCGTGGGTGACCGCCACCACGGTGCCAGGATACTCCTCGAGAAAACGCTCGAGCCAAGCGACGCTCTCGGCGTCGAGGTGGTTGGTGGGCTCGTCGAGCAGCAGCATGTCGGGTTTGCTGAGCAACAGCTCGCAGAGCGCCACACGTCTGCGCTCGCCGCCGGACAGTCGGCTCACCTCAGTGTCTGGCGGCGGCAGTCGAAGCGCGTCCATGGCCCGCTCGACAGTTCGATCGAGCTCCCAGGCGTCCTTGGCTTCGATTTCGTTCTGCAGCTCGCCGTATTGCTCGAGCAGCTCGTCCATATTGGGCGGATCTTCACCAAGCATGGTGCCGATCTCTTCGAAGCGGGTGAGCAGCGCGCGGGTGTCGGCAACTGCGCGGTGAACGTGGTCGATCACGGTCTTGTCGTCATCGAGCAGCGGCTCTTGAGCGAGGTAGCCGATCTTGGTGCCATCGGCTGCCTTGGCTTCGCCGAGGTAATCGGTGTCCACGCCGGCCATGATGCGCAACAAGGTGCTCTTGCCGGCGCCGTTGTGCCCAAGCACGCCGATCTTGGCGCCGTGGAAGAATGACAAGGACAGCCTTTTGATGACCTCCTTGTTGGGAGGGTGCACTTTGCGTACACCCATCATCGTGTAGATGAATTGAGCCACCGTATGCCTCCGGGAGCGGCCGTCGAGCCATCATGGGCCCGAGCCGAGTGGCGGGCAGCCTGCATGATTCGCTGGCGAGCAACAAGTCTCTCAGCGTGGACAGGTTGGTTCAGGACAGAGAGCCAGCGCCCTTGTATGCCGAGATCCCGGCTCTGCAGATGGGGCAGTCGTCCGAAACGTGGACGTGGCTGCCAGCCGCGCCGCGGCGCATGCTCATACGCAAGCGGGTGGCCGGACTGTCCAATCCTTCGGACGTGGGCTCACCCATCATAGGTGGCAGCATCGAGTCTGGTACGACCGGTGTGGCCGATGGCCTGCTCGGCTGCAATGCACGGCTGAAATCGGCCCGTGAAGGAAGCGAGGGCTCATTGGAATTCGCCGGCGGAGCAGGCGTCTCGTTTGCGGACTGCGGTCTGGCTGCCGGCTGAGTGGCCGCCGGCGTGGGTCCGAATGCTGGCTGGTAGGTAGCAGTCTGCTGGCGGGCGAGCTCGAGCAGCGTTTGCGCCGAAGGCTGCGAGCCTCCTCGATTGCCCAAGTGGTTTGGCGCTGGCTCAGTTCGAGGCGGCGCGGCGATGGGGACCTGGTTTGAGTTTGAGCTCGGCTGACTCGTTGCAGGAGGCGGAGTCGAGCCGCTCAGTCGCTCGACGAGCTCCCGCTCGAAGTCGGTCAACCCGTCAGCTGTTGAGGGCTGAGGCTGTGGTGTGGCCTGAGGTGGCGCATTGGCCGCGTCCGCCAGGGCGCGCTGCACCGCTTCAGCAGCAGTTTCGTCGCCCGCGCTTCCGCCGCTCAGCGGATTCTGTCCTGCGTTTCGACGGCGACGGGCTGGATCGAGGTTTGGGTCACGGTGGCTGCCACCGAGCCGCCGCGCCACGGGCGATACGCGCACCACCGAGGCGCCTGCCTCGACCGCTGGGCGTCCATCCAGCGATTTTGGTCGCGCCGAAGGCGTGAACGACGTGGGTGATGGGTTGTCGACGGGCAGCAGCATGGCGGGATCGCCCCACAACAGTGAACGGCTGTTGCCCGGAGAACTTTAGAAGAAAATTTCCCACTCCCTAATGGCGGGAAATTATTGGCGAATTCTGATCGGCCGAGAGGCCAATCGCTATGTTTTGGCTCGTCCGGCCACCCGGCGAATGGTCGCCAGGTCGTCGCTGCCGAGCTCTCCGCTGACGGCGAGCATCAGAAGGTAGGCGCCGCCAACCAGCGCGCAATAGCCCACGGTCAGGATCTTGGCCACGATGGGGCTGGCCAAGATTTGCTCCGGGGCTGGGAGCAGGCGGCCAACCGCGATGCCACCGGCGAGGGCCACGAGCACCCGAATCACGGTCAGTGGCTCGGCTACGGAGCCCGCGGTGCGTTTGACCGCCACTGCTGTCAACAACGTTGCCAGCAGCAGTCCGCAGCAGGTGCCAATCGCGGTTCGAACGAGCATGCCCGTTCCGTAGGGTTGGCCGCGCACCAAGAGAAAGCAAAGAGCGACGACCAGGCCCAGAGCGGCCAGCGTCAGCAAAGCGCTGAGTCGCTCCCGTTTGAGGCTCGTCAGCACTGTGGCAAGAATGCCGAATACGGCAAAAGCGCCTAGCCCCGGCGCCAGCACCAGCATGACCGGCGCGCCGAGCGTGGCGGTGTCGGCGCGAAACACCAAGCGCAGCAAGCTGCCGCCCAGCCCTCCTGTCACGCTGACCATCAGTCCCATCATGATCAGCGCGAGCCGCGTTCCGGTGCGGACGTAGCGCTGTACCGCCTCGCGGTCGCCATCACGATGGGCAGTGGCCAACAAGGGGAACAGGACGAAGGTGACACCGAGCAACAACTGGTAGGGCAAGAAACAGAACAGTTGAGCGGCGCGGTATGCACCCGTGAGCGTGTCGGCTAGCTCTGGCTCGCCACCCATGGCCACCGCAGCGTCTGCCGCAAACCGTCCGAGCAGCTGGAGATCGCATTGCAGCAATAGGTTCAGCGCAATCTGTCCGCCGAGCAGCGGCGCGATGAAGGCAAGGTGCTCCCGTATCGAGGGCCCACCCGCGCTGTGCTTGCCGATACCTGCCAGCGGAGCGACGACGCCGAGGATCAGTCCGGCGGCGGCGACGAAGCCTGCCAGGGCGCCCTCCACGCCAGCACCCTGGTGGTAGAAAAGAGCCGCGCCTCCGACCAGACCCACCGTGCGCATGGTCGCGAACAGCGTGTCGATGCCGGCTTGAGCCGTGAAGCGCTTGTTGCCGTTGAGCACGCCAACAAAGGGCGTGTACAGCCCGTAGAAGAACAGCACGCCACTGACGATTCGCATCGCAGTGGTCAGATGCACTGCGTTGAGCAGCCGAGTGATCTGCGGCGCGGCCAAGAAGAAGATCGTGGCGATGGGCACGATGGCGACCGCATGGATGCCGAGCGCACGACGGGTCGCTGCAGGTCGCTCGTCGTCCTCAGCGCCTGCGACCGTGCGGCTGACTCCTTGTACCGCAGTGGAAACCACAGGGTTGTAGACCATGCTGGCGAAAGACTGCACGCGGCTGTAGGCCCCGTAGCCCTGCGTACCCAGGATGTGGTTGAGCAAGATCTGCTGCACCAGCCCGATGAACAAGAAGTAGACTTTTGCTGCCGAGATGGCCAAGCCTCCACGGCCCGCTTGCTGCGCCGTGATCGGTCCCGATTGGTTTGGCTCCGCAGCGGCTTGTTCACGCGGCGGCGCTGGCTGTTCGACCTGCTCAGGCTGCTGCGCTGACTCGGACTCGGTCACGGGGCGTAGATCGCAGAAAGAGGCAGAGCAGGCAAGTCTGGAGGGTCGTAGCCATTTTTTCGGGAACTTCCGGAGCGTTGTGCTGTCCAATGGGGATCGTGCACAAGGGGCGGCTTTTGAGAGGCTTGGTGGCTGCGGCGCTGCTGGGGCTAGTGAGCCTAGCTGCTGCTGCGAGCTGGTCTCGATTTGCTGGGCGTCCCACAGCCGACCGTGCGGCCGAGTCCTTTGCGGCACTTTCCCAGTGTTTGCTTGGCCGGGCGGGGGTGGCGAACGCCGACAAGGCTTTGCGGGCCATAGCCATAGCAGCGGATCTGGATCCGCAGCACAGCGGCTGGCCGGCTCGTTGCGCGCCCTATTCGGCCAGCCTTCGCCGGCAGGTCGTGGCACTTCATGAACGTGCTTTTCGCCGCCACGGCAAAGACGGTTGCGGCGAGAAGACCGAGTGCGCGCTCTTGGGCCGTCTGCGGGCCGAGCTGCCCGGTTTGCGGGCATTCATTGCTGGACGGGATGAGCCGCCCCTCGATCTGAACCTGGTATTCGGGCTGAGCAAGAAGCTCGGCTATGCAAAGCCGGGGCGCCTTGCCGCCGATGTGGCTGCACCGCCAAGGCCGGCAGCGTTGCTCGATCCGGCTCGGATGACGCCCTTGTTCTCGGGCGATTACTTGCGATTGCTCACCGATCCGGGCGGCGCCGGGCGGGTCTTGATGGCGTTCTACGAGCACGAGTCCCGTTACGCGCTCTGTGGGGTTGGCCTGAACGTAGCCAAGGCCAGTTGCCGCCAGCTGCCGGCGAGCCTGCCAGTGGGTATGGCCGGTGAGCTGCTCGCGGCGCGTCCGGGCGCTCCTACGTTGATGTTTGCTCACGGCCTCGTTGACGGTGCTTGGAGTCAAGGCCTCTACGAAGTGTCGTCGGGCCGCCGTTTGCTCCAAGTGGCGTCGCGTCCCGCCGGCGCGTTGGTTTGGCCCAACGGGACTTTTTCACGCGTGTCCCGCGAGCCGCCGCTGGTTGAGCGCGCGCTCTATCGGGTAGCCGATGGGGTAGTGCAGCGGCCCGTTCTCATTGGCGCCCACAAGCCGACCATGGGGCCGCTGATGGTGTGGGACGAGGTCATTTGGACCGAGTCGACCAAAGACGGAACACACGAAGTGTTCGCCCGCCGCGCGCAGCCTAAAGGAGCAGCGCTCGGCTCGGTCAGGCGGCTCGGCAAGACGGTGCATATTCGGGGCGCGCCCGTATTCGACAGCTGCCGGACCTCCGAGGCCTTGATCGTGCTGCTGCGTGCCGCGAACGGCTCCCGAGCGACGCTCTTGTTTCGCACAAAGCAGGGCTGGGCATCTCCACTGCAGGTCAAGACCGGCCGGAGCTTCGGGTTTACCTGCCAGCACGACACCGCCACCCTGAGTCGGATCAGCGGGCGGGAAGAGCTGGGCAATGATCCCTTCGAGGCTGACCAGGTAGCGCAAGAAGCCAAACCCGTGACCGGTCGCTACACAGTGGGTCGGATGCGCTGCAAGCGCAGCGGGTGCGAGATCCGCCGCGCGACGCTGACCTTGACGCGTTATTCGCGAAGTAGTCGGTACTTGGCCGGAGATTTGGGTGAGGCCATGGTGGTGATGTGGCGTAGCCCGATGGGTGATGTGCGCATGCGCGTGGCGCCGCTCGATGATTTGTCCGGCACGCCGGACGTACCGGTCTTCGACGACATCGAGCATGAAGGGTTTGGTTGGGACTTGGAACGTGATCCCATCATTGGTCGTGGCGGCAAGGTGATTGTGCTCATCAGTCGGCAGTTGGGCACCAGCGCCGATTCGTCGACCTATGCATTTCGTATCGACGACGAGGGTCGGGTTTCTCCAGTGACCGTCGCTGCAGACCACAGCAGCACTGTTCGGTGACGCATTATTGTCCGCGAAAACTGTTTGCGGCGTGTCCAGCGACAGCCCGCGACGTACAATCGGCTCATGGATCTGCGTCGCGGCTGCTTTGCTTTGCTCGGTGCGCTAGCCGCTGCTGGCTGCGGTGAGTCGGCGTCGAAGCACGCCGCTGTGCCCGGCGCGAGCGGTGGTGGTAGCGGTGGACAACAGGCTCACTGTGGCGATTCGCTGTGCGATCCAAAGCTCGGGGAATCGGCGACGAGCTGCCCCGTCGATTGCCCGCTGTCAGCCGATTGTGGCCATCAGGTTCTGGCGTTGGGCTTTGGCGAAATGGACGCGCAGATGGCTGGCGATGGCGGCCTGACCCTGATGGCTCCTCACGGCAAATACGACTACCGCACCAAGCAGCTCGCTGCGGAGCTCGCGCTCGCACACCCAGCCAACGTGGTGCGCGCTTGGGGCTACCGAACCGACGAGCATTACATCAACGTCAACCGTCCCACGGAGACGACCTCTGAGACTTGGACCGAGCGCGCACAAGCGGTATTTGACGTGTTCCGGGCTTGCGTTCAGCAGCTAGGCCCAGCCGACTACGTGGAGATCCACGGCAACTCCAAGCAACAGACGGCGTTGGAAATTCAGGTTGCCACCGTGAACGTCGACGCCGCGCTCGCGCAGCTGCTGAAAGACACCTACCAGAGCGCCCGGAGCGGCTTGCTACTCGACTTCGCGCTGAAGATCGAGCCGCTCGACGAAGTGTACTGGACGGCGGGTGGGAACAAGGCTGCCGGCATGATGAACGAGCCCCCAGGACGCTGTTTGCACATCGAGTTGCCCAAGGCCCTGCGGACCGACGAAAGCCGACCTCAAACGGTGGCTGCATTGGCCAAGCTGCTAGCCGTGTTGAGCGCGCGCTAGCGGTCCCCACCATCGAGTCTCGCTCCGCGTGCGGCCGGCGTCGAACGCGGGCTCGCTGCAGTTGGTACGCGTTGTGCAGCTCAGTCAATCAACATCAAATCGATGTCCCCATTGCAGGAGGATGACCATGCGACGTTTTCTACTTTGTGCTCTCGCCTTCCCGCTGCTCTTCGCATGCAGCACCAATCAATCCGATGATACCGGCGGGGGTGGACAAGGGCCCGGCCCGAAGCCAGAGCCCACCGGCGAATGTGTCGACCGAATGCTCATCAAGAGCGAGGGCCATACGATTGGCTCGCGCGAGGTCACCCGCGACGTCGCCAGCGGCTTGGTTCTCAAGCGCGTCATCATGGGCCACGGCGAAGAGACGGTCGAGACCTTCACCTACAACCCCCAGAAGTTGGTCTCGGAAGTATTGCGCAAGCACACCGAAGACAACGAGTCGGACACCATGAAGTGGGTCCACCTGTACAACGACTCGGGCCAACTGATCGACACCAAGGAGTACGCACTCCAAAGCGACGGAACCTGGAAGCTGCTCATCTGCCAGGGCCACAAATACGACGCGGCCGGTCGCCGAGCCGAGTTCACGACCTTGGCCTATTGTGACCCAGAGGCCAGCGCTACCGTCAGCTACAAATACGACGCGCAAGGCCGCGTGACCGAGGTGGGGCCAGGCACTTCCTTCTTCTCCTATGGCGAAGGCGGTCTGCTCGAAGAGAAGCTGTTCGCCGACGGCGCGCTAACTTGGCAGGTCAACTATAGCCACGAGGGCAACCTGACGAGCCGCGAAGTCACCCAGCTCGATAAAGACAAGAGCACCGTGTCACGACGCACACAGAAGGTGGACAGCAGCACCACGGTTGCTGGTTGCGATCCGTTTGATCCGATGCCCGAGCGAGGCGATTGCGCCAAGGAATGCGACGGGTTGTATCAAGAGGACCTTCCCGCGCTCGGCAAGAACGATATCGCAGTCGCTTGCTCGAATACCTTGGAAGAGAAGGTGTTTCCGCTCCAGGGCAACACAGACGAGGCTGAAGTCGTTCGAACTTGGAGCTACCAAGACGGTCAGCGTGTGATGGTCGAGACGCTCGTGTCACCCGGTCCGCCGCTGCCGGACATCGTGACGACCCGAACCACCAAGCTCGACGGCAAGGGACGTCCGCTCGAGCAGACGAGCATCAGCAAGACCCAAGCAGGTGAGGAAAAGCAGGTCCACACCTACAGCTACGAAGACGGTTGTGGTTCGAAGTGACGCGAAGCGTGGTTGGTTGAAGAGCAACAGCCGGCGAGGGTGACAGCCCTCGCCGGCTGGGCTTTGTCCAGCTGCTCGCGGGCGGACGCTCGGGCCAAGCCGCGGCGGCTTTGGTAGCATGGCTGGCGCTGCGTCGATCTCAACGGCCTCAATGAACAAGCGAAGAGCCAAGTTGGTGCTGTTCCCTGAGCATGTGGTGGAGCAATCCATCAATGAGGGCAAACGGACCAGATTGCAGGCTTCGGTCCATTTGGTGGAGCTCGAGCACGGCGCCACAGCGTTGGTGCGCAAACGCGCGTTGACCGCGCCCGATCGCGCAGTGGTATTGCTCACTCACGGCTTCGCCCAGAATTGTCACGCTTGGCATGTACGTGGCCGCTCACTGCACAACTATCTTGCCGACGCCGGCTTCGATACTTTTGCCATCGATCTGCGCGGCGTGGGGCGCAGTAGGCCGCTGGGCGCTCGCCGCCCAACCGCGTTTCGTGAGTACGTCGAAATCGACGTGAGCCGCGCGATTGAGCGGATCGCCGCGATAACCGGGCAGCAAGAGCTGTTCTTGGTTGGGCACAGCATGGGTGCGGCCATCAGCTGCAGCGTGGCGGGGTTGCAACCAAAGCGGATTCGCGGCGTGGTCTCTTTGGCTGGGCTCTACGGTTTCGGTAAGCACAACCGCACCCTCAAAGCCGTTACCGGTGCAGCCTTGGCATTTTGTCGCGTGATGCCAATGCCGCGCCATTATGTCGTGCCGACGAATTGGGTTGGCTGGGCGATGAACGCCACCCGGGTCGCCTTCAACGCGCCCACCGCGAGGCTCTTGCCGCTGCAGGCGTGGGCGCCGGGATCGATTGAGGATCCGATTCTGCGCGAGTACCTCAGGCGCAGCTTCGAGCCGAGCACCATGGGGATCGTGGAGCATCTGGCCGGGATGGCGTATGGCGGCGGCTTTGCAGACGCGAAAGGACGTTCGTACTTCGAGCGTTTCGAGCGCTCCGAAGTTCCGCTGTTGGTCATCGCGGGTAGTCGCGACGCGCTCATCTCAGTTCCGGACGTCGTGCGCTGTTATGAACGAGCGGAGGTCGAGGACAAGCAATGCGTGGTCATGTCCCAAGGCCGCCGCGGACCCAAGATGGGGCATGTGGATTTGATCATCGGCAAGGCTGCGCCGACGACGACGTGGCCCCTGATCCGCGACTGGTTGCGCCAACGTAGCTAGGCCGGGTCATTCGCCGAAGGCGAAGCTGCTGCTGCGCGTCGAGGGCTCTGCAGGTGGTGGCTGGAGGGTGGGACGCTCAGAAGCGAGGGGGCCGGCTGACCGAAGGCGCAGCAGCTCTTCACGCAGCTGGCTCGCGTACTGGATGCGTGTTGCGGGGTTCTTGGATAGACAAGCGCTGATGAGTCGGGCCAACCCACCGGGGCAGGGCTCGCCGGAGGCCAACTCCACAATCTGCATGGCTTGGTCGGAAACGTGGGCGCGCATCACTTGTTGGTGACCGCTTTGCTCGAACGGAAGTCGCCTTATGGCCATCACGAAAAGCAGCACGCCCAGGCCGTATAGATCGGAGCGCCAGTCGACATCTTCGCCGATGCATTGCTCTGGAGACATGTACGCAGGCGTTCCGACGACGCGTCCGGCCGGTGTCAGACGACCGATGCGTCGTAACGGGCTGGTGGCGATGCCGAAGTCGTAAATCTTGCACGTCAGATCATGCTCCGGCCCGACCAGCATGACGTTGTTGGGCGTTAGATCGCGGTGCACCAAGCCTTGCTCGTGGATTCGCTCCAGCGCGTCGGCGATCTGTGATCCAAATGTACAGATTTCGTCGAAAGACAAGGCCCGTTCGCGCAGCACGCGAGACAGCAGCTTGCCCCCGAGCAGCTCCATGACGTAGTAGGGGCGCCCGTCTGGCAGGGTGCCGAAGTCGAACACCTGAACGACGTTCGGATGGTCGATGGCGGCGGCGGCGCGCGCCTCGTTGGCGAAACGCCGTACCGCAGACGATTGTGCGGTCGACTTGAGCACTTTGATGGCGACCCGTCGGCCGATGATCTTGTGACGTGCCGCAAAGACGGTGCCCATGCCGCCTTCACCCAAGCGCTGCTCGATGTGCCAGCGACCGTCGATGACGTCGCCCCGCTCCAGCCGTCTGAGCCGAGCGTGCAAGTTGCGTTTCAGGGCGTGCATTGCGTTTGTTCGCCTTCTCAACCCAACGCCGCCAGCAGCTGCTCCGATGGGACGGTCCATTGGGCGGTGACGAGATCCTCCTCATCCAAACTGTCGTTGCCTACTGCCGCCAGCAGGTTGTGCAGCGATGCTTGTGGTCCGGTCAGCTCGACATAGGTGATGACCGGAGTCTCGGATTGGCGTCGTCGTTCGCCTGCTTTGCCCGAGCTTTGCGCTAGGTGGGCAGCGCGGGCACGCTGCTCGGCAGACACGAAGCGCCCGGTCGGCATCTGAGCGCGACCATCGTGGACCCCGACTTCGCTGGCGGCGATCCAGCGACCACGTTGCGTTTCGCGCGACGCGAGCCAGCGCTCCAATGCTCTGCGTACGGGTCCGATGATGGTTACGCGCCTATCGAGCTGAGGCTCGAGCAGCGAGTCGACAACACGTTGCAGAATCTCGTCATCCACGCCGTAGGCGCGGAGATTGGGACGCTCTCCAGCACACATTTGCTGCCAAACTGCGCTGGCGCTCAACCCGGGATACGGCATGTGCGCAGTGAGCAAATAGAACAACATGACGCCGATGCCCCAGGTATCGCCCCTGTGTGCGTCACGCTGTCCGTGTAGTTGTTCGGGGCTGCGCCAACCCAGCGGCGCCGGTTTGCCGAGCGCCCGGCGAAGTACAGCTCGATTCCCGCTTTTGTCTGAATCGATGATGACGACCGATGCGCTGAGGCTGCCGTGCGTCTTGCTGGCGCTGTGGAGTCGTTCGAGAATGCGAGCGCACCGTAGCGTCCAGCGTACGGCGTCGACGCTGTCCAGCCTTCCGTTGGTTGCAACCAGGTGAGCAAGTGAGCGGCTGGCGGTCCTGGGACGAGAGATCCGGCGGTAGCGGGTCGTTGCAGGTGAAGTGCGGGTGTCCCGCCGTTTGCGCTGTCGTGTGGTGGTAGCCGGACCGTGATGCATCGTGTTTCCCCTCACTCTTGTGTTGGTGTGGGGCATTGCAGCGGCTGTGCCAGCTCTGCTGGGAGACGGCGCATTCCTCCTAAGGAGCCGATTGTATTAGCGATTTATCCAGTTCGGAGGCTCCGTAGCCGGGCTTGGCTGCGCGCTCGTTCTGCACAAGGTTGTGCAAGAGGTGGGCAGCCACGTGCACACACTCTGGCGCTGGTTCGGGCTCGAGCGCGAAGCTCGAGCACGGCCGCCCTCCACGCTCCACCGTCAGCGGTGGGCGCCGGTACCCCGCAGCTCACCAGCCTCGAGCCGATACGCATCGAGCTGTTCGGCCAGCCATTGCATCTTGTCGCAGATGCTGGCGGTGTCGATCGACACGAGTTGGTAGTCGTCTTTAACGAGCTCGCCGCCCGCCACCACATAGCGCGCCTCACTGCCATCGCTGGCCCAGATGAGGTTTTGCACGACATTGACTTTGCGGGTGGGGACCAAGTTGGGCCGCGTCAGATCGATCACGACGAGATCAGCGGCCTTGCCGGGTGCAAGACTACCCGCATTGATGCCGAGGATGCTCGCGGCTTCGACGGTAATCATTTCCAGCACTTGCTGGGCTGGCAGGTTCTCAGCGCGTTGGTGCAGCGCCTTCTGGTACTGCGAGGCGAGCCGCGCGGCGGCGAGGATGTTCTGGCTGTCGGCGCTGCCGGAGCCGTCGGTGGAGATCGCCACCTGGATGCCTGCCTCGAGCATATCCATGATCGGTGGCATGCCTGAGCCGAGGATGGTGTTGGCGAGCGGGTTGTGCACGATGCGGGTGCCGGTGTCGCGCAAGATGGCGAGATCTTCCCGGCTGGTATGCACCTGGTGGGCCAGAACTGTGTGCTCGTCGAGGATCCCGAGCTCATGGGCGTACTGCACCGGCGTCTTGCCGTACTCGCTCGTGAACCACTCGGTCGTCGCTTGCTCTTCGGAGGAGTGGCAGTGAAAGAGGGTGCCGTGGTCACGTGCCCAGCCCTTTAGCGCGGTCAGCAGCTCTGGGCCGTTGGAGAAGAACTGATCGGGTCCCGGGATGATGGTTGTCCGGGCTGATTGAGCTTGGGCTGCGTCGTTGAGACGCTCGATAGCCACACCGTGAGGTTTGTCCAGGATGCCTTCGTAGTAGTTTCGATCCTGGCTGCCCACGGCGATGATGATGCGCGTTCCTGCCTGCTCACTTGCACGCGCCAGCTCCGCAGCGCGGTACTTGCTGAAGTTGCAGTGGTGGGTCATGGCTGAGGTGATGCCGTAGTACAGGTCGTCAGCCTTGGCCTTTAGGTAGGTCAGGAAATGAGGCGAGTCGCCCAGGTGTGCGCGCAGCTGGTCCTCGCGCTCTTCTAGAAAGCGGGTGAACAGATTGACCGCGCCGTCGAGCCAAGCGGTCAGCGGGACGTCGCGGACCAGGCCGATGATGGGTGACTCGTGGTCGTGACCGTGGGCTTTTACGAAACCAGGAAGGATGACCCCATCGAGGCAGCGCAGCTCGGCAGGCGTGCTCGCGGTCCCGCCCCCGAGGACATCGAGCGGCCCATGTTTGGCGATCAAACGCTGGCCTACTTGCTCGTCGTAGCTGCCGACTTCGAGGATTTCGTCAGCCCGATAGCAGACGAAGCCGTCCTCGATGATCTCCTCCCGTCCGCGCTCGTCGCAAAGCGGTAGCAGCAAACGCGCCCGTGCGAAGCCCATCATTGTGCGTTGCCTGCTTGCTGTCGTGCCTGTTTCTCGAGCCAAGCCTGGCGCACTCTTTCTGGAGTGATGGGCAACTGTCGAAAGCGCACACCGATGGCGTTGGCGATGGCGTTGGCAATGGTGGGTCCGGGCCCGTCGGCTGGGATCTCGGAAACCGATTTGGCGCCAAAGGGTCCAGCTGGCTCGTAGGAGCGCACCAGTATCGTCTCGAAAGGTGGCATGTCGAGCGCGGAGGGCTGCTTGTAGTGCATGAAGCTGTCGCTGAGCAGCTTACCAGCGTCGTCGAAGATGAAATCCTCGCTCAAGGCGTAGCCCATCGCCGTGCACGCGCCGCCCTCGGTTTGCCCTTCGCAGCTGGCCGGGTGAATCGGCACGCCGCAGTCGACGGCGGCGACGTACTTGAGGATCTTCACGCCGCCAGTCTCCGTGTCGACCTCAACCTCGGCGAAGTGCGCGGAAAACGGTGGCGGGCACTCGAAGCTCATGTGGGAGCCGTGATCCATGATTTGGTGCTGGTCATGATTGTAGAAGGTGGACAAGCAGATCTCGGCGTAGCTCAGTGTCGCTCCGTCGCTGCGCAGCACCAGCCCCCCCTCGACGTGCACGTTGTCACGGTCAGCGGGATTGCCCGCATGTCGCCACATCTCACATGCAGCGTCGAGCAGCTGCTCGACCACCTTCTCACAGGCTTTACGTACCGAATTGCCAGTGATGAACGTGGTGCTGGAGGCATAAGCGCCCGTGTCGAAAGGCGTGTGATCGGTGTCCGACGAGTAGATCACGATCTTGTCGACGCTCACCGATAGCGTTTCGGCGGCGATTTGCGACAAGATGGTGTCTGACCCGGTGCCAATGTCCGTAGCCCCAACGTGCAAGTTGAAGGAGCCATCCTCATTGAGCTTCACGCGCGCAGAGCCCATGTCCACGCCTGGGATCCCCGAGCCGTGCATCAGGCAGCTCATGCCCATGCCGCGCTTGATTGCGCCGCCTCGCGGTAGTGCGTCACGGCGCTCCCAGCCAATCGCAGTCATGCCGCGATCGATGCAATCGGAGATGGCACACGAGCGGATCCGTTGTGGTGGGCCTTCTTTGCCCTCCCCGAGGGCTTGGGCCAGAGCGTTATCGTGGCCGGGGCCAATCAGGTTCTTGCGCCGAAAAGCGATAGGGTCCATTCCCAGCTCGTCGGCCACCTCGTCCATCTGAGATTCGAGCGCCACGAACCCCTGAGGTCCGCCGTAGCCACGGAACGCGCCAGCGACCGGCAGGTTGGTGTACACCGACTTCATGATGAATCGGTAGGCTTCGGCGCGGTATAGCGGCAGGGTCTTGCCTGCTGTGCAAGTCTGCACGGTGAGGGCGTGGGCGCCATAAGCGCCGGTGTTGGCGAGGACTTCGAGCTCCTGGGCGAGCAGCGTGCCGTCCCGCATGACGCCGGTCTTCCAGCGCAACAGTTGCGGATGTCGGGTTCGCGAGGAGACCATTTCTTCAGCCCGGGTGAGCATCAAGCGGGCCGGTCTGCCCGTGCGCAGCGTGACCATGGCCGGCAGATCTTCGAGGAGGATCTCTTGTTTGCCTCCAAAGCCGCCGCCGATGCGGGGCTTGACCACGCGGATGCGCTGGATGGGGATCTGCAAAACCCGCGAGAGAATCCGCCGACTGTGAAACGGTACCTGTGTGGCGCCCCGGACCACGAGCCGATTGTCCTCGTCCAGCCAGCTCAGGGCCACGTGCGGCTCGAGGCAACAGTGGGCCTGATAGGGCACGTCGTAGGTATTCTCGAGGACGAGATCGGCGCGCGCGAAAGCCTCGTCGAGCTCACCATGGGTAACGTCCATGGCAGCGGCGATGTTGCGGCTCTTGTCGAAGCCCGGCAAGCCCGTTGCTTCGGGCTGATCGTGGATTACTGGCGCGCCTGGCGCGTCACTTTCGCGGGGATCGAAAATCGCCTCGAGCGGTTCGTATTGCACTTTGATTGCCGCCACCGCGCGGGCCGCGGCCTCCTCGCTCTCGGCGGCCACGCAGGCGACGCGATCGCCGACGAAGCGCACCTTGTGGTCGAACATGAAGGTGTCGTAGGGCGAGGGCTCGGGGTGGCCTTGTCCAGCGGTCGTATAGGGCACCCGCGGCACGTTGCCGTGGTGGAGAATCGCGATGACGCCACCGATCTTCTCGGCTTCGCTCGTGTCGATGGAGGTGATCCGTGCGTGCGCGTGAGGGCTCCACAACAGCTTGATGTAGAGCATGCCATCGAGCTCGATGTCGTCGGCGAAGGTTCCTTTACCGAGCGAGAGTTTGAGCGCATCCACCCGGCGTGGGCTCTTGTTGACCGCCTTGAAGTCGTCGATGAGCCCGAGCGAGGACTGCCCGGTATCCCAGGTTTGCTCTGCCGAGGCCGAGGTCGGTTGTTTCGACGTGGTGTCTTGACCGTCGCTCATGGCTCCTCCCTCAGCTTGGTGGCAGCGGCGAGCACCGCCTCGATGGGTTTGACGTAGCCGGTGCAGCGACAGGGATGCCCCGCCAGCGCTTCACGAACTTGTTGCTCACAAGGATCGGGGACCTGGTCGATTAGCGATTTGGCCGCCAAGATCATGCCCGGCGTGCAAAAACCACATTGAATGGCGGTGTGGTCCACGAAGGCTTGTTGGATGGGGTGGGGCGCGTCGAAGCTGCCGAGCGCCTCGATGGTCTTCACTTCGTGGCCGGCTGCTTGGGCCGCCAGGATGATGCAGCTCGGGACTTGCTCACCATCGAGCAAAACCGTGCAGGCCCCGCAGTCGCCTGACTGGCAGCCCCGCTTGGTGCCGATGAGCCCGTGGCGCCGCAGCGCTTCGGTGAGAAACTCGCCCGGTGGGCATTGCCAGCATACTGGCTTGCCGTTGACAACAAGCTCGACCTTCACGCTTCTACCTCCTGCTCGCCGAGCACGGCGGCGACCGCCCTCGTCATGAGTGTTGCGCTCAGATCCTTGCGGTAGCTTCCACTCGCCCATGCGTCGCTGAGCTCCTCGAGCTCGTCGAGCAGCGCGGCCCGAAGCGTTTGACGCCAGTCTTCCGGCGGCGACCCGCCCCAGGAGCCGAGCATTTGCTCGGCTTGATCGAGTCTCTTCAAACCCGCTGCTCCTGGGCCTTGCAGCCCCGCAACCAAACGGTAAGCGCTGCCGTCGTGCATTGCGGCGCAGCAACCAAGGGGTACATCGACCGCGCTCCGCCCGAAGCGGCGCCGCGCGCTGCGCCCAGGGCTGATGGGCAACACCACCTGCATCACCAGCGCATTGGTGAGCGCTTTGCGCGCCGTAGTACCGACCGGGTAGTCGATGAGCTGCTCGCCCAGCTTGCCGTCTTCGAGCCGAGCCAGCCGCAGTTTCGCGCCGATGGCCGCAAGTGCTGGAGGCACGTCTTGGTCAGCGCGGTCTACGACGATGCGACCCCCGATGGTGCTTCGGTTCTGGATGCCAACGTTGGCCAAGCCGCCAGCAGCCTGCTGAAGGGCAGCGAAACAAGGACGTTGCAAATGCGCGTCACGGCGCAGACGGCCCAAAGTAACGCAGGAGCCGATCCGCAGCTCGTCGCCGCGTTCCTCGATGCTGTCGAGTGACAAGGCTTGCAGATCGATCACGTGGGTCAGCTGTTCGTGGCCCGACACGTTGAGGTCGGTCCCTCCTGATAGCAGGGCGGCACGTTGTTCAGGCTCGTTCAGGAGCTCGAGGCATTGCTGGATGCTCTCTGGCCGGCTGTAGCGCTCCAGGGCTAGATACATGACGAGATCTCTTTCCTAGATGTCGAATAGTCGCTGTGGGTGTGGTCGTCTCGCTGGGCTGAGTCGGGCTCGATCAGTCCGGCACGCACCAATGCCTGGTAGGCTCCAAGTCCTACAGCTCTTGCTTTGTCGGTCATCTGCTTCAACAAGCTACGGTCACGCCGCGGATCGATATCGCCCACTTTGTGATTTTCTCCCACCGTTACGCCGGTGAGCTTGAGGCCGCGAATCATACCCCGCATCGGGGCCAACACCGGTGCTCCGCCGACCATCGCCACGACATCGCCTCGCTCGACGAAACTGCCGAGCGCGCGAACCCGGCGCAGCTGCCCTGCCCGCGGGGCGCGTAAGACCCGCTCTGCGGAGAAGCCAGCGACCTCACCGGGAACGCCGGTGTGGGTTTCGGCTCGCCCCTGCTCGATGACGGCCCCGAGCTGCGGTCCGCGGTTGGATTCGATGACGAAATGCACATCGCGACCAGCTACATAACCCGGACCGATCCCAATCACTATGGGGGCTCGGTCAAGCAAGGTCTCCGGTTTGCTGAGTTGCTGCATGCGGGCGTCGATCAGTGCTGCAGGAGCGGGGCCGGGCGCTTCGCTAGTCGTCCAAACTGGCACCTGCCCTGCCGCCCAGGCCTCGACAACAGCAGTCATTTCAAGGCAGTGCACCGCCTCAACGCCGGCGACGGTCACCTGGTCTTGGACTGCGGCGCTCGCGAAGGCCACGCCAAGGCGCAGGGTCGAAGGTAGCGGACGGTCGAGCACCAGCAGGCGCAACCCAGCGCCGTGCAACGCGTGGCCAACAGCGGTGCCCAGCTCCCCTCCTCCACGAATCCAGACCAGCGGCGCGCACATATTCAGCGACCTAAGCTAGCAGCCTGTGGCTTCAGCAGCCAGCCGCCGCCAAGCCGCAGTGAGCGTCTTTGCGCTGGGAGCTTGCGACGCGTATTCTGTGAAGAGGGGCGCCGCTGCTTGCGTTCTGGGGGGTCAGAGCTTTGGCTTCCGTGTGCCGCTTTCTCAGTGCTGTGTGGCTAATCGCCGCGGCCCTCGTCGTCGTCTGCGTTGGGGGATGTACGGGCAAAATCGGCGACGAGCGAGGCGCTGGAGCCAACGCAGCCGGGCCCTTGCCAGAAGGGGCATGCAGCCAAGAAGGCGAGACGTTGCCTTGCTATCCGGGCAGCCCGGTGACCCGTTCGGTGGGCGCTTGCCGCGACGGCAGCTCGATATGTGTCAACAGCGAGTGGAGCACCTGCAGTGGTTATCAGTTGCCCGCAGAGGAGAGCTGCAGCGGAGTGGATGACAACTGCAACGGCGCGATTGACGATGGTTGTGGTTGTGATGAAGGTAGCACGCAGCCTTGTTACACCGGTCCGGCATACACCCGTGACCTCGGCATCTGTGCCAGCGGCGTCCAATACTGTGTGGGTGGGGTCTGGGCGGCCGATTGCGAAGGTCAGAAGCTGCCGCAACAAGAGGCCTGCGACACCCTCGACAACGACTGTAACGGTCTGGTCGACGACGGCTGCGACTGTGTCGACGGGACCACGCAAGCTTGTTACGGCGGCCCCGCCGGCAGTGAGAACGTCGGCAAATGTCATGCGGGCCAGCAGACCTGCGAAGACGGGCATTGGTCACAGACTTGCCAAGGCCAAGTGACGCCGGCGCCAGAAGCATGCAACAGCAAGGATGACGATTGCGACGGGCAGGTCGACGAGGGCGATCCGCAAGGTGGTGGCTCTTGCAGCACCGGCAAACCTGGTATTTGCAACGCCGGCATCTGGCACTGCAACAGCGGGACGCTGGGCTGCAGCCAGAACAAGCAGCCCAAGAGCGAGAGCTGCAACAACCAGGACGATGACTGCGATGGGACGGTCGACGACAACAACCCTGGAGGCGGAGCCTATTGCGATACCGGCAAACAAGGGATCTGCCAGAACGGGACCGTGGTTTGCCAAGGTGGTTCGCTCAAATGTTCGCAGAACAAGCAATCGAGCAGTGAGAAATGCGACGGTAAGGACAACGACTGCGACGGGAGCAAAGATGAAGGCAACCCTGGTGGGGGCGCCAGTTGCGACAGCGGCAAGCATGGCGAGTGCAGCGCCGGGACCTTGACCTGCCAGAACGCCAATTTGAAATGTGTTCAGAACAAGCAGCCCAAGAGCGAGGTGTGCGGCGACGGCAAGGACAATGATTGCAACGGCCAGGTGGACAACGGTTGCCCTTGTGCCCACGACAAATGCGTGACCGGCAGCGCCCTGGTGTCCGGTTGCAGCTCGTGCGTGACCAGCATCTGCCAATCCGACTCCTACTGTTGCACCAACAGCTGGGATTCGGTTTGCGTCGGTGAAGTACAGACTATCTGTGGCAAGGGAACTTGTGCCGGCAACTGCCCGCATGCACCTTGTTCGAGCGGCCCTTCGAGCACGCCTTTCAACCAGGGTTGTGACAGCCCGGGCTCCTGCGTGCAGCAAGTGTGCTCCCAGGACTCCTACTGTTGCGATTACGACTGGGACTCGATCTGCGTCAACGCGGTCTCCTCGGTTTGTGGCTTGAGCTGTTAGCTTCGGGGCCGGGTTCGGGTCCGTGTCCGGGTCCGCGTGCGAGTCCGGGTCCGCGTCCGAGTCCGCGTCCGAGTCCGCGTCCGCGTCCGAGTCCGGGTCCGCGTCCGAGTCCGCGTCCGCGTCCGAGTCCGGGTCCGCGTCCGAGTCCGCGTCCGAGTCCGCTTACGACTACGGTCACGGCCCGCTCCGGACCAGGCTGAGTCCAGGTCCGGGGCCGCGTCGGTGGTTGCTTTGCGTTGCGATGAATCGAGGCGTATTCTGAGTCGGCACGCACAGTCGTCTTGCGCTGTGCGAAGGATTCGAGCTTGCCTTCTGTTCGCCCCATCGTACGCGCCTGGTGGCTCTTGTTAGCGACGCTCGTCGTGGGCGCCTGCACCGGTTCCATTGGCGACGACGGCGCGAGCGGCGTGGGGGCTAGCGGAGCCGGCACGGTTCCGGAGGGGGCGTGCAGTCAAGAGGGTCAGCAGCTGCCTTGCTATCCGGGAAGCCCGGCGACCCAGTCGGTTGGAGCCTGTCATGATGGCTTGTCGACTTGTGAGAATGGCCAGTGGAGCAGCTGCAGCGGCTACCAGTTGCCTGCCGAGGAGAGCTGCACGGGGATCGACGACAACTGCAACGGTGCCGTCGACGATGGTTGCGGCTGTGAGGAGGGCAGCTCACAGCCTTGTTACACCGGTCCGGCCTACGCTCGCGGGATCGGCACCTGCGCGGGCGGAACTCAGCACTGCAAAGGTGGGGTCTGGGCGGCCGAATGTGAGGGTCAAGTGCTCCCTCAAGAAGAAGACTGCGACACCCTGGACAACGACTGCAACGGCCTAGTCGATGATGGGTGTGAGTGCGTCGACGACACGACCCAGGCTTGTTATGGCGGGCCGGGCGGAACCGAGGACGTCGGCAAATGCCATGGTGGTTATCAGCTCTGCGAAAACGGACAGTGGTCCGAGGGCTGCGTCGGACAAGTGACCCCCTCGTCCGAGGACTGCAACGGCAAGGACGACGACTGCGACGGCCAAACAGACGAAGGCGATCCTGGCAGCGGCAACTCTTGTGACAGCGGCAAGCCGGGGATCTGCAAAGACGGCACAACCAGCTGTCAGAACGGCAAGCTCGCGTGCTTGCAAGATCAGCAAGCCCAGCCCGAGATCTGTGGCAATGGGCTCGATGACGACTGCAACGGCAAGATCGACGACAGTTGCTGCAACAACATCGCGTTGGGTACGACGGCCAACGTCAATGCTGGTGGTGGCAGCATACCTCCTTGGGATGCGGCAGCCATGGTCGACGGCCAAGGCGAGAACTGCGCCCAATGGGGCTGGATGAAGAACAACACGAGCAATCCAGGCTGGGCCATGCTCGAGTGGACTCCCGCCAAGACTGTCGCGTCGATGTACGTCGATGGCGAGCATGTCAACGCGCCGGCCTGCAGCGTTAGCGGTCGCGACATCAAGTCAGCTACCGTGCAATACAAGAACGTCAACAACACCTGGGTGACCGTCGGCTCCATTGGCGGCAGCGAGAACTTCATGTTCAATTTCCCAGCGCCGGTGCAAGCAAAAGGCGTGCGCTTGCTGAACGTACTGACCACCTCGGGCTCGAACACCATCGTGCACGAGTGGTACGTATTCCCCGGTAAAGGCTGTCCTGCGCCCACGCCCAACTGATGGGTGGCAAGAACGATGGCGAGGGCAGGCTGCGAACATGTAGAGGAAGATCGGCTCGCCAAAGCAGCTTGCTGAGCTAGAAGAGAGCGAAGCCAAGGCCAAAGAGCAGCGGCTGCGGGCGCAACTTGCCGCACTGCGTCAAAGCCCCGATCGCAAGATCGCCCTTGAGCTGTAGCGGCGCGAATTTGCAGCTGCTAACATCCCCGCCGTTTCGCGGCCTGGTTCTACTGGGCACCGATCAGCGACCACCAAATGACGAACGACAGACCACCCCTTGGCGCCGTACAGCACGTGCGGGCGCCCTTGTTGGGCCGCGATGAGGAGATGGCGACGCTCATAGCCTCGCTGGACGCTGTTCGCCAAGGACAGACCCGCATCGTTACCCTTCTGGGCCCCGCCGGCATCGGCAAGACCCGACTGGTTCAGGATTTCATTCTGCAGCAACGCGAGCGCGGCGGACCGCCTGTGAAGGTGTTTCGTGGAAGCGCGCGTGATTTGTCCACATCCTACGGTCTCTTTGCGCGACTGCTGCGCGCTCGCTTCGGCCTCGTCGAGGGCATGGATGTCGAGGCAGCCAAGAAGCAGGTGCGTGCCCAAGTCTCGAAAGTGCTCGAAGACCGCAAGGTGGGCGACGTCATCTACTTTCTCGGACAGTTCCTGGACCTGCCGTTCTCAGAGAGTCCACTGACCAAGGCTGTCAAGGACGAGCCGCAGCAGAGCGAGCTACTGCGCCGAGCCGTATTCAAAGCCTTCATCGAGGCCGATGCGCATTCGGCGCCGCTGGTGTTGGTGATGGACGATCTTCACCACGCTCACGACGATTCCTTGGTGCTGTTGCGCTACCTGCTCGAATACCTGACGGGGCCGCTGCTGGTGTTGTGCGCAGCGCGCGGCGAGCTCAAACAGCGCTACGAGGACTGGGATCGGGTAGGGGAGGATCGTCACGAGCTGATTGAGCTCGTGGCGCTCGACGACGCCGATGCGTCGGCGGTCATGGAGGCGCTGCTGACCCCCTGCAACGAGCCAGTGCAACAGCTGGTCGACTCAGCGGTGGCCTTCGCAGGTGGCAACCCAATGATGCTGGAGCAAATGGTCCGCATCTATCACGACGTGGGGGTCCTGGCCGAGGTCAGCCCGCTGTCGAGCAAGCCATCCTGGACGGTGAATCTCGAGAAGCTCTCGAGCGCCAAGCTCCCGATGACCATCGATGACGCGGTCAATGCGCGTATCACTGCGCTCGATCCAGAAGAAAAGCAGCTGCTCGAATACGCCTCGGTCATGGGCAGCGTGTTTTGGCATGGTGGCTTCGTGGCGCTGTACCGTGCCGGCGAAGAACCGGCCGAGCTGTGGAGCGTCGCCGACAATGAGGACATCGAGCGCATCGACGAGGTGCTCAACGACTTGGTCGAGCGTGACTACATCCTGAAGTTGCCCGACAGCACCTTTCCCGGCTCGGACGAGTACATCTTCAAGCACAACAAAGAGCGTGAAGCGATTCGACAGCGCATCCCTTCCAATGCGATGCGACGCCATCATCAGACCATCGCTGACTGGTTGGAGCACCAGAGCAACATCCACTCCAATGAGGAGTATGCGGCCATGTTGGCCCAGCATCGCGAGGCCGGTGGCGATCCGCGCGACTCGGGCTTGACCTATTTGCAGGCTGGCGATCTTGCGCGCGCCCGCTACGCCAACACCAAGGCTTCGGAGTACTACGAAAAAGGACTGGCTCTACTCGATGAGGCCGCCGTGGCCCAACGCATCGGCGCGTTGCACAACTATGGCGATGTCCTGCAACTGACTGGTCGGATCGACGATGGTCTCGCAGCCTTCGGCGAGATGCTCACCCTTGCGTATCGACTCGATCTGAGGGGCAAGGGCGGTGCGGCGCACAATCGAATTGGTCGGCTCTATCGGGAAATCGGCTCACTCGACGCTGCCGCACAGCACTTCCAGACGGCCTTGGAGCTGTTTGAGTCAGCGGGCGATACGCGTGGTGTCGCCTCCACGATCGACGACATCGGCAAGCTTCATTGGATGAAGGGCGAATACGACCTAGCGCTGCGCGAGCTGCGTGATGGGCTCCAACGTCGAGAGGCGCTAGGGGATCGCCGCTCCATCGCCCTGTCGCTCAACAACCTCGGACTGGTGCTTCAAGATTCGGGCGATTTCAGAGCAGCGCTGTCTGCGTTCGACCAATCATTGCAGATTCGGCGAGAGATCGGCGATCTCGTCGGCATCGTCGTGACCCTCAACAACCTCGGTACGGTCTCGCAGGATCTGCATGACTTCACCGAAGCACTGCGTCTATTCCAAGAGGCTCAAGAGGTTGCCAAGGAAATCGGCGATCGCAACCGGTTGGCCCTGATCCTGACCAACATCGGCGAGACCTTCTATTCGAGCGGCCAGCCCAACAAGGCCATCGACGTGTTGCGCCAGGCCGAGGGACTGTGCGACGAGCTCGGCGACAAGCTCGGGCTTGCTGAAGCGCTGCGCGGTCTCGGCAAAGCCTACATGCTTCAAGGAGACTTGGTGCGGGCTCGTGATTGCATCGGCCGCGCTGTCGATCTGTTCGCGTCGGTTCGCAGCAAAGTTCACCTCGGTAGTGCGCTGCGGACCTTGGGCGAGATCACTGCAGCAGGCGGTTGGGGTGCGGCCCACACCAAGAGCGCTCGTGAGTACTACGCTCGCAGCGTCGCCATTTTCGAACAGACGGGCAACGAGATCGAGATGGCGCGCACCTACACCGTCTACGCTCGTTTTCTCAGGAACGAGCCCGAGTTTGCTGATGATGAGGTCGCCGTCAACGAGGCCAATCAAATGCAACAACGGGCCGACGAGATCTTCCAGCGCTTGCGAATCTCGGCGGGGGATCGCTCAGGCCCGAACCCGGTACAGCGCTGACGACGGCGCGTTGACGCGCTGCGCTATTTTGCTCTCGGTGGGCAATAATCGCCTCGAAGACGTCGTTTGCTTCGATGAGGGGAACAAAACCGCCGTTTCGATGGTAAAATGCCAATAGATGGGTGGCGGTCAGCGATCCAGAGGGCGGTCCGAGTGCTTTTTTGACGGTGCTTGGTCGGCCAAGCTGACGGTGCCCACGGCGAACGGACAAGGAGCGATTGTCGAACAGGCCTACGTGCCGCGATGTCGTTTCTCGCCCGTTCAACGTCGCAACCGAAGACGTGCAAGCAAGAAGGGTTGGTGTCAATGAACATCATCACCACGTTCAGACAGATGTCTGGAACCAAGGCGGTGAAAAACTACGCACACGACAAAGTGGCCAAGCTGCAGAAGTTCTTGCGTCAAGCGATGCGTGCAGACGTCACACTTTCCGTCGAGGGCAACAAGCATGTGGCCGAAGTGCGCCTGAAGAGCGGCTCGACCCACGTGCATGGTTCCGAACGTAGCGGTGACATGTACGCGTCAATCGACCTCGTCGTCGACAAGCTCGAAAGCCAGATTCGCAGCATCAATGGCAGTCGCGTATCGCGTAAGCGACAAGGTCCGAACGCCCGCGAGCTCGCTCGCGCGTCCGAGCGCAACCGAGACTGAGCCCCGCCATGGGGGCGGCTAACAGAGGGTTCGCCTTGAGCCCAGGCGCCGCCCTGTCTACATTTGCGGCGTGTCGGTCAGCGAAGTCCTCCTCGTTCAGCGCGTCTCTGTGGCCAATGTTGAGGAAGGGCTCGTCAGGGACAAGAACGAGGCGCTCGAGCGCTTGGCCGCCATGTTGGCACGTGGGGATCACAGTGCCCCTCAAGACCAGATCCTCGAGGTGTTGACCGAACGAGAACGGTTGCAGTCGACGGGCGTGGGCGATGGCGTGGCGGTTCCACACGGCTCGATGTTCCAGCTCGACAATCAAGTCGGCGCCTTGCTGTTGTGCCCAGAGCCCATCGACTTCAAGGCGATCGACGGGGCACCGGTGAGCATTTTGTTTGCGCTGATAGGGCCGAAGGCAGCGCCGGCCCAGCACCTCAAGATCCTGGCGCAGGTATCGCGATTGTTGCGTCACGCCTCCTTTCGAGAGCAACTGCTCAACAGCGCGTGCGGGGCGGCAGCCCATGCGCTCATGTGCGAAGCCGAACGGGGCGGTAGCCCATGACCGGCGGTAGCCGTAGCGCCAAGCCGGCTTTGGCCGTCCAAGAGCTCATCGAGGACGAGTCGCTCCAGGTGGAGCTGATGGTCGCAGGTGGCAGTGCGGGGCTCGAGCGCATGATCCGCCAACCGCGCATCCAAAAGTCGGGGCTGGCTTTGGCGGGGCATTTTCATGGAATCGAGCCCGATCGCATCCAGATCCTCGGCGTCACCGAGCTCAGCTATCTCAAGACCCTTTCGGTTGGACAATGCCAGGAGGCGGTGCGCGGCTTCTTCGAGCGTGACCTGTGCTGCGTGATCGTGACCGCGCGTCAGCAGACCATGGGCAGTCCTTCCGCTGCGCGAGAGGCCTTGATCGACTGCGCTGACCGTAGCGGAACGACCCTGCTGCTATCCGAGGGCCGATCGAGCAAGACGATCTTGGCTGTGCACGCCCTGCTCAACGAGCGGTTGGCTCCGCGGCAGCGCATTCATGGGGTGCTGGTAGACGTGTTCGAGGTTGGGCTGTTGCTGCTCGGCTCGAGCGGTGTAGGCAAGAGCGAGGTTGGTCTCGAGCTGATCATGCGCGGCCATCGCCTGGTCGCTGACGACGTGGTGGAATGCCACTATCGCCCGCCCGGTATGGTGTTCGGTGCCGCGGCCGATTTGTTGCGTCATCACATCGAGGTCCGCGGTCTGGGTATCCTCAACATCAAGGATCTGTTCGGCGTGACGGCCGTACGTGAACGTAAACGAATCGACGTGGTGGTGCGGCTCGTTGAAGAGCCCAGCGTCGGGCACACCGACCGCCTCGGACTCGATGAGCGCTTCTACCACCTTCTCGGAGTCGATATCCGTGAGCTCCTCATTCCAGTCCGACCCGGGCGCGATATGGCCTCGATCATGGAAATCGCTGCCCGCAACGAGCTGTTGAAGAACGCAGGCCATTTTCCCGCGCACGATTTTTTCAGTCGCCTCGAGGGCGCTTTGATCGGGCCGCCGGAGTCGGAGATCCCCGGCGAAAGCAACCGGCCTCGTTCGCCCTCGCGCCATGCTCCGCGTGCACCGGAATCGTCAATCGGACTGCCGTTCGTGAGGAAGCCTGAATGAACGCGCCAGACTCAAAACAAGCAGGGCGGCGCTCGCTCGTGGTGGTCACGGGTTTGTCGGGGGCTGGCAAGTCTACCGCCCTGCATGCTTTGTCCGACGTGGGCTACTATTGCGTCGACAATTTGCCACCCGCTTTGGTGTCCAAGACTGTCCACACGTGTGCAGCGGAAGGCATCGAGCGAATCGCGCTGGGAATGGACATCCGCGTGGGTGCTTTTTTGGATGCCGCTCAAGGTGCCATCGAGGGTCTGCAAGGACATCCAGCTGGTTTGCAGGTTCTGTATTTGGAGGCTGCCGATGAGGCGCTGGTGCGGCGTTTCAGCGAGACCCGTCGCCCACACCCGATGTTGGCAACTGTTGCTAAGCAGGGCGGAGCCGATGGACCTTTTGCGGTGGCGGACGGGGTTCGACTCGAGCGCGCGCGGCTCGCGTCGTTGCGTGGGCTCGCCACCATGATCGTCGATACCACCCACATATCGGTGCACGATCTTCGTCGCGACGTGATTGCTAGTTTCTCGTCAGCGAGCATCGGCGAACGGCCCATGTTGGTCAGGTTGTTGTCGTTCGGATTCAAGCACGGCGTTCCGCTCGATGCGGACTTGGTTTTCGATGTGCGCTTTCTCGACAACCCATATTTCGTCCCCGGGCTCCGTGAGCAGACTGGCGAGGACGTTGCGGTGCGCGATTTCGTCCTTGCCTCGCCCGGTTGCGCCGAGCTGCTGGAGCACCTCGACGGGCTGCTGGGCTTTGCGCTTCCGCGCTATCAGCACGAGGGCAAGAGCTATCTGACCGTGGCTGTAGGGTGTACGGGTGGGCGCCACCGTTCGGTTGCCATCGCCATCGAGCTCGCCCAACGGCTCTCCGAGCGGTTGGGTAAGCCGATGGGGATCGTCCATCGGGACGCTGGGAGAGACACTATGATGAAACGAGCTGATTCGGCGCGTAAGCCGACCAAAGCGAGCTGGTCGAGCGCGCCACCACGTCTCGACGAGGACGCCCAAAAAGAGGAGGGGGAGGGAGCTTGACGGAGCACGCGCGCGGTCGCTTCACGATCATCAACGAAAAAGGCATGCACGCGCGGGCCGCGAGCAAGCTCGTGCAACTGGCGACGTCGTTCGAATGTGAGGTGTTTCTGTCAGGACCGGATGAGCAATCGGTGAGCGCCAAGAGCGTGATGGGCGTGCTGCTGCTCTGTGGCGCCAAAGGAACCGAAATCGAGGTAGAAACGAGCGGAAAAGGGGCCGCCGAGGCTGTGGAGGCCATCGGTCAGCTCATCGCAGACCGCTTCGGAGAGCCACGATGAGCAAGCCCGAGACCCTCATCGGCATCGCCGGCTCCCACGGCGTCTCGCTCGCACCCGCCGTGGTGCTCGATGGCGCTCACGCTGGCTACCCGCGGCGCAAGATTCGCGAGGACCAAGCCGGCGTCGAATGGGAACGCTTCGAAGCAGCGGTTCGTGACGTGCAGGCCGACCTGCGCAAGCTCATCGATACGGTCGCTTCGGGGCGGCCCGAGGCTTCGATACTCGAGGCATATCTGTTGATGGTTGGCGACGAGACGCTGGCCCGCTTCGTACGGGAGCAGATCGACATCAAGAAGCGTTGTGCCGACTGGGGCGTGGCGATGACCATCAAGTCGCTCGCCAAACAACTGAGTGAGGTCGCAGACCCCTATATGCGGGAGCGCAGCCACGACATCAATTTTGTCGGCGAGCGGCTGCTCCGCGCCTTGGCAGGGGTGGATGAGCCGACTCTGGCTCTGGATCTGAGCGAGCCGTCCATCGTGGTGGCCCACGATCTGTCGCCAGCGGATACGGCCGCCATGATTGGGGCGCCGGTGTTGGGACTCGTGACCGAAGTGGGCTCACGCACCAGTCACACCGCCATCATGGCACGGGCGCTGGAGATCCCAGCCGTGGTCGGATGCAGCGACGCGCTCGTGCAGATCGACGCGGGCGACCAGCTCATCGTAGACGGCCTGCGCGGTACGGTGACTGTTCATCCGAGCGATGAGCAACAGCTGGATGCACGGCGCCGCGCAGCCCGCTATCGCACGATGGCCGAGCAACTCAGCGAGCATCGTGAGCAGCCGGCCAAGACCAAGGACGGCGAGCGGGTCCACTTGTATGCCAACATCGAGCTGCCGGCCGAGGTCAAGGTCGCCCTCGAACATGGCGCCGAAGGTGTCGGGCTTTACCGAACCGAGTTCTTGTACGTCGCTCAACAAGCGCCGCCGACCGAGGAAGAGCAATTCGAGATTTTTCGGCGGGTGGTCAGCAACATGGGCGAGCGACAGGTGACCCTGCGCACCTTCGACATTGGCGGCGACAAGTTCATGAGCAGTTTTCAGGTGCCCAGTGAGCTCAACCCCATGTTGGGGCTCCGGGCGGTGCGCTTGCAGCTCACGCAACCCGAGGTTCTGTTGGAGCACTTGCGGGCCATGGTGAGGGTGAGCGCGTTCGGCAATGTGCGCATCATGATCCCGCTGGTGTGCACCGTCGACGAGCTCTTTGCGGTGCGCGGCTTGCTCGAACGCGCCATGCAACAGGTTCGTGAGCGCGGCGAGCCGATGGCTGACAACATCCCCTTGGGTGTCATGATCGAGGTGCCGGCTGCGGCGGTGACGGCCGATATCTTCGCCCAAGAGGTCGACTTCATGAGCATCGGTACCAACGACTTGGTGCAGTATTCGCTCGCGATCGACCGCACCAACCGCACGCTGGCGTACTTGGCCTCTCCCTATCATCCGTCGATCCTGCGGCTCATCAACGGGGTGCTGCGCGCTGGTGAGCAGGCCAATTGCCCGGTTTCTTTGTGCGGCGAGATGGCCAGCGAGCCCTACGGAGCGCTTTTGCTGGTCGGTTTGGGCATGCGCTCGCTCTCGATGGAGTCAGTCGCGATACCCGAAATCAAAGAGGCCATCAGCCGCAGCTCTCTCCAGGAGCTCGAGGTACTGGCCAAGTTGGCGCTAGACATGCGCACTGCCCACGACGTCGAACAGCTCATGAACGACAGCCTCGAGCCTCGTCTGCATGACTTGCTCACTGGCCAGCCAAGCACCTCCTCACCGGGAGACAACGAGCCGACCAGCTCCAGCGCCCGCTTCGTAACCACGCATGAATGAAGCCCCGGTCGCGTCGTTCGGACGCGATAGCGATATGAACTTGAACCGCGCTGTACTAGCCTCCGGCAACCATGCGTTGGCATATCGCTTCGATGGTCGTCGCGGTAGCTGCGCTCACGCTCTTCGTCCTTGGATCGGCGGGGTGTGAGGGAGCGTCCGAGCCGACCCGCCTGCACGGGCAAGTGCGAGTTACTTTCTTGCACACGTCCGATATTCACTCGCGGCTGTACCCGTACAACCTACAGATTGGGCACATCGACGCGACGCTCGGCCTGGGCGACGTCGAAAGCATCGCCAATGTGGGTGGGGCGGCCCGTATCTCGCACATCATCGGTCGTGAGCGAGCGCGCTCGCAACGCGTGCTTCATTTGGATGGTGGCGACTGCTTCCAGGGAGCGCCGGTCTTCAACTTCTTCTCCGGAGAGGCGGAAATCCGAGCGTTGAGCGCGATGGGCGCCGACGCCATGATCGTAGCGAACCACGAGTTCGACCACGGTGCGCGGAATCTGGGCACGCAGCTTCAGCAGTGGGCGACCTTTCCCGTGCTGGTTGCCAACTACCGCTTGGAGGACCCATCTCAGCCTGGGGCATCGCCCCTTGGCTCGGTGGTGCAACCCTTCCAGATTTTCGATGTCGATGGTTTGCGGGTGGCGGTCATCGGCATGGGCAATCTGTCGAGCCTGAGCTCGATCTACGACCAGCCCAATCGTCTCGGCGTGCTGCCGCTCAAGACCGCGGAGGTCGCGCAATTCTACGTCGATTTGCTGCGCCCCATCAGCGATCTGATCGTCGTCGTCACTCATCTCGGGCTCGAATACGACCAGTACATGATCGAGAATACGACAGGCATCGACTTGGTGCTCGGCGGTCACAACCACATCGTGCTGCAGCCCCCCAAGCGCGTGCAGGACTGCGCCAAGGTCGACAAGGACGGTGGGCACTACATCGAGCTGGTGACCGCAGAAGGTCAGGATCCCGACTCAGACGAGGAGCCAGTGACTCAGCGGCGTTACTGCAAGCAGCGCGAGGTGGTGCTGGCTCATTCCGGGGCGTTCGCCAAGTACGTCGGACGCCTCGACATGGTGGTCTCGGACGATGCGTCGGACTTCGCCGACGGCTATTTCACCAACAACAACGGCTTCGAGGTCGTTTCGTACAGTTTCCGACTGTTTCCGGTAAACGAGAAGATCCCCCAGGATCCGATCGTGCGCAGCATGCTCGATCCGTACGCGCAAGGCCTGGATCTGCTGACCAACTTGGAGCTGCTCGTGGGCTACGCGCCTGATGGCTCGCGACGGTTTTCGGCCACCGGGGGTGACTCACCCCTCGGCAATCTGATTGCCACGGCCATGTGGTTGCGTCTCGGGGTGCAGACTGACTTCTCCTTGACCAACACCACCGGGATTCGAGCAGACGTCGTGCCGGGGCCAATCGACGTCGAGCAGATGTTCAACATCTTCCCCTTCGACAACTCGATCTCCAAGATGCAGCTCAGCGGCAAAGAGGTCACTGAGTTGTTCGACTTCGTCGCCCGCCGTTCAGCCGGCCGCGGCTGCACTTCTCAAGTCCAGATCGCGGGTGCCCGTGTGGTGCTCGATTGTCTGGCTCAAGACGCCGATCCGAACAAGCCCCCGGGCAAGGCGGCCAACATCTTCATCGGACCCGTTGTGCCCGAGGTGCTGTGCTCAGCCAATGGCGATGCCGATTGCCCCAAGGATGGCAACGGCGAAAAGCTCATTGGCAGCTGCGACGGCACGCGCTGCTGGCAGCCGATCAACGCCATCGCTAGCTACGAGCTTGCCACCTCGAACTATCTGGCCGGTGGCGGTAGCGGCTTTCGTGTGCTGCAGCGCAACACCACCCAGTTCGACACCAAGATCCAGCAGCGCGACGCGCTCATCGACTACATTCGGGCTGGTCGACCCTGCGGCTCGAACGCTGCCGGCGAGCTCACCTCTTGTCAAGTCGACGACGATTGCATGCTCGAGCTGGGCGAAGGTTTCGTATGCGCTTGCCCCGAGGCGGCCGTCGAGGGCTCAGACAGCTGCAGCACCGACAACAACACAGGTTGCCGGCGGGCCAATGGCGCGCCAGGACAAGGTGACGGTGCATGTGTGATGGCGCGCTGCCGCGACGACGTGGCCCAAGTCCAGCGCGACATTTGTGCCCGCGCGCCCACCGAAGCAGCCAAGGCCGACTGTCTGGGCTCGCTTTCGCCATGTGCAACGGGTGGTGAGCAGTGCAAGTTCCTGGCCTGCGTCGACGCTTCGCTGGGCAACAACTCAGATGGTCGGGTCAGGATGTTGGGCAAATGATGGCAACGACGAGAAGCGACCGAGGTGGTGGTGTTGCCGTATTGCAGCGAGCTTTGGGGCTGCTGTGGCTGGCGCCAATCCTTCTGCTGCAAGGCTGTACGGTCGATGGCGGTCTTCAGCAACAAGGCTCGATTCGGGTGACGGTGACCGCGGTCGATGGCAAAGCGCCGCCTTCCCCCGAAGCCCCACTACCTGCCAATGTCGGCGATCGTGAAGCGCTGTGGACCTTCAGCGCCGACGTGCTTGGCGCCGACGGACAAAAGGACACATCTTTCAATGGGTTTGCCAGGCTCAAAGTAGTGCCGGGTGCCGTCAATGGCGTGACCGGAGATACTGCTCAAGGTCGCAACATACGGTTCGTCGACGGGCATGCCGAGGGAATCGCCAGGGTGACGGCCGTCTTTGGCCCGAGCAGATTGTGGCTCGAGGATCTCGGCTATGTGCCAGCACTGCCCGGACAAACAGCGGGCTGCGCTAACGGGATCGACGACGACGGTGATGTGGCCGTCGACTATCCCAACGATCCGGGGTGCGCTTTTGCTGACGACATGAGCGAAGAGGCCGGTAAGTATCTGACCGGCGTCTCGCAAGCGCTTGCCTATGCGCGGCCGACCATCGGCGACGTACAAGGGCACGGCTCGCAGACGCCGTACCCCGCGGTTGCCGTCGACATCAAGACTGATGGTGTCAACTACGTGGTGGTCACGCGAGTGGCCAGCGCGGGGTTCTTCGTAACCGATCTCGGCGACAGCGGTGGCTACAACCACATGTTTGCCTTCAACTTCAACACGCCCGAAGGCATGCGGGTGTGTGATCGGCTCAGTCATCTCAGCGGCACCGCGGCCGAGTTCTTCGGCTTCACGGAGATCAACTTCCCGAGCTACAACGTCGTGGAGATTGCCGACGATGACTGCATCGTGCCGGAGCCGACCGAGCTGACTGACGAGATAATCGGTAGCCCCGAACAGATGGAGAAGCTCGAGAGCGGGCTGGTGCGGCTGACCGGCTTTTCGATCGCCACCAAGCTCGGTGCAGAGCCCGCCGTCAACAACGTGTTCACCGAGACCGCCACCAACTGCGATCTCAACGGGGATGGGGCCATCGACTACCTCAACGACGCTGAGAGCTCTTGCTCCAACGCTTGCTCCGCCGACCCTGACTGCAGCGAGTGGACTGGCTTCGCTTCACGCGGCAACTACAAGGCTCACAAGGGTGCAGTGATGATTCAGGTCAACACCGGTACCGCTGCCGGTTTTGATCCTAGGGCCTACAAGGACAACAATGGTGGCAAGCTCGTCACTGCGCTGAGCGGCACCTTGCGCAATTTCTCGGGCGGTTCGCTCAACTGGACGGTGGAGACCCGCTGTCGCGATGACCTCGTCTGCGATGACGAGGAAGCCTGCTCCTCCGCGCTCGTGCCCTCCAAAACAGCTTGCGTGACCCCGCGCACCGAATTCGACAACGACTCTGGGACCAATTGAAGATGCGTATCGTCCAACCTGCTCATCGTGCCGCACCATGTCGAACCAGCCGCTGGCGGTTTCTGCAGACGGCTTTGCTGGTGACTCTCCTCGGCCTGACGTCGCGTGACGCCGTCGCGCAGGAGGTGCCGCCTCCTGCGCCCCCCGAACCACCACCACCAGCGGCTCCATCGGAGGCCGACAAGCTCCTCGAGCAAGCCCATGAGGCGCTTGCTGCCGGGCGCACTGCCGAGGCCTGCGGCCTGCTGTCGAAAAGCGATGCGCTCGCTCCTCACGAGGATGTGAAATTCGAGCTGGCACAGTGCTTGGAAAAGACTGGCGAGCGCGGGCAAGCCGCCAGCACCTATGAGGCGGTGGCCTCGCAAGGTGGCGGTCGCGCCGCCGAGGCGAGTCAGCGGGCCAAGGCCCTGCGCGCGGCGATAGCGTCCGCCGAAACTGCTACTGGGCCGGGCCCGGCAAAAGAGCCCGTGAACATGGGCGAGCCTGTCGCAGTGCCCGTTCCCCCAGAAGGGGACAAAGAGGACGAGTCCAAGAGCGAGCACTACAGCTTCAGCGACTTCATGGACACGCGGCTGACCTGGACCTTCGGCGACGATGACTTGTTGCATGACACCGGTCAGACCACTCCGCTGTCGCCTGACTTCTCCATTGGTGACCGCAAGAAGTACCGGCTCTTCTTCGACAATCTCAACTCGCAGTTCGGAGGTCGCGAGAACCTCACTCACTTGGTGCTCTACAAGAAGATGCCCGGCTTCATCGATCGGCTCGATACCGAAGCCTCGCTGGTGCTGCGTTTCAACATCTCGGAGCTGAGCAAGAACACCAACAACATCAACAGTTCTCTGTATGACGCCGGCTCTTTCATTCGGCTGTTCTACAAGCTGGGCGGCAAGGACGACGACAAGACGGGCTTGGGCATCACCTTCTGGCCCCTCGATACTGACCGTTTTCGTCTGGGTTACCTCTACGACATCAGCTGGGGTGGGACGAACGCACGCATCAACCAGTCCATCTTCCCGCGCATCCAGGGAAGCTCTCCTGGCGCGAGGCTCAAGTTCAGTCACGACATCGTCAACGTCTTTTTCGGTTTCAAGACCGCGCAGATCGTCCAGGTCGAGGAGATCCTCACCCCCGGTCAGAGCGAGGTCGAGGTCATTCGTGTTGGACAGACCAATTACGGTCTGCTCGGCGGCGGCGGCTTCAAGATCGGCAAGCACTTCAATGCTGACTTGGGCGGCGGCTACTTCCAACAAGGCAAGTTCGACCTGCCCGACGTGCTCGGCCAGCGCGTTTTCACCTTCGGTCTCTCGGCGCGTTTGGCGGTCCACAGCGCCAACAGCGACGTCAAGCAATCAGCCGACTTCTCGCTGTATCGCAACGATCCAATGAAGCATCGGCAGTACTTCTCCGCCACCGAGTACAATGCGGACGAGACCAGCTGGTCGGTCACCCTCGAGGGCTCCAATCTCTGGCAGAACCTCAAGGACTTCGACGAGGCTGGGGCAACGCGCTTCCAGCAGGCAAGAGCCGCGGCGCTGCAAGGCAATCTTCAGCACGGCTTCTTCCGCATGAGCTTGACGGGCATCTATCGCGATCTAGCCTTCGTGCTGCGCAACGTGCCGAGCTTCGTCCCCTTCGAGACCTTGCCCGCTGTCGAGGAGGCTGAGGTGGGCGACGAGCTGTTCGTGGCGCTTGCTGGTGACTACCACTTCGGTGGTCCGCGGCTGACCCTCGGGGCCGGAGCCGGTCTGCAATTCCCCGCCACCTTCAAGACCAACTCGGTCGATCAATCCGGCGCGACCATCGGCCGTACGGTGGTGGTGCGGCAACAGGGCGACAACGCCATCCTGCCCGTAGACGCTGACGCAGTGCCCATTTTGCAAGCCCGGCTGAGCCTCAAGTGGGACATCTCGAAGATCCTCAGCGCACTGGTCTGGATGCAATACACCCTCGACAACAACGGCACCTTCGTCGAGCGCGATCCAAACGAGGGTACGGTGGCGTTGCGCGAGTTCGTCAGCCCCAGCTTCCTAGGCCTCGGCACCAGCGTTCAAGCTCGCTTCTGATCCTCGAGTCGTTGTGTCCTGCGGGCAGTACGAGCTAGTGGAAGCTGATGATCACCACGGTGCGGGTCCGACCCGGCACCGGCTTGCAGCGGAGCTGCGACTTGTGAGTCGAGGCCAATGGTCGGATGGTGACCGACGACCTCGCGCCGCTAACGGCTTCGTGCTCCCAACGGCCGCCGCCGCCCGGCGCGGCTGTGAAGCCCGAGTTGCCCTTCTTTTTCAAGAAACGGGCCGTGAGGGTTTTGGTGGGCAACTTGGAGACGAAGGACCACCAGCTGATGTGGCGCATGCGCTGGCCAGGAATCGGCGCCGGGTAGATGCGTTGCTCGCAGTGCTCATGTAAGTCAGCGTCGTTCGACACGTCGCCCAAGCTCCACCTCACGCCCTTGGCCGTTTTGGACGCAGTCGTGTCGGTGCTCGTCGAGGTGGACGACGAGGCGATGGCCGAGGGCGTGGCCGATGCGGCGGCGGCGGACGATGGCGCAGTGGTGCCGGCCGCGGTCGAAGTGGCAGGTGCAGTGGACGTCGCGGCAGATGTCACTTGGGGCGTCTGTGCCGGTTGGCCGTCGCAGCCAGGCGCGAGCCAAGTGCTGGCGAGCAGCAGAATCAGTAGGCGATTGGAGCTCATCGTCATCACGACTCAGCTGGCAGTGAAGGTGAACGAGAAGCGACTACCTGCGCCGAGCTCGCTCACGACGCTCACCTTGCCCTCAATGAAAGTCAACGAGAACCCACCACTTTTGGCGCGTGCTGCGACGCCGGGGCTTGATCCTCAGCGCGGGTCGCTCCTAGCATGCGCCAATGACCACGCGAGAAGAGCTGCGCCCGCTGTTCACCGACATCACCCTCAGTGCCGACGATGCTGAAGCGATCGTTGCCGCTTTGCGGGACATCGCCGAGACCGATGGCGTACACGACGAAGAACTGGCGCTGATCAACGAGTTCGTAGAGTCGCTCGATTTGGAGCTGGGCGAATCCGAGCCCACCAAGCTCGAAGCCATGACCCCGGCCAAACTCGCCGCCCAGGTCATCGATCCCACCGTGCGCATGGTGGCTCTGCAAACCGGCATCCTCTTGGCGATGGCCGACGGGGACATCAGCGACAAAGAACGCGCCAAGGTAAAAGCGTACGGAGCCGCGCTAGGCATCGAAGAGGCCACCTACGACAAGATGGAGGCGGCCATCGTCGACTGGGTCAAGTCGGGCGATCTCGAGTCGGTGATCGACGCCTGAGCCCCGCACTTCACGTCTGCTGCGCGCCGCTTGCCTTCGCAATGGTTGCCGAGCCGAAACGGCTGATGCCGTATTATTCTTGCCACTGAGGCCCAGAAGCACAGAGGCCCAGAAGCACAGAGGCCCAGAAGCACAGAGGCCCAGAAGCACAGACGCCAGCCGAGCTGGCTGGGTTAGGGTAAGGGGCGGTGGTCGAAGTCTTCGACGTGCTGCTTGTGGGCTGGATCGAAGCCCAAAAGGCGCACGTTCTGGATGAAGTCTTGGAACTCGCCCTTCTTTCGGTCTGAGGTGGTCATCGTCGTCGGTGTGGGCACGTCCATGACCAACTTGGAGCCGATGGGCTCTTGTCCTTTTTCGGGGGTGTAGAAGCTCGACAGCACCAACAGTCGGTTGCCTACGAAGATCGCCTCCTCGAGGTCGTGGGTGACGAAGAAGATGGTCGTCTGCTGCTGCTCGAAGGTCTCGATGATGGTCAGCTGCAGATCTTCGCGTGTGCCCGGATCGAGCGCGCCGAAAGGCTCATCCATGAGCAATATGGCAGGCTTCATGATCATCGCTTGGGCGATGGCCACGCGCTGCTGCATGCCGCCCGAAAGCTGGTGGGGGTACTTGCCGGCGTGCTCCTCGAGCCTCACCGTTTTTAAGTACTCCATAGCCATGTCTTTGTAGCGCTGATGCTGCTTGCGGTACCAAGGCCAAGTCAGCCACTTTTGTAGGAGCCAGGTCTCGTCGATCTCCAATCCGAAGGTGACGTTCTGGAGCACCGTCAGATGGGGAAAGAGCGAGTATTTCTGAAAGACGATTCCCCGGCTTCGGTCAGGGTGGACGATGGGCGTTCCCTGAGCCCGTAAGCTTCCTTTCCAGGGCGCCTCCGAGCCGAGCACCAATCGCAGCAAAGTCGATTTGCCGCAGCCGCTCGGCCCCACCACGCTGATGAACTGCGGCTCAGTGACCAGCAAATTGATGTCACTGAGCACCACTTGGTGGCCGCCGCTCGGGGCTGGATAGCGTTGCCAAACCCCCTTGACCTCGAGCATCGGCTGGTCGTCGGCCTCAACGCTGGATTCGGGTGGCACGCTGCTCGTCTCTTTCGGCTCCTCGGGCGCCTTGGCAGCAGCAGGCTTGTCCTCGGGCTTGTCGGGCTTGTCTTTGGGCTTGTCTTTGGGCTTGTCGGGCTTGCCTTTGGGCTTGTCTTCGGGCTTGTCGGGCTTGCCTTTGGGCTTGTCTTCGGGGTTCTCGGGCTGGTCTATCGGCTCTTTGGCGGGGGCGGCGATGGGTTTGTGCTTCTTGCCGCTGGCGGCCTTTCGGGCAGCTGCAGCGGCCTTTTCCATAGCGCGGCGCTTGCGGTCTTCTTTGTTCGTGTCCTTGGCCATATGGTGTGACCTCAGTGCGCCTTTTCCGCGTGGGCCCAGGGGAAGCCATACTTGGATAGGGCCGCGATGGCGTAGTCGAGGGTCACGCCGATCAGCGCTATCCAAATGACGTAAGGCAGGATGATGTTCATCGCCAGCTGCCGCTGCACCACATAGATGCGGTAGCCGAGCCCACTGTCGGCGGCGATGTCCTCGGCGGCGATCAGGAAGATCCAGGCCGGCCCAATGGTCAAGCGGATCGAGTCCAATATGCGCGGCAGGATCTGCGGAAAGATCACCTTGAGCGCCACCTCGGTGGTCGTTGCCCCGAGCGTATAAGCTTTGACGATGGTGTTGCGAGGGATCGCTCTGCCGGCCAGCGCAATGTCGTTGGTGAGGGTAGGGGCGATACCGAGGGCGATCAGCACGACCTTCGAGCTCTCCTCCACACCGAGAAAGATGAAGATGATCGGCAGCAGTGCCAGAGGCGGCACTTTGGCCAGGGCGGTCATGGTGGGACTGAGCAGACCGTGGGCGGTCGAGAAGATCCCCATCAGAAGGCCCAGAATGATGGCAATGCTCAGGCCCGCGCCCATGCCTTTGCCGAGCCGCTCGAGCGAGGCGAGGGTATCGGTGACCAGCCAGACATCCTCGGTGCGCTTGTTGGGCGTGGTGATCTCCGTCAGGCCCGTCTTGAGCTGCTCGAAGCCTGGCATGAGCCGATCGAGCGGGTTTTCGATGTGGCGCTGATGCGAGAAATACGCGTACAGCGCCACCATGATGATGATGGGTAGAAGACGTGCAGGTCGAGGATCTTCGTGCGCAGTACGATGCCATCATCTACGCGGTGGGAAACGAGAAGAGCCGCCGGCTCGGCATCCCAGGCGAGGGGATTGCAGGCTGCACGCCAGCTTCGGTGTTTGTTGGCTGGTACAACGGCCATCCCGACTATCGACATCATCAGTTCGATCTGACCGGGCCGCGGGCTGTGGTCATCGGTAACGGCAACGTGGCGCTCGATGTAGCCCGCATCTTGATGCAGGATCCCGAAGTGCTCGCGCGCACGGACATCGCCCAGCACGCGCTCGATGCCCTGCGGGCCAGCAAGATCGAACAGGTGGTGCTGCTCGGCCGCAGGGGACCAGTGCAAGCTTCCTTCACGCCGGCGGAGCTCAAAGAGCTGCTCGATATTTCCGATGTGGACGTGGTGGTCGATCCTCAGGACATGGTGCTCGATGCGCTGAGCAAGGACGCGCTCGAAGGAGCGGCCACCAGAGTGCGCCGGAACGTGGACACGCTCACGGAGCAGTCGAGCCGGCCGGCGAGCAAGCCGAAACAAATCCGCTTTCGCTTTCTGAGCTCGCCTGTCGAAGTGCTCGCCAGTGAGGCTGACCGCGTGCGGGGCTTGAGAATCGAGCGCAACCGTCTCCAGGCAGCGCCCGACGGGCGGGCCCGGGTGGAGCCGACAGGTCGAAGCGACGAGCTGGCCTGCAAGTTGGTGTTGCCTGCTGTGGGTTATCGGGGCGAGCCCATCGCGGGCGTGCCATTCGACGAGTCCAAAGGCCGAATTGCCAACGTTGACGGTCGGGTCGTCGAGCCAGACAGCAGCCAGCCGCGCACTGGCGAATATGTGGTGGGCTGGGCCCGCAGCGGTGCGAGCGGTCTGATCGGATCGCACAAATCGGCGTCTGCAGAGGTCGTCGCCCACCTGCTCGCCGACCTCGGAACGCTCGATGCCGGGTCGCTGCCGCCGCGCGAGCGAATCGAAACGTTGCTCACCGAGCGCGGAACGACCTTCTTCAGCTTCGAAGATTGGAAGGTCCTCGACGGTATCGAAGTCGAACGTGGCGAGCGACGCGGAGCCGTTCGGGACAAGGTCACCGAGGTCGATGAGATGCTGCGGGTTGGTGGAAAGAGTGGTCCGCCAACTGATTAGGCGTCCGCGTCCGGGTCCGCGTCCGGGTCCGGGTCCGGGTCCGGGTCCGGGTCCGGGTCCGGGTCCGGGTCCGGG
>CAZRGL010000011.1:0-2841 GCA_964599485.1 uncultured Polyangiaceae bacterium
CGCCGCCGCCCGTTTGACCAGCACCGGCCCCGCCTAGACCGCCCGCGCCACCAATCTCGACTACGCCGCCCTGCCCTGCCGCGGCGCTGCTTGGCGCTGCGGGAACACCGTTCTGCTCGTCACTGCCACCCAGCAAGCACAGCGCCAAGCCGATCCAAATACGAGTGGTTGCCAATGTTCCTTTCACGATGGCGGCCTAGAGCATGCGGCAATCGAGCCGACTTCGCCAGCGCTTCGAGCATGCTGCATGCCGGCCGGTCAAATGGACGACAACAAAACACTCAAGTTATTTCAATTGTCGCCGTTCTGTTCAGTAAGCCAGACGTTCGTGTGGGCCTCGTCCTATCGAGCTGCTGGATACATTTGCGGGGGACGCCGACGCATGAAGCGCGGTGATGGGACAAATGTCCCGGGGGAGACGGATGGAAGGAATCAACCATTCTCCACCAAGGAGCGGTGTATTTTCGAAGGCTGCACTCGAATCACCGGAGGGTAGAGCGCAGCTGATGGAAGAGAACGAGCAGCTCCGCGCTGAGGTCGCGCGGCTGATGAAGTTCGAGCGGCTCGCTTACCGTGATTGTCTGACCGAAGCGCACAACCGCCGCTACTTCAACGAACGCTTGGCCGAAGAGTGGTCACGCGCCGGGCGCTATGGCGAAGCCTTCTGTGTGGTGATCATCGATCTGGATGGCTTCAAGGCCATCAATGACACCGCGGGGCACGCCACCGGAGACGCCGTGCTCCAACTCGTGGCCGATGTGCTTCGAGAGGCTTGCCGAGATTGCGATGTGGTCTGCCGTATCGGTGGCGACGAGTTCGCCTATATTCTGCCGGAGACGACGGCAGCCGGTGCCCGGTATTTGATGCGACGCGTCCGCGAGCTCATCGCTGGCTCGACGGAAGCGCCCAATCTGCCGGCAGGCCTCGAGGTCGCCCTCAGCTTTGGCGTCGCAGAGCACAGTGAGGCGAGCTCGTTGCACGGTTTGATCGCCCAAGCAGACGCCGCGATGTACGCCCACAAGCGCGCCGTTGCTGCCTGAGCACAGCTCGAAGATAGCACCCCAAATGAAAAGGCTGCACCCAGACGGGTGCAGCCTTTGTTGGTTGTTGTCGTGAATTGCTGATCGCTACGCGGCGCGAGCGCCAAGTCGTGCATGCAGAGCAGCCATGAAGGCATCTGGCTCTTCGAGTGACATGGCCAGCTTGGAAAAGCCGAGCCCGCAGATGGCGGGCAGCTTGTCGCGCAAGCTCAGCGACACCACGCAATCGAGATCGGCAACGTAGCCGAGGGTCAGCCCGGGGGCGACCCGCAGGCCAAGTCCGTAGTAGAGCGGCCAGGCCATCTTCTCGACCGAGAGAATCGAAGACAGTGCAATGGTCTCCGAAAACCACCCATATCGCGCCGTCAGGGAGTCATCGCCAAGCTCGACGTAGGCGCGCTTTTCAGTCACGCCCAGAACGAGAGCCATCAGGGGCTTGAGCAACGTGTTGATACGAATGTTGAACCGGGTCATGTCTTCCTCCTGCGGGGGCGGTGAACCGCCCTGCCCGCGTCAGCGCCTGCCCGTGCACAGCAGGCGTTGGGGCGCTGCTGTCGCGGCAAAGCAGGGTGTATGTCCTCCTTAATTTAAGTCTTCCAGTGCGCTGGTCAAGATGGCGCGGATCGAATTTGTGACGATTTTCGATGTAATGTCGCGGTTGTCGCCCACCTTTGTCATGCTACATTGCACACCATGCCCCCCAGGCTTGCCTTGCTCCTGATGGCCCCGCTGCTCGGCTGCAATCATGTCGCCGACCAGAGAGGAGCGGAGCCGCCACCAGTACCCGTCATCGAGATCGCTGCCGACCGATCCCCACCGCAACTGGTCACGGAGCACGAGCCCAATCTCCGACCGATCAATTCACCACCCGACCTCCGTGGGGCCTTGCTCGACCCGCGCCTGGCCAAGCTGCGCGCGCCGCCCAGTTTCCGGGTGCGTTTTCAGACCACCCAAGGCGCTTTCACCGTGGAAGCGATACGCAAATGGGCGCCACTGGGCGTCGACCGTTTCTACAACCTGGTCGCGATGGGCTTCTTCACTGACATGGCCGCATACCGCGTGGTGAAGGGCTTCGTCGTTCAGTTCGGCATCCACGGCGATCCGGCGGTCAACAAGGCTTGGAAGAATGCGAAGCTGAAAGAAGACGCGGTGCTAACCCCCAATCTGCGCGGCACGATCACCTTTGCAAAAGCGGGCCCCAACTCACGCACCGTTCAGCTCTTCATCAACCTCAAGGACAACGCCGTTCTCGACAAGATGGGGTTTGCGCCGATCGGCAGAGTGGCCAGCGGAATGAGCAATGTGGACCGTTTCTACGACGGTTATGGAGACAAGACGACGCGAAAACAGGGGGTGTTTCTCGAGCGCGGCAACCGCTACATGAGGGCAAACTTCCCTAAGCTGGACTACTTGCGTGCGGCGCAACTGCTGGATTGAGGTCGGCCCAGGAATGCAGACGCTTCGCAAGACCGCGGGTGAGATTTGGTGGGCGGGGGTTCGTGCTGTCGATCCCGCCGCTGCGGTCACGGCCACAATCCGCCCGGACGGCGACCACGTTTGGTTTGGCGACAGCCAACACTTCGAGGTTGGGTCGGTCGTCGTGGTCGGAGCGGGAAAAGCTGCAGCCCCCATGGCTGCCGGCGTGCAGCGAGCGCTAGGCAGTCGTGTGCGCGGCGGGCTGGTCATCAGTCCTCGAGACGACGGACCGAACAGCTGCCCGCAGATCGATCCCATCTTGGTGCGCAGCGGCACTCATCCGTTGCTCAGCGAAACCAGCTTGGCCTCCACCCGGGCGCTGCGT
>CAZRGL010000011.1:2851-13517 GCA_964599485.1 uncultured Polyangiaceae bacterium
CCCCAGGTTCACCGCCCCGACGACCAGCGCCCCCTCGTCGTATTCGTCATCTCGGGCGGCGCCTCGGCTCTGCTGGAGCAGCCGCTCGCTGGCGTAACGCTGGCCGACTTGCAAGCTGCAACCGAAGCGATGCTTCGAGCAGGCCGCGACATCCATGCGCTCAACACGCTGCGCAGCGCACTGAGCGCCGTCAAGGGCGGTCGCTTGTGGGCTCGCTACGAGGGACGCTTGCGCTTCGTCACACTGGTTCTGTCGGACGTCATCGGCGACGACCCCGCTATGGTCGGCTCGGGTCCAACCTGCGGATGGCCTCCCGACTGGGGTGCGGTCGACCAGGCCATTTCTGGCCTGGCCATGCCGGCGGCAGTGAGCGACTTCGTTCAGGCCCGCGCGCCGACTGATCTGCCGGTGCGCTTCCATCAGCGTTTGGTCGTGGGCTCCAACGCCGTCGCCCTAGATGCGGCCGCCACAGCCGCCGAAGCGTGCAGCTACCCAGTGACGCGCTTCAGTGAGCCCTTGTGCGGCGAGGCACGCGTCGCTGGCCGGGTGTTTGCCGAAGCGCTTCTGGCGCTCGAAGGACCTGCTTGCTTGCTTGCCGGCGGAGAGACCACCGTGACGGTGCGCGGGGACGGCCGCGGCGGCCGCGCCCAAGAGTTTGCGCTGGCCGCTGCCTGTGCCCTGGAGGATACCGACTGCGTGCTGTTGAGCGCCGGCACCGACGGCATCGACGGACTCAGCGAGGCAGCGGGCGCTTGCGTCGATGGCACTTCGATCGCCAGGGCGCGCAACGCCGGGTTGGACGCCCAGACCTACTTGTCGCGCAATGACAGCGCCAGCTTCCACGAGGCCACCGGCGACAGCTGGATCACCGGCACCACCGGCACCAACGTGATGGACCTAGTCGTCGCCCTGCGCCCCCCCACGCCATGACAGCCCGCCGTACGCACCCCCGGACGCGGACCTCGGACGCGGACCCGGACTCGGACGCGGACCCGGACTCGGACTCGGACGCGGCCCCGGACTCACCTCGCCAGGGCCAGATCCGGCAACCGCCGTCGTCGTCTCGCCACGCCGGCAATCAGCGGCAACAACAACAGCAACGCGCCCAGCCAATAGCGCTGCATCCCAGGGGGCACCTGGCGCCCCGTCGGTGGCAAAAGAAAGAAACCAGCATCAATCTGCCTCGGCACATTGCTCGGCGCCGTCGCCGTGAACGCCACATCCATGTCGAGGTGCTCGGCCTTCACGATGGTCGACAGTCGCGTCAGTGTCTTTTTGGGGCTCACAAATTCGGCAAATGAGCTCGGCAACACGTAGCTCAGGTCGGAGTACACCCCTTCGATGACGAACGCGTGGCCGTCGAGGGCCTCCACCTTTGCTGCAACGGCCGAGGCGTACTCCGAGGCCGAGCCAACTGAGAGCTGATCAACCGTGACGCCCGAGAAAGGCAAGGCCGGCGCAACGCCTTCATCAGCAACGACCCAAACGGTGATCGCCACAGTTTCTGCAGCGCCGATTTGTGAGAAGCGCAGAGCGTAGCCGCGCATGTCACCAGGCACAGAAAAATGCACGCCCACACTAACAGCCCCTGCAGCGGCGGTTTCCTTGCGCTTGAAGGCGAGGAAGTACCGGCCCGTCCCGACATACTCCGCGAGCACCTCGCCGTCGGCGACCGGGACTTCAAAGCCGTTTTCGGCAAGCCACAAGACCAACGCTTCGTTGTTTTCGGCGTTCAAGACTGCCGCCGTCACTGGGCCGATATCGACGAAAGAGCCGATCTGAACGTCGTCGCCACCACCGGCATTGAGGGCCTCACCTTTTGCAGCATCGCCGCAACCACAACCCGAGCTAGAGCCCGAGCCACCGTGGTAAGTCGTGACACGAACGCGCGTTGCCTGATCGAGGGAATCGAACGCTGTGGCATCTACGGGCGTAGCATCCAGAGTAGGCTCGGCCGCAAGCGGGATGAGCACGCCGAAGTCGCCGCTGCCTTCGCCGACATTCAGCTGAACCACGACATCGGTCGTGCCGTCATTGCGCACGGAGATCAGGGCGCGCTGTGCGGATATGGACACTGTGGCTGATTGGGTCGAAAACCCAGCGCCGCAGGCTCGACTTGATCGCGCCCAGGACAAGACCGTGGCGCTCAGCGCGAGCGCAACAAGAACAATGATGTTTCGTTGGAAGAGCTTCACCAAGACAGGCTATCGCTCCGACGCAACAGCGCAAAGCTCCGAATATCAGCTCCGGCAGCGCCCCCCGCACGCCACTGCCACATTGTCGCCACATTCTCTTCAAGGAATCGTCAACAGCTCCTCACAGCAACGTCATGTTGTCGTGCGAAACCAGTAGTCGCTGATTCAAGCAAGGAGGTAGCAGCATGACAGCTGAAGCGACTGGGGTCACACTCGAGGATATGCCGGCACCGGAGGTGCTAGAGACAGGTTGGTCTCGCCGACTGCTGGCGCGCGACGGCGATTGGCGGCAAGCCGGCTGGCGCCTCGGTGTCGGCCTTGGACTTTGTGCTGTCTACGGAGTTGCAATGGGCGCTCGCGGTGGTGGCGCTTCGCTATTGACTCACTCTTGGGGCGTACCAGCCGCAGTCGTAGCCGTCGCACTTGGTGGTTTGCCAGCGCTCGCCATCGTGCTGGCGCTCTTCGATACGCCCATCGAGCCGCGCCAGATTGCCCGCTGTGCTGGTAGCGGCACCGCTGCACTGGGATTGAGCTTGGCAGGCCTGGCTCCCCCTGTGGCTCTGTTCGCGGTCAGCAGCGCATCAGACTATGTCGCTGCCATCGTCACAGCGGTGGGGTTGTTCGTCGGCGGGGCGCTCGGTTTGCGACGCATGGTCATCTGTTTACGCGACGAGCTGGCCGAGGCGCCCGAAGACAAGCGCGCGTTGGCAATGCTCGCGGTAGCGTTCTTCGTGGCGTTTGCCGTCGTGTTGGCAGTGAGAGTGTGGCTCGACACGCTTCCGCTGCTCGCACCCGGCTCGGCAGGAGGTGTGATGTGAGCGCTACCGTAGCCAGCTCCAGTTTGGTCACCATGCTGCTTCGCGCGCCCGCGCAGGTAGCGCGACAGTGCCGGCAAGACAGCGACATCCGCGTACTTGCAGCGGTATCGCTCGCCGCCATCGCCATTGGGGGCGCAGCTTTTGGTGGGGTCGTCGGCTCTTTCCGAGGTGGGGCGCAAATCGCTTTCGCCGCGGTGAAGATCCCGCTCGCGATGCTCTTGGCCCTGGCAGTGTGCGTACCTTCGTTCCACGCTCTCGCTGCGGTCTTGGGCCGACCATGGCCTCTGCGCACGGTTGTCGCGATCACCTTGAGCTCGGCGGCGCGGGGCTCACTGGCCCTACTGGCATTCGCGCCCGCTGTTTGGCTCGCCTACGATCTTGGGCTGGACTACCATCGTGCCGCGCTCCTGGCCGCAGCTGCTTATGGCCTGTCCGGGCTCGCAGCTTTCGGCATTCTGTTGCGCGGCCTGGGGGACGGCAAAGGCCGCTTCGCGACCGTGCTTGCTTTCGGCCTGGTGTTCTTCTCGGTGGCCGCTCAGACGGGCTGGATACTGAGACCCTACTTGGTGCGCCCCCGAACCAAAGAGGCTCCTTTTCTGCGCGCCCGCGAAGGCAGCTTCGTCGACGCTATTTGGACCGCCAGTCGCTCATCGATGGGCATCTATGTGCCCCGCTCGGAGGAATCGAACAGCGACCTCCTGCCGCTCGCCCAACCGATCGAAACAGACAACCAGCCACCAATCCAGTCTGATAGTCGCAACCAATCCGAGCCCGAAGCGCCCCGCTCCGAGCCGAGCGGTGGCAGAGAGGTGGAGCGATGAGCTTGCTCGACCTGGGCGCCCTGTATCTACTCGGCGGAGTGGTGTGCTCGGTCGCAATTTGGCGGCGCTCCTCAAAGCAATCCTCCACCGCGCGCCGCCTCGCGTCGGCTCTGGTCGCACTACCGCTGTGGCCTTTGTGGGCGCCCTTTGCGCTCACCGATCCTGACCCGCGACCCCAGCCTCGCCGGCGGCGGCATGCAGCCCGCAGCAAGGCAGCGGAGCCAGCCGGGGGCCACGACCTCGCTGGGCGCATCGAAAGGGCCCTCTACGAGGCGGTGGAAGCAGCCGAAGGGACCTCCTTCGGCGCCATGCTCAACGCCGAGGCGGCAACGCGAATGGCTGGCGAGATGCGGCGGGCGTGCGAGCGGCTCGTCGAGCTCCAAGACGTTCTGGCGCAGCCAGAGTTCAATTTCGACCGCGCCAAGCAAAAAGCAAAGATGCTCGAGGATCAGGACGCCTCGACCAGCGCAGCGCGCACGGCGCGGATGCACCTGGACAACATCGAACGTCTCATGGCCTTGGGCCAAATGCAGGCCGACGCGCTCACGGAGCTCGAGCAAGCCCTCGGCGCCCTGCATAGCCAACTCGTGGTGGCGCGCTACGCTGGATCGACGAGCGAGGGGGTGGATGCTATCGTCTCGGACCTGTGGGCTCGGGTCGAAGGTTTGGGTGAAGCTCTGGAGTCGGACGTCGTTACGTCAATCGACTCAGCACCCGACTGTCGTCCGGCCACACCACCGTCGGAACCGGAGCCGACAGCGCCTCAACCCCGCACCCCACCGACCACCGAGGCAGAGCTGCAACAGGAGGGCGCTTGAGCCGACACATCCTCGTAGTCGACGATGAGGCGCGCATTCGCGAAGTGGTGCAGTACGCACTCGAGCGTGAGGGATACAGCGTCACAGCAGTGGAGGATGGTCGCGCCGCCCTCGATACTGCCGCCGCGCACAGCTTCGATCTCGTCGTGCTCGACGTGATGCTACCTCAGCTCGACGGCCTCGAGGTGTGCCGGCGGATCCGAGCAGCACAGAGCACGCCAATCCTCTTCTTGTCGGCGCGGTCAGACGAAATCGACCGCGTGCTCGGTCTGGAGCTCGGCGGAGACGACTATCTCACCAAGCCCTTCTCGCCCCGCGAGCTGGTCGCACGGGTGAGGGCGGTGCTGCGCCGGACCCAAGCACCTGCCGAGCTCGACGACTCGGCATCGACGGGGCTACTCGATCACGGCAAGCTGCGCGTGGACCTCGCACGTCACGAAGCACACTATGACGGTGAGGCGGTGTCGCTGACACCCACTGAGCTGGGACTGCTGGCGGCCCTGCTCGAGCGGCCCGGTGTCGTGCTTTCGCGGGGCCAGCTGATGCGCCGCGCATATGCTTACGACAACCTCGTCACCGAGCGCACGATCGACACGCACGTCAGGCGCATTCGCTCCAAGTTTCGCGGTCACCAATACGATCCGATCGCGACGGTCTACGGTGTGGGGTACAAAGCCGCGGAAGGGTAATGTTACGTCGCTTCCTCGGCCGAATTCGTACACGACTGCTGCTGGTCAACCTGGTGGTATTGCTCGTACCGATTGCCGGCCTCGAGTTCGCCCGAATCTACGAGCGCCAATTGCTGGGGGCGCTCGAACGCGACATGAAGAACCAGGCCGTGCTCGTGCGCGAGGTCGTGCGGCGCGACATGAAGAACACCACCAATTCGTCGTGGCGGCGTCATGAAGCGTTGTTGAAGGCAGCCGCTCGGCAAACTCGGACCCGCGTCCGGCTGCTCGACCGCAATGGCGAGGTCGTCGCGGACTCGCATCGACACGGTCCTCCCGAAGGACCAGAACCGCCTGTTCGACGCGTCATCCCGTTGCCCTTCGACAGGGATCTGCGGGTGAGCACCGGACCCAATTGGGCAGCCGTCCCGATACGAAAGGAAGTGCGCGCTGCGCTCGCTGGCAAACCGGACAGCTACACCCGCATCCGCGCCCGCAACCCCTCGGTCATTCTGTTCTTGGCCGAGCCCATCCGCTTCGACGGCACGATCCGTGGTGTGGTCTACGTCACCCGCTCGACACAACCAGTGCTACTAGAGCTGCGCCGTATACGAACCGGGCTCATCAAGGTCCTCGCGATTGCGTTGGCCTTCACCGTCCTGGTAACCCTGCTGCTGGCGTTGTCGATCTCGGCGCCGCTATCTCGGTTGTCACGAGCAGCGCGGCGAATTGCCAAGGGAGATCGCGATGTGGATGTGCCCATCGAGGGCAGCGGCGAAGTCCGTGAGCTCGGCGCAGCATTTCACACCATGACCGAGAAGCTCGACGGCCGTATGCGCTACATTTCAGAGCTCTCTGCGGATGTTGCCCACGAGTTCAAGTCGCCGCTGACTTCGATTCGCGGCGCCGCCGAGCTGCTCGCTGAAGGCGCCGATCGCGACCCAGAAGCGCGCGCCCGCTTCCTCAGCAACATCGGTCTCGACGCCGACCGACTGGAACGACTCATCACCCGCTTGCTCGAGCTCAGCCGCATCGAGGCTGCGACCGAGCCGGTGGTGGAGCTCGATCTGGCAGCGCTGATCCAGCGCGTGGTCGAACGCACCCATTCTGCCGAGCAGCCTGTCCTGGCTCCTGTTTTCGACGAGCCGCTCGCGCTGCGCGGACGTGAGGCGGACCTGGAGCGCGCTGTGCTCAACCTCGTCGAAAACGCCGTGCGTTTCTCGCCAGCTGATACGCCGGTCAACATCGATGTCAGCCAGTCCGACACCGAGATCCGGCTGAGCGTGCACGACCAGGGCCCCGGCGTCCCCGAAGCCCACCGACAGCGCATCTTCGAGCGTTTCTTCACCACCGATGCCGAGCGCAGCGGTACCGGTTTGGGCCTAGCCATCGTCCGAGGCGCGGCCGAAAGCCACGGTGGCCGGATCGAGCTCGATTGCGGCGCCGACGACAGCGACAGCGGCGCGACCTTCTCCCTCGTGCTGCCGCGTTGACCTGAGCCGCGGGCTCAACCGCCTGGCTCGGGTGGTGGCGGGGCACCTTCACAGGCTCCGTTGGTGCAGCTGCCCGTCTTGCACTCAGCTTCTTGAGTGCAGGCTGCGCCGGACTCTTTGCAGGCACCAAGCGACCGCGATGACGAGACGCGCTTGAGCAAGATCTGCTTGCCGCTGCCTCCGTCTTCGGACTCGACGATGGTCAGCGTGTCGCCATTGATCGTAGCGGTGAACACAGCTTGTCCGTTGGGGCCGAAGCTCAGCGTGAGCGTGCTGCCCTCGTAGGTATAGGTCCCGCCCTCGTCTTGCTCGCAATAGCGCGCCGCAGCGTTTGTGGGAGAGAAGTCCCCTGGTGCTTCGAGCTCGTGCCAAGTCAGATCGGAGCGAAAGCGCGTACCGTCGTCGTCGACTTCACTACAGGCAGCGTTTTCGCACGGAAACCAATCGCCCACCAGTCCACCACCCGAACCGGTCACATCTGGCGAACATGCGCTCAGAACACATAGCAGCGTCGTTACTTGGGCCAGACGGCAAAAGCGGGGTCTTGTCATGCGATCCAAGCTATCACGTTGTTCAGGCTTGGCTACTGAACGTGTTCTGTCCCGGCGTCCTGATCGGTCGCATCTCGGTTGGCCGGCGCCAACGGATCGACCATTTTGCTGTTGGCCAGCTCGTCCGGCTCAGGCCATGGAGTATTGGGAGGAATGCTGAAGAGAAAATCACGTACCAACGTGGCTTGCTCTTCACCGGTCACGCTTCGAAACCCTGGCAGGACGGCCGCCCAGCCGCGGGCTGGCGGAGACAGGAAGGGGTCGGGTTGCTTGGGCCACATGTGCGCCTGCTTGGGTCGATCCACGCTCGCGAAGAAGGCCAGCATCCGGGTGTACGGCAACACGTTTTGGGGATTCAGCAGCCAAAGTTTGACCCACTCCGGACGCAACCGATCCGCCATCGCAGCGATGTTGGGCGCCATTTTCGTCAACTCGTCCTGGCCCCGGGCAACTGGAAAAGCGCCGTAAAAGTGACAAGACAAGCAGTTGCCCGTTTCGGCGGAGCTCATGTTGGCCAGCACATAGTGGCGCTCGTCCTTGCTCAGCTGGCCCACCCGCGGCGCCTGGAACGGGTAGCTTTGCTGATCGCTGCGCGCGAAGTAACGCACCAGCGCAGTTCGGGCTTCGTCGCTCAGCTCATAGCTGGGCATACGCAGTGCCAACTTGCTGTCGGGCACCTGATCGCCCCAGGCCCATTGTGGGTTGAACCAAGGACGCACAGCATTGGCCTCCGGATCACGCAGGTAGTCGAATAGCCAGTCGCTCTGCACCCGAGCACCTTCGGTATCGAGCCACGGAGCCCTGCGCTGCGGATCCTGGATCAACAGCGCTTCTCGAAAACCGTCTATGTCCGCACCTGATCCATTGAGACGATGGCAACCACGACAGTTCAGATCAGCTATCAGCTTCAACCCACGCTGAACTTGGGCGTAGCCGGCGCGCTTGTTGGGATCGAAGGCGGCCCGTGGTTTGGCCCGCACCAATCCTTTGAGAAAGACGACCAAAGCGCGGATCTCAGCGGCCGACAGATCGAAGTCGCCCATCTTCAGGCGAATGCGATCGCGCTCGTAGATACGCGGGGCGTCCAGCTTCAGCGTGGCAAATGTGTCGCTCGTCTGCAGATGGTGATCGGTAATGGCGTAACCAAAGTCGAGCGTGCTCGCTTCCTTGTCGGCAAAACCACTCAGCTCGGGACCGATGGGGGCAGCGTCCTCGAAACCGCTGATTCGATGACACCCTGCGCAGCCCCGCTGACGGATCAACTTCTCGCCGCAGGCCACGCGGCTGACGGTCCGCCCCCCCGCGGGCTCGCAAGGCATCGATTGCGCACGCTTGGCCGGGTCGGCGAGCGTTGCCAGCTCAGCCGCCATCGGCTTGTTCGTCGCGGCCGGTGGGGGCGATAGCGAGACGAGATACTGGGCAATACTGGCAGCATCGATGCGCGTCAGCCGCAACGAAGGCATGAGCGTGCTGGGCGCATAACGGCTCGGATCCTCGAGCCAATACGCGATCCAATCGGCACTGGTCTTGGCCGCGAGATCGGACAGGGTGGGCACCAAATCACGCTCGCGATTGCGCCACGCTTCGGGCAGCTCGGCGCCATGGCTCACAGCGTGACATCCTTGGCAGCCGGTTCGCTCGAAAAGCAGCTTGCCGCGCTTCGCAGTCGCGCCCTCGACCATTGCGTAGCCGCGTATCTTCTCTTGCAACGTCGTTCTACCTGCCTCGCTGGAGCGCTCGATGAGATAGGCGGCCATCGCCAGCGTCTCGTCATCGCGCTCTTTCTTCCAAGCAGCATGCGCTCTGCTACCAGGCTGGACCGGCCGCTTGGAAGCAGGATCGAGTGGACGCGGCCAGAGCTTCGGCATGTTGGTTTTGGGGCGAAGCGACCGAGGATGGCGCAGCCAATTGAGCAACCAGGCTGGCTCGAGCTTGGCGCCGATGTCGTCGAGCCCGGGACCATGATCTTTGTTGGCCTCGAAGCCCTCTAGCTTGTGGCAACCACGACAATTCAAGCGACGAAACAGGTCGCGTCCAGCGTCGAGCGTGGGCGCCAAGGAGCTCAGCGCACCCGCTTGCGGCGGCACGGAGGGCAGCCCGTCGCTGCGACCACCAACCGTGTGGGCGTCGCTCTTACGGGCTGCCTCTGCTTTTTGATAGGCCAGCTTGGCGCTCACATAGCTGCTCTCGGATCGCTGGGGTGCCAACGAGACGTCCGTCAGATGACAACGCAAGCAAGCGCTTTGCACCTGAGGCAATGCTTGGATGAAGCGGTTGCGCTGTTCGTCTGGCACCTGGAGACCAGCGTCTCCGTCGGGCGGCAAGTAGCTGCTACGCGTCGCGCTGTGAGCACGACGACCTTGGGCAGCTGCGGGCTGAGCACGCACGGGTAGCGAAGGTGACTCGGGTGCCACGAAGACGGGCTCGGTCTTGGCGCTCAGCACCTCTATGCCGGTAAAACCGAGCAAGCGTGCAAGTCCCGGCTTGATGAAGCGAAGCGCGACTTTGGGCAGCGGTTCGGCAGCGTCCTTTTGGGGCGAAACGATGCGCCGCGTGAAACCGAGTGAGACGCGGCTGTCACGTTTGCGCACCAGCGCATGCCAATGCCGGGCAGCAGTTGGCTCTAGCTCGACGAGCGCAGCCTGGAGCTTCGCCTCCAGCTGACCATAGAGCACGCTGTCGTCAGCGCGCTTGCCGTGGGCCAGCGTCACCTCGACCTTGGCGCTGTGACCAAGCTTGAGCTCGAGCGCGTCGTTGTTGCCGTCGATGATGACCTGCTCGAGCGTGCCCACGGTCAGCAGCGGCGGCTGCCAGTAATGATCGCCAAAGTAATGCCAGCGCTCTTTGCCCCATTTGCGAACGAGCCGCCAACCACTATGCGCGAGCTCGCTGGTCGCCCTTCCCTGCCCTTGATGACAGGCGGTGCAACCGTATTGGTCGATGGGATGAGCACCAAAGAGCAGACCTCGTTGCGGGTGGGTGCGAAACGCGCGCGGCGTGCTCGGCGCCGTATAGCGCCCGCTGTCGACCCCCAGGTGGCAGGTGTGACAGCGGTCGACCTGCTCGATCTCCACCTCGCGTGTGGGCTTTCTCCAACGGCTCACGATCTGCTGAATTTGGTACGGACCCACCAGCGCCTCGAGCGGGTTGCGCATGTTGAAGCTGGGACGTGCTTTTTCAAGCGCTTTGGCATAACGGAGCCGTGCCTCGTCGCGCGGTCGCTTGGCTTTGGATACCGCCAAGCTGAGCTGTTTGTGCTCGTCCTGCAGCGGTCCGAGCTTCAGCCATCGAATGCAGTTGCG
>CAZRGL010000011.1:13537-45351 GCA_964599485.1 uncultured Polyangiaceae bacterium
TGACGCGCTTCGAAGCGTTTCTTGGCCTGCTTGACCGGGTCCTTCTGGTTGACGGCTGGGTCGGATGGCCCCGTCAACGCGGCCATCCGCGCGCGGGCCTTGTCGATCTTGGCTTGATGGCCAATCTCCACCGCCAGCCGCTTCATCAGGGCATGCTCACGATTGCGCAAGCTCCGCAACGCCGCCAGCAGCGGTGTCGCGCCGCCGGCAGCGATGAGCTCACCGAGACGTTTCGCACACCACGTGGCGCGCGCACGCAGCAGCCGCAGATCTCGACTCGCGGCCGATTGCCCGGCGGTGGCCGTCGGCTGGGGTGGATCGGCCATGAGGCTCTTCAGCTCCGCCTCGGCGCGCTTGGGATCACTTGCGCCGTAGGCTTGCTCGATGCGCTGACGCAGCTCGAGCTCGGCGCCGTCCCGCGCGTACTCTGCCAGCGTCCGGTAATAGTAGGCCTCGTCGAGCTCGCTAGCGGCAAAGGTCTTGTCACGTTCGGCTGCGCGGTAGCCAACGTCGATCGTGTCCAGCTCCTTCTTTGCAACACTCCACGGACTGCCCGGGTCAGCGAAGATCTTGTCCAACTGTTGCAGCCGGCTGAGCTGGGCCTTGAGTGGATCGCGAGCGGCTTGCTTGCTGAATTGCTGCTCGAGCCGCGCCTTGGCCTCGGTGGCCAGCTCCAGCTCGAGCGCAAAGAAGCGGCGTTGGTCCTCTTGCCATGGTACCCGGTCGACCAGCTCTGCGTACACGGCCCAAACCGTCGACGCCGCGAAAGCGAACGCCGCCAGCAGCCAAGGGCCGCGGTAGGTTCGCTTCTCGTCAGGCGTGAAGGTGGCCATGGCTAGATGTTCAAGCCCATCGGCCCGACCATGATGTATTTCACGTTGAGCGTCAGTCGCATGATGATCTTCACCACCACCCCTGCCATGGTCATGAACAACAGCGCGACAATCCAGTAGCGGAGCCTACCGAGCTGCTGCAACGTGGAGCTCTTGGGATGGCGCAGCCGCCAGTAGACTGCTGGCGGCACGAACAGAAAAGCGAGCACGCTGGCGGCGCCGAACCAAAAAGCTGGCCAGAAGCTGGTGATGCCGAACAACTGCGGCCAGTCGACGTTGGTGATCGCGACGGTCTTGTGCACATCCCAGTACTGCCCTGGGTGGAACAAGTACCAGCCCGGACCGCGCCAGAAGGTACCGATCAGAATGGTGCTGATCCACAAGACCAGGAACCCGAACAAGAACACGCTGATGGCAAAGCGGCGATCGCGGAAGCAGTAGTAGCCGTTGCCCTTCGGATTGATGTCGACGTAGGGGATGACCATCAAGCCGATGATGATCAACGAAGGCAGCACCACACCGGCGAACCAGGGGTCGAAATAGACGAGCAGCTCCTGCAGTCCGAGGAAATACCAGGGCGCTTTCGACGGATTCGGCGTCTTGGTCGGATCGGCGGCTTGCTCGAGCGGCGCATCGACCAGCACCGACCAAATGGTGATGAAGGCCATCACCGCCGTGGCGGCGATCATCTCGAGACGGACCAAATAGGGCCAGGTGTGAACCTTGTCAGGCAACCCGTCCTTACGCTTCGAGCGCTTTGCCCGCGCTTTGCGCCTCGTCCGTTCGGCTAGCGTCGAATCCGCCATGATGAGCTTCGCTGCCACCCGCGCTAGAGCGGGCCGCTGATGCCTCCATCTTTTCGAATGCGCCAGAAATGTACGATCATCAGGACCGATGCGACGATGGGGATGAAAATGCAGTGCAACACGTAGAAGCGCAGCAGGGTCGCCGGGCTGACGACCCTTCCAGCGGTCAACAGCGCGCGCGCGTCGAAGCGCGCATTGACGCCCGTCAGCTCAGCGAGCGGCCCCTCGTGTCCGAGCAGCGGCGTGGCCCGACCCATGTTGGTTCCCACGGTGACGGCCCAGATCGACAGTTGATCCCAGGGCAGCAAGTACCCCGTGAACGAAAGCAACAAAGTGAGCACCAGCAAGCCCACTCCGATGACCCAGTTGAACTGCCGCGGAGGCTTGTAGGACCCGGTCATGAACACCCGCAGCATGTGTAGCCACACCGTGATGACCATGGCGTGAGCACCCCAGCGATGCATGTTGCGCAGGACCATCCCGAAGGGGACGTCGAACTGCAGGTACTTCATGTCGTGGTAGGCGTATTCGCCGGTGGGCCGGTAGTAGAACATCAGGATCACGCCCGTGACCGTGAGTATGAGGAACAGCAGGAAGGTGATTCCGCCCATGCACCAAGTGAACCGCAGTCGCAGCGCGTGACGCCTTATCTTGGCTGGGTGCAGGTGCAAGAAGACGTTGGCCGAAACCTGCAACATGCGGTTCCGATAGGTGTCCTCATAGCCATGCCGAAAAATCGACCGCCACACCTCCGAGCGCGTGATGGTACCCCACCAGCTCGTCTTCTCCTGTTGGGTCTCTTCCTCCTCAGCCACCCGGCCTCTCCCTCATCGCCCACGAAGTGACATCACTCACGCGTAGGGCAAATACGCTCCCTGTTTGGCGGCGTCTCCTTTTTCGATCCGGAAGCTCAACGCCTTGTCGACGACGATCTCGCCGCGCTCGTTCAAGCTGAGGGCAAAACGCTCCATGGGTCGCGCGGACGGCCCCTCGTAGTTGCGCCCGAGCTGCTCCCAGCCGGCGCCAAGACCTCGAAAACCGGAGCCGTGGCACGGGCATTTGAACTTGTCTTCGGTGGGCAAGTAGCGCGGTGTGCAGCCCAGGTGGGTACAGATCGCGCTCAAGGCGATGAACCGATCTTCGTAACGCACCAACCAAAACCGATGCGCAGTGAGCCACTTGCTGCTGACGGTTCGGCGAGCGTAGTCACTGGGTTTTCCGAGCTTGAAACGCGTCGGTGGCTCGAACAGCACGCGGGGGTACATCATCCGAATGAACGCCAAGCTGCCGACGCCGATCGACGACAGCACCGCGGCCCAACCGACGCAGCCGGCCAAGTCCCGACGAGTGGGGGCGATGCGCCAAATGTGGACCGCCGGATCGGTACCGTCTGCTTTCTTGGACACGGCTATCTCAAGGCGCTGCGCCGACTTGGGCTTTCGGCTTTTTGTCGGCCTTTTTGATCGAATAACGCACCAGGGCACGCAACACCGCGTTGCGCTCGATGTTGCCCAGCAAGCGCTTGACGTCCTCATACACCGATGGGTCGACCAGCAGCGCTCCCAGTGTGCCCTTGCCTCGTTTGATATTCTTGACGATATCGCGCACGTCGCGCGTGATTTCAGTCACGTTGCTCAGCGCGTCCTTGCTGCCTTTCTTGATGTCGCCACCCTTGGTGCCGAACAGAACATCGTGGGCGAAACCGTTGCCCTCGCGGATGGCGCGGATGGTCTTGCCCAGCTCGTCGGCTGCAGTGCCTACCTGGGCGATCTCCTTTTGGGCACCTTTGCCGAACAACATGTCATGGGCGAAACCAGGCCCGGCGCGCACCTTCTGGATGGTCAGGCGCAGCTCGCGTAGCGTCGCCGCCAGCTCGACCGAGGCGCGATCGATGTTGCGTACGGTCTTGGAGATGCGCTCTGCTTCGCGCTCGTCGGTCAGGAAGCGGTGCGGGTAACCCTGTCCTTTGGTCAGCTGACGCAGGAGCAGCTTGAGCGAGCTGGCGCTGTCACGAATGTCTTTGTGGAGCCGCTCGTTCGAGAAGGTCCGCGCCAAAGCACCGAACTCACCCATCGTGGTTTCAGCAGTGCCCGCGATGCTGCCGACGCGGCCGAGAATATCGTCGGGGTTCTTGCTGGGGATGAGCTCGCCGGGCTCGAGGATGCGCCCCTTGGTGCCCTTGCTGATGTTGACCATCTTGTCGCCGAGCAATCCCTTGTTGACGATGTGCACCACACTATCGGAGCGGATGCGTCGGGCGTTGCTCTTGACCACACTCAAGACCACGTACACCCGCGCATCATCAGCTTTTTCGCCATAGCGAACACTGGTGACCTGGCCGATGCGAACACCGCCCATCTGCAGCGGCGCGCCTCGTTTCAGCCCCGCGACATCGTCGAATTCCACCCGAAACGTGACCGAACGGTCAAAGACGCGTCGCTCGTCCCCGATCAGAAAAATCACCAGGCCCGCGAGCACAAGGCCCAACAACACGAACGCTCCGACTTTCAGATCGCTGAGTTTCAAGGCAATTTCGAGCTCGGCGTGACCGCCGCAACGAGGATGAGACGAGCGTAGCAGAGTTTCGGCAAGAGTCTGTGGTCACTCTGCTTCAGACAGCACGGTCGCATATCGATCATCCCTGCAGCAGCGTATCGACATCTTCGTGCTCGGGCGCGTGGCCGTGAATGAAGTCAGCCACCTGCGGGTGGTCCGAGTCGCGAAAGAGCTCCGGCTTGCCCTGCAGAATGATGCGTCCCCCGTAAACCAGCGCCATTCGATCGGCGACGGAGAACGCGCTGCCCATGTCGTGAGTAACGACGATGCTGCTGATCGACAGGGCCTTCTTGAGCCCGTTGATCATGTGGTTGATGCGTGTGGTGTTGATCGGATCGAGCCCTGTGGTCGGCTCGTCGTAGAGCACCACCTCCGGCTGCAGCGCGATTGAGCGGGCCAGACCGACGCGCTTCTTCATACCACCGGACAGATCGGCTGGTCGCATCTCCTCGATGCCCGGCAAATCGACCAGCGACAGGGCCCAGTGCACGCGATCGGCGATCTGTCTGGGCGTCATCTCGTAGCGGAAGTGCTCATACAGTGCGTAGGCCACGTTCTCGCCCACCGACATGGAGTCGAACAGCGCGCCGCCTTGGAACAACATGGTGATGTTCTGGCGCAGCGTGCGCAGCGCGATCTCATCCATCTTGGTCACTTCATCACCGTGGAAGCGAATGGAGCCTCCGTCCGGCTCGAGCAAGCGGATGAGCATCTTGAGCAGCACGCTCTTGCCCACCCCGGAGCCGCCCATGATGACCAGCGTCTCGCCAGCAAACACCTCCAGCGACAAGTCGCGGAAGATGATCTTGTTGCCGAAGCGCTTGTGAACGCGCGAGAAAGTGATGATGGGCTCAGTCACGCAGGCCGCTCATCCTACCCTAGTCACTGGCCGTAGCCACCTGATCGGCGCAGGTGCCCTCCAGCAACAGCTCGGGCGCGCTGCCGCCCCGCCAATGATCGCGCTTGATGCGCGCGATGACGGATATTTGCTTGCCGGCCAGGCTGTCGGCCAGGGGGCCCATATCGGGTCCGAAAGCGCTCAGACGTCGCCCCCGCAGCTTTACCTCGAGCTTGAGGTGTTCCTTGAGCCGTCGCGTCGACAGAACCTGCACCGACTCGATCAACAAGCGGGGCGCCGGGTTGGCTTGGCCGCAGGGCTCGAGCTGCTCGAGGTCAGCCAGCACTTGCAACAAATCGTCACGCGGATCGAGGCGCACGTCAGCTTGCACCGCAGCACCGAGCGGCGGACCGTCTTGTATTTGCTCGCCGCAGGCGCCACGCCAACAGTCACGAAAGCGACCCACTCGATCGGTGCGTATTTCGACACCAGCCGCGGCTTGGTGACCACCAAAGCCAACGAGCTGGTCCTTGCAGCGCGCAATCGCGTCGTAGAGTCTGAATCCTGAAGGCGTCCGCGCCGAGCCTCGTCCCGTCTCGCCTTCGAGCGCAATGACGATGGTGGGCTTGCGATACTGGTCAGCGATTCGGCCAGCCACGATCCCCACCACGCCAGGGTGCCACCCCTGGCGCGCCAATACCAAAGCCGGGTCACCAGCCCAGCCATGGGCCGCGATGTCGCTGATGGCTTCGGCGGTCATGGTGCGTTGGATCGTCCGCCGCTGTTGACTGAGCTGCTCGAGGGCGGCGGCGTGCTCCCAAGCGCGGGTTGCGTCCGTCTCGAGCAGAAGCCGCAATGCCAGCATGGGGTCGCCCAGCCGGCCGGGCGCGTTGATACGTGGCGCGATCTGGTAGGCGACGGCTTCGGCGCCAATCGGCAGCTTGCGCCCATTGTTGGCGTTGGCAGCCAGCGCACCGAGGCCAACGCGTTGGCCCGCGTTGAGCACATGCAAGCCACGGGTAACCAACAAGCGATTGTCGCCATCTAGCGGCGCTACGTCGGCTACCGTCCCCAGCGCGACCAGGTCGAGCCAGCGGCGCACATCGAGATCGGCACCCAGGACCTTGCGCAGCGCGGTGGCCAACAGCAAGGCCAGCCCGCAAGATGCCAAGCCCTTGTAGGGGTAGCCGCAATCGGGCCGCTGGGGATTGAGGAACGCCACGACGGGGAGCGGACGGGGCGGAACCAAGTGGTGATCGAGCACCACCGCATCGATGCCCGCTTCGCGTGTGGCCTCTAGCCGTGGGTGATCGCTAGAGCCGCAATCACAGGTAATCAATAGCTGCGCATCCGCGGCGCGAACGCGCTGTAGAGCCTGATCAGAGAAGCCATAACCGCCGGCGAAACGGTTGGCGAGCAGCGGCGTCACCTCGCCGCCCAACGCGCCGATGACCTCAGTGAGAACCGCCGTCGAGGTGATTCCGTCGCAATCGTAGTCGCCGAAAACGACAATGCGCTCACGCTCACGAACTGCTTTGGCGATTCGCTCTGCTGCCTGGGGCAGATCGGCCATCGAGGCCGGAGAAGTGAGGTGGGCGAGCTTGGGTCGCAACCAGCGACTCAGCTGCTCACCAGGCTCGTGACCGCGTTTGGCAAGCCAGTCCGCTACTGTGAAGCTCAGCCCGAGCTCATCGGTCAGGGCCTTGGCGGCCTGATCGGGCGGGCTCGGAATGCGCAGCTGGGAAACTTCGACTTTGGGCTCTGCGGGCGCAGATGGCGGCTGCTGTGTGTCGACCATTCCGGCGGCGCCCCGATCAGTGGCGCCCCTCAGACGGAAGCGGGAGCGCGCTGCGAGCCTGGCCCCTTCTTCTTCTTACGTCGAACGCGCCGCTTCTTCTTCTTGACTGCCTTGCTGAAGACATAGCGATCGATGAGCTCGGTTAGCGGCGACGCAATGTAGATCGAGGAATAGGTACCAACGATCACGCCGACCAACAGCGTGAAGGCGAAGTCCTTGATGACCCCCGTACCCCAGAACAAGAAGGGAATCATGGCCGCCGCCGTCAAGCCAGAGGTGCGGACGGTGCGGCCGAGCATCTCGGTCACCGAGCGGTTGATGATCTTCGGGAAGGTCATCTTGCGGTAGCGACCCAGGTTCTCACGTATTCGGTCGTAGACCACCACCGTGTCGTTGATGGAATAGCCCACGATGGTCAGCAGCGCGGCCACCGTCGAGAGCGTGACCTCCCGCTGAGCCAGCACCATGACGCCCATGGCCAGAAAGACATCGTGAACCAAGGCCGCGATGGAGCCAGGCGCAAAGCGCATGTCGAAGCGGAAGGCGATGTACGCCATGATGAAGATGATCGCGATCAAGATGCTCTTGATGGCTGCATCGCGTAGCTGTCGCCCCGCCTTGGGCCCGATCCACTCCACCCGCATGGCGGTAGCCGGCACCGCTTCATCTCCGAGCTGCTTGCGCAGACCATCCATGATCTGCTCGCCCTTGCTCTTGAAGTAGAACTCCACGCGGAAGTCGCGCCGGCTCTGCACGGACGGGTTGTTCCGACCCGTGCGCAGCTCGATGCCCACTTTCTTGAGCTTGGCCCCGCTCAGCAACTGCGCGATGTTCTCGCGCGGGGGACATGCACCCTCACCGGAGTCGGCCTTGCAAGGATCGGTCAAGAAGCGCACCGCAACCTTGTCGCCTCCCGGACTGAACTTGACTTCGCTGCTCCGTAGCTCCTTGGGGCATGCTTTCTGATCGAGCTTGGCCTCTTCGCCTTCCTCGACCTCACACAAGGCCTTGGCGATCGACGTTTTTTGCGCGTCACTCAGAGCACTGACCTCTTTGACGCGAATGAGAAAGCGGTGGGGGTTCTTGTCGTCTGACACTTCGACGACGTCTGGGCTCTTGAAGCCCAGCTTTTGGACAGCGGAGCGAACCTGCCCACCTGTGACCGGCTTTTTGAAGGCGAGCTCGAGCTCAGTGCCGCCCACGAAATCGGTGCCGAAGCGAGGCCCCGGCTTGAAGAACGCGACCACCGAGACCACCATCAACAGCAAGCTGGCGCCGAGAAAATAACGGCGCAACCCCATGAAGTCGTAATCTTTACCTGGCTTCAGCCAACTCATGACGCCGCGTCTCCCTCAAGCACCGATGCTCAGCTTGGTCTCACGCCGGCCGCGCACCCAGAACTCGAAGAAGAGCCGGGTGACGATGACGCCAGTAAACAGGTTGGTCAGCATGCCGATGATCAATGTGATGGCGAAGCCCTTGATGGGCCCGGTCCCGTATTGGGCCAGAATCAAACCGGCGATGAGTGTGGTGGCGTTGCCGTCGATGATGGCCGTAAAGGCCTTCTCGTAACCGATGGCCACCGCCGCGCGGGCGCTCTTGCCCGCTGCAAGCTCTTCTTTGATGCGTTCGTTGATGAGCACGTTTGCATCGACGGCGACACCGACGGTCAGCGCCAAACCGGCAATCCCGGGCAGCGTCATCGAGGCGCTGAACATGCTCAAAACAGCAATCTGCAACACCAAGTTGAAAACCACTGCGGTGTTGGCGATGAGACCCGCTCTGCGATAAGTCATCACCATCAGAACCAAGACCAATAAGGCGCCGATGGCGCCCGCCTTCATGCCTTGATCAATCGAGTCGTTACCCAACGAGGGCCCGATGTTCTGCTCATTGGACGGTGAGATGGGCGCAGGCAGCGCACCGGAGCGGAGCACCAGCTCGAGCTTCCGTGCGTCACGCAGCTGATCTTGGATGCCACCAGCGCCCATGGTGATACGGGCAGTTCCGCCACCGATGGCCTCTTGAATGACGGGCGAGCTCTCTACCTTGCTGTCGAGAATGATGGCGAAGCGGCGCTTGACGTTTTCGCCCGTGATCTTCTCGAAGATCTCTCCGCCGAGCGGAGTGAAGGTCATGTTGACGTACCAGCCGCCCATCCCGGTATCGCTCCGGTCCGCCTGCGCCTGCGCGTCGCGCACCATGTCGCCGGTGATTTCCGCTTTGGCCCGCAGGTAGTAGGTCCGGTAGCCGACCGCCTTGTATTCTTCGGTCTTCTGATCGACCTCGTAGACCTTGCCGAAGCCGATTTCGTGGTCTTCATCGATCGGCAGCGTGGCGGTCCACTCCTTGAAGCGCTTGAGAACGCGCTCCATGGTCTCACCTTCGAGCGCATCGAGACGGGCATAGTTGTTCGACTGGGTCTTGGTGCTACCGCTCTCGGTCTTACCGAGCGGCGCATTCTCAGTCTCCCAGATGAGCCCCTTGGGCAGCGTGTCGGGCGCGGCCTTGACGTACTTGTCGTCGAAGAAGTTCGTGGCATCGTCGAGCAGCTTGAACTCGAGACGTGCTGTCTCCGCGATGATCTCGCGAATGTTCTCGAAATCCTTCTCTTTGCTGCCCGGGATTTCGACGATGATGTCCTCGTCGCGGACACTGATCGCGGCTTCTTTGACGCCCATTCCGTCGATGCGGCGGTTGATGGTCTCTTTGGCTTGACCAACCGCTTTGATGCGGATTTCGGTCACGACCTCGGAGCGAATCCGGAAGGTGACGAGCTTGCCATCTGAGGAGCGGAGGATCGACAGCTCCCGCAGGAATGGAACAAGAAACTCGTCGTCGATCTTGGCGGTCGAGTCGGCGCCCTTCTTGAACGTGAGGATGATGCGGTCGACTTTGGTCACGGGCTTGGAAAGCGCCACGTGCTCAGCCAGCTTCTTCATTTCCTCGACGTTGGGATTGTCTGACTCGCTCAGCTTGAACGCCTTGGTCAAGGCAGCCCGGATGCTGTCGTAGTAGCGATCCCGCTTGTCCTTGACCGCCTCCTCCACGTCGACGGTGTAGACCAAGCGCAGACCTCCTTTGAGGTCGAGACCGCGCACCATCCGGAAGGGAATGTTGGCCAGCAAGAAGCGGCTCAAGCCTGCATCCCCGACGACCGCCTTCTTCTGCTGAGCATCACGCACTTCGGCTGAGAGGGCGTCGATCACTTGGGGACAGGCCGGGCGCAAATCCTTGATGGGTATTTCCGGACCCTTGCTGTTGCGCTGGGAACAGAGCACCTCATCGTGGAAGGTGGGGAAAATGGACAGCACCGCGCCCAAGGCGATGGCAAGCGTCAGCCCAACCTTCATGCGCCAAGCCGTCGTCATCACGCTGAGCGTGGTGAACAAAGCCCAAAGAGCCATCAGCCCAAAGCAGGCCACCGGCCAGAACACGTGCCCAAAAGCTGAGCCCGCGGCGATGGCTGCGCTGACCATGGCCCAGGCGAAGGACACACGCTGCGAGCGTTTGAGCCATGCGCCGATCAAGCTGAGCAGCGCGATGGCTGAGAACGAGTATGCGAAGATCTTGAAGATCACGTTAAACCGTCACCGTTTCTTCTTCTTCGAGCCGGCTTCCTTGCTCTGTTCCGGTTTGCCCTTGGCATCCGCTTTGACATTGGTGGCTGCCGGGTCACCCGTGTCGAGTCCTTCTACCGCGGACTTGAGCATGCTCACGTTGACACCCGGAGCGATTTCGATGCGTACCGTTCGCTCGCCATTCTCGATGAGCTTGCCGATGAGCCCGGAGCGCGTGATGACCCGGTCGCCCTTCTTGAGCTGCGATTCGAGGGCGGCGCGCTTCTTCTTGTCACTTCGATTCATCAAGAAGATGAGCCCGAATAGGAGCAAGAAAGGCAGCAGCATCATCATGCCGCCGAAGCCGCCGCTGCTGCCCCCTTTTGGTGGCGCGCCATCGGCGGGAGTAGCCGTGGCGGTTCCCGTCTGAGGGGGAGGCGCTGCCGGTGGAGGGGCACCCGTGGCAGCGCGTCCTGGCGCCTGCCCGGGTTGGAGCATCAAGGTGTACAAGGCGATTATTCCTGTTTTTTGCGAGCGGGTGTGCATAGTTCTTTTGGGAGCTGCTCGCAAGTCACCCCTTGGTCAACTGCGCTGATGCCGACGTGGCTGCGAGGTGGTGGTCAGCCGCTTTCTTCCCCACAAGACCTCTTTTCGCCTGCCGGCAGTCGGTTCGGGCAGCCAAACAATCGGGATTTGCACCGATGTGTTCAGCTTGACTCAACCATGGTCCACTGCTAGCCGCTTAAGTCCTTGAAGGCGCGTAGCTCAGTGGGAGAGCACTACCTTGACACGGTAGGGGTCGGCAGTTCAATCCTGCCCGCGCCTACAACTTCCACCATGATGGCACACGCATGAGCGTAAGACCGGGGGGAGCAGGTGACGCTGCCTGAAGCTCATCGCCTGGGACTGTGTCCCAAGTGCGATTGTCCCCTTTGTGTTGCGCTCCAACGGCGTATGATTAGGTACTGTGATTGACGACTAGGCTCGTTCAGGCCGAGCCACAACGCTTCCCTTGGGGAGTTTTTATCGCTGAGGAGTTTCGAATCTACGTATGGCATTTCGACGTTACGATCCCCGCCGTCGACGGGAGCCGCAAAAAAGGGTCAACCATCGAATTCGCGTTCCCGAGATCCGCGTAATCGATGCCAACGGCGACATGCTCGGGGTGATGCAAACGCAGGACGCGCTGCGCAGAGCTCGTGAGCAAGGCCTCGACTTGGTGGAGATCAACCCCAAGGCGAACCCTCCCGTTTGCAAGATCCTCGACTTCGGCAAATTCAAGTACGACGAGAAGAAGCAGAAGCGCGAGACCAAACGCAAGCAGAGCACGGTCGAGGTCAAGGAGGTGAAGCTACGTCCGAAGACCGATGACCATGATCTCGAGTTCAAGGCCCGCGCTGCACGGCGTTTCATCGAGTCTGGTGACAAGGTCAAGTTCACGGTGCGCTTTCGCGGCCGCGAGATCACGCATCCGGAAAAGGCGCGCGATCAGCTGAACTGGATTGTCGACCAATGCAACGACATCGCCAACGTCGAGGTTCGACCCTCGATGGAAGGCCGAACGATGACGATGCTCATGGCGCCCAAGCCGGCGGTGCTTCAAAAGCTCTCAGAGCTGCGCGCCGCTCAAGAGAAGGCACGCAAGGAAGCCGAGCAAGCACGCTTGGCCGCCAAGAAAAAGCGCCACGAGAAAGCTGAGCAAAAGGAACCACCGGAAGCGGTGGAGGAATCCTGACGCTATGGCGCCTGCGGCGCGCCTTCGAATCGTACTCGTAACGCTCTTGGCGGTGCCGTTCGCGCTAATCTATGCGGCAAGCCGCTGGGCCGTAGGCCCATTGGCGCAGCGGGTTGCCCCCAAACTGAGCGCGGCCGGATGGGAGATCGCCCAGCTGACGCGGCCAGCGCCAGCGCCCAAACCCCTGCCTCCATCCGCAGAAGCAGCCGCTATCGCGAGATTGGGCGATGGCGCCGCATCTCCGCATCGCCACGATCCTTCGGCAGCTACCACTGCCCCCGCGGCACTGGCTGCTGCAGCCATGCTGCCCAAAGCCCGCCTGCCCAAGCCCGCCGGCCTGCTGGTGAGCCGCAGTCGAGTCAGTGCAGCGGCCAAGGCGGGGATCCGACCGAGTGGAAGCCCGGTCGGTGGGACTCAGTGGCGCCCGGCTGGAATGGCGCTGACCGGAGTTGGACCCGTCGGGGTGGGCTTGCGCGCTGGCGACGTGGTCACGCGCGTCGGCGGAACACCAGCCCGCTCGCAGGGTGCGGTGGTGTCGGCCGTCAGCTTAGCGCTCAGGCGTCGGCAACCGGCGATCGTCGCTGAGGTGTGGCGCGGTCGTCAGAAGATCATCGTCACCGTCCAGCTGCCTCTTCCGAACGCTCGACGAGGCGCTCGAACCGCACGCGCCAAGCGCGCTCGCAAACACAGCTTGTGAGCAATACACCCGGATCTGCGGCCACCGGAGCCGATGATTCGGCGCCGCCAGCCAAACCGGCTGGGCGCTTGCTGGTGGTTGGCCTCGTCGGACTGATGGCGACGATCGTGCTGCTCGTTCATGCCAGGCACTATCTGCCGCTGTTTGTCGACGACGGCTTCATTTCCTTGCGCTATGCGCGCCGCTTGCTCGACGGGCATGGCTTGACCTGGACCGAGGGCGAAGCCGTCGAGGGATACTCGAACCTCTTGTGGGTGCTGGGCTGCGCGGGCTTGGGCGCTTTGGGCATCAATCTCGTCGATGCAGCAAGAGCCTTGGGTATCGCCGGCGGGCTGGCCGCGGTGTGGGCGGTCGTGCTGGCTTTTCGCCCCGCTACATGGCGCAGCTCGCTGCCCGCGCTCGCCGGCGGTTTGCTCGTTGCCCTGGCAGGACCAGTGGCGATTTGGGCGGTTGGCGGCCTCGAGGCAACGCTCTTCGGCGGATTGCTCGTTTGCGCCGTCGTCGCTTGCTATCCACTGCTCGAGGGCCTCACGCAGCCCCAACCAGGCGCCGCCCAACCCCGAACATTGATGGCCGCGTCGGCCCTTCTTGCGTCGCTCTGCTTGCTGCGACCCGATGGCCCCATCTTCACCGTGGTGGCGTGCGTTGCGCTTGTCGGTCAGAGCAGCTGCCGCCGCCAAGCATCCCGCTTGGCAGCCCGCTTGGCCCTCGCGCCCATCATTGCAACCCTCGCCCAAACGGGGTTTCGTGCCGCCTACTACGGCGACTGGATTCCCAACACCGCGCGCGCCAAGATCGCGCTGACCGAAACCAGGCTGCTCGACGGGTTGCTCTGCATCATGCAAGCGGCCTATTGGTCGCTACCGCTCTGGCTGCTGGCCCTCGGCTCAATCGGGGTAGCCAGCACCAATCAACGTCGGCGACCGCGCATCGTGCTGACGTGGGCTTTCTTCTTGGTTTGGACTGCATACTGCTTGTTCGTCGCCTGCGATGAGCTCGGTTACCGGTCGCTGCTTCCGAGCTTCGTGGTGCTGACCCTGCTGGCCGCCGAAACCATCGCCTGGGCGATGCGCGCTCAGCGGCGCCTGCAACTGGGTGTGTGGCTATCGAGCGCTTGTTTGGTGGGGTTGTTCGGCTGGGCTCAACAGCAGGATGCCAACATCCACGACGCTGCCGAGCTGGTTCCGCCGCTGTCTTGGCGTGGCGCTGCGATCGGCAAGACGGTCGCGCGCGCCATGTCTGCGAAGAAACCGCTACTCGCCGTCGACTCGGCGGGCGCGATTCCCTACTACTCGAAGCTGCCGACGCTCGACATGCTGGGCCTGAACGACCGCTACCTCGCCCGCCACCGACCACCATCGATGGGTCACGGGCTGCTCGGCCACGAGCTCGGCGACGGTGATTACGTCCTGCGGCGTCGCCCCGATCTCATCATCCCAGGCATTCCCGGATCGACGAGGCTGTCGTACCGCGGCGGAGGTCAGCTCAAGGCCGATCCACGCTTTGCTGATCGCTACCGCAAGCTCAACTTCCAAACCGATCCGCCTGTGCGCTTGTTCTTCCAGGCCTGGGTCAGACAAGAAGGTCGCGCTGGCGTGCGTCGCACGGCCACGCTGATCGAAATCCCTGGGCACTTGTTCGCAACCACAGCGGGGACCGTAGCTCGTTTCGATGCACAGGGAAGACTCGGAACGGAGTTTGACTTCCAACACCCAGCGCGCCTCAGCCGGTTGCGTCTAGGGCCGGGCCGTTGGCGCATCTCCACCACCAGCGGGGGGGGCGACACGCTGAGCGTGTTTGTCGCCAATCGGATCGTCGGCCATGGCAGCGGCCATGTCGAATTGCAGCTCGACGCAGCGCAGCTGCTGGATTTGCAGCTCACACCTGCGCCGCCCCCGTCGGGATTCGTACGTTCTGCGACAGCGCAGCTGCTGCCCTAGCCCAGCGCAGCTGCTGCCCTAGCCCAGCGCAGCCCAGCGCTGGGGCTCAGCCGCGACGCCGGCGCACGCCGACGTACAAGCCCAGAGCCAGCATCCACAAAGGCGCCGAGGAGCGCTCGCTGCCAAAGCTAACCACGCTGCAGCTCGATGAAGTATCCGTCCCGGCTCCGGTGCTCTGACATTTGTGCGCGCGGCAGACTTGGTCGATGTTGGGACAATCGGCGTCCGAATCGCACTCACCGCCGGAGTTACCGCCGGTTCCGCCACTCGAGCTACCGCCCGAGCTCGAGCTGCTGGTACCCCCACTCGAGCTCGAAGCTGCCGCCGAGTCGATGACCGCTCGAAGAACCCAATCGCCCTTCACACCGAAGTCTTCGTTGTAACCCCAGTTGTCACCAGTAGCTTGGATGACGTTTCGCCCATCCGTTCCTCCGTCATCGTCAGCCAATGCACACGGATCTTGGCAACCTGCTTTGCACGCTGGCGCCCACTCGGAAAGATCAGCGGCTGGGTTCTCGAAACGAACCATGATCCGCAGATTGCCGCTGTAGATGGTTGGCGGATGGTCCGCGTCGTCGCCCCCTGGATCGAACTCATAGCGCATGAATGCGCCCTCTTGAACGGGCATTCCAAATGTGTCGGGAGGCAAAAGCACGGAGCCCGAATCGAGCTCGTAGATGGGTGACTTGGTGGGCGCAGATGCCGTCCCTTCTTCATTGTAAATCTGAATCATGACGTCGTTCTCGGTATCCGGCGAGCCCACGTCGCCCTGAACGAAGTCGATGCTGAGAATGTCGAAGGGGTAGTCAGCCGGATCCGGCGTGAGCAGGACACCGTAGGCTTCGCCCTTCACGAACCCCGCCAAACAAGCGATCTTGCTCGACTCGATTTCCGAGCCTGCTTGATTGGGATCGTCGGCATAGCGGTCCAACTTGAGCGTCTTTTTGCCTGCGTTGGCGTTGATGGATACGGTGGCCACGAGACCAAGGCCCAAAAGGAAGGGGTAGAGCTTCACGACGTTCCTCCTTGAGAAAACAAGCAAGCGCCAAGCGGCGCGCTACTGACATGATGACCCAAGGTGGATTGCCCTGGCAACCACCCTGAGACTTCCGTTCGCGCGCTCATCGACTACGATTGCCAGAACAGGACTTCGTTTTCGGGCAGTTGGAACATGAAGGCCATTCGTTTTTACCGCTACGGCAAGCCAGACGTGCTGCGCTATGAAACAGCGCCACGACCGGTGCTGCAGCCGAATGAGGTACTGGTCGAGCTCCGCGCTGCTGCCGTCAATCCCAAGGACTGCTTGATTCGCAAAGGCAAGTTCCGACTGCTCACCGGTTGGCGTTTCCCCAAGACCTTGGGCAATGACCTGGCCGGCGAAGTGGTCGACCTCGGTGGCGGCTTTACGGGCTCGCTGTCGCTCGGCGATCAGATCTTCGGCATGAGCAACAAGCTGGTGGGCGCGACCTACGCCGAGTTGGTGGCCGTCCGCGCGGAAGAAATCGCCCTGGCGCCGGCGACAATCAGCCTCGAGGAAGCGGCGGGACTGCCACTCGTGGCCCAAACCGCATTGCAAGCGCTACGTGACCTCGGTCGCATCGAGAGCGGCCAGCGCGTTTGCATCAATGGCGGCTCAGGAGGGCTCGGCACGGTCGCCATACAGCTCGCCAGACACTTCGGCGCCCATGTCACCGCCGTGTGCAGCGCCAAGAACGAAGAACTGTGCCGGCAGCTCGGAGCCGACGAGGTGGTCGCCTACGATGAGCGCGAGCTGCTGGACAGCGGCGCACGTTTCGACATTTTCTTCGACGTCTTTGGCAACCGGCCGTTCACCAAGGCAAAGCGGGTCCTGAACACGCCAAGTCATTTCGTCAGCGCGGTTCCCTCACCAGGCAATTATTGGCAGGCAGCGCGCTCCCGCTGGTCCAAACAGAGGGCGCACGTGGTGGTTGTGCGCTCACGGACGAAGGACCTGCAGACCCTCGCGACCTTAGTCCAGGACGGCGCGCTTCGGCCCGTGGTCGACCGCAGCTACCCGCTCAGCGAAGCGGCTGAAGCTCACAGCTACGTCCAAACCAAACGTGCACGCGGTAAGGTGCTACTCACGCCGCGCTGAGGCTGTCTGCCCCAGCGGCGCTCACTCCCAGCTGGGCACGCAGGCGCGGCGCCCATTGGCGCCATCGACAAAGGTCACTTCCGAGCTGCACTTCACCTGAGCGGTGCTATCACGCTCGATGTTGCAGTCGGCCTTGAGGGTGCAGGTGCGGAAGCAATAGCTGGAGCCATTGCTGTGGGTGACACACGCCGACGAGGAAGGACAATCATTGTCACCAACGCAACCTTTGATCCCACAGTAACCACCTAGGAAGGCCAAACAGCTCAGGCCTTCACTGCAGTCACCATCGGCAGTGCACTGCCCTCCAACCGCAGTACCCGACGGTTCGTCGTCTCCGCAGGCAATCAGTCCCAATGGGAGGACCAAAAGCCACACGACCGTCCACCTGTTCATGATGTCCTCTCTTCTGCCTCTGTCTCGCTTGGTGCGACGCGAGGCGTCCGGACAGACGACGTCAATGAGCCCGGTTGCTGGCCCCTGAGCATCGCCTGTCCGCACGTCCCGCGCCACCATTGCAGGGCGTTGTTCTTTGGGTAAATGTGCTGCAACGACCGTGCCGGTAGCGCATCTATGAAGAACCACACTCCACGAGTGTGAAACGTGGCTGCACGGTGCCGCGTAGACGCAGCACTAGGTGCCGCAGCGGCGCCGCACTTGCGTGGGCGCGTCAGCGACGACAATCAGTGAGCAGCTCAGTATTTTGCTAGGTGGCGCCCAAACGTCGCGACCGCCTCTTGGTGACGCTCATCGCTCTGAGCGGCCTCGTGATCGGCGACCTTTGCCATGCGTAGCTTGGCTTCGTTGCCAGCAACATCAACGATTACGCCCCGTGGAGTCCCTGATGGCGAAAGCATCCAAAGGTGGCCTTTCGCACCATAACCAGCAGCTGAGAAAAAGGTCGCCAAGAGGGTCGGTCCCCAGGTGCCGAGCTGCTTGGCGGGCAAAACGCCGGTGACGGATGCACGTTTGGCGCCGTCGAAGGCGAACATCGCCAGGCCGAGCTCGAACAAGCGCCAAAGCTTGAACGGAGGCAGCTCCTTGGGTTTGACACCGGACTGCGCGAATGGGTTGACGGGAAGCAAGCCCAGGCTCGCTTTCATGCCGTCCCAGGTGCGCCCATCGCCAGCGTCAGAGAAGGTCAGCTCGCCCGAGAGCACTACGTCGTATGCAGCATCCGATGATGGGGGGCGCGCCTTTCGCCGCACCCTCGGCGAGCGTGAGCTCGGTGGCCTGACGGAGCTACGCCGCACCCAGGACTTGGGAAAAGGCTTGGGTAGATCGCGCTGGCCAGACATCGCCCGCTCGAGCCAGCGAAACGGCCTGCTGCGCTCCAAAGCGCGGGCTTCGACACCCGAAAGCGGGCGGATGTGAGCACCCATGGGCGAAAAAAAGAAGCCCACTGCGAGCGAGCTCGACCTAAAACCGACGACGTCCACCCGGGCAGTGCCGCCATGATTGATGGCTAACCGAAAAGCGGCAACCAGATCGGCACCCACGGTCACGAGCACGTGCTCGGGGATGACCGCCCGCAATTCGAATCGGGCAGTGTCCTGGCGAAGCTCGAAAACGAAGCCTTCCTTTTGAAGGTGCTGCGAAACGCGGCGAAGAATCTGCGTCGTGGTGGCGACCGTCCCGTGCTCGGTGGTCAACGGTGCCGGCCAATCGTCAAAACTGGCGGCGTCCACGCGCCTGCGTTTCCAACGACGCACCTCGTGCTCGGCAAGCTCGAGCACGGCGAGTATGGCAACGTCATAGCCCATCTGGAGCGGCCGCCACGCTAGCGGCAAATCGTGCGATTTGCCAGGCTAGCAGCTCCGGGGGCGGGAGCTGCTAGGGCTTGGGCTCTTCGGGCGGCGGTGGGCAACCGGGGCCAATGCAATTGCATCCACCTTCGAAGGGGCACTCGCAAGTAGCGCCAGCGTTACAAAACACCGAGCTGGGCTCGTTCCAGGACCAGACCACACAATGGGCGCCGGGCTCGCACACGACGGAGCAGCCGGAATTGCAGCCCACCGTACACACGGTGCCCGGCTCGCAAACCACGTCACAGCCATGGGTGCAGGTCAGCTCACAAGTGCTCTCGGCAAGGCAGCGCATGTGGCAGAAGCCGACTTCGCAGCGTGCGCCGCAGGGCTCAGGCTCCGGACCACCGCAGACGCACACCAAGTCCTCGGGGCATAGACAAGGCTCTTGCGTCGGGTTGTGGCATACGAAGGGGGGGGGGGGGGGCGGCGGCTCAACGTCTCCGCCTTGCCCGGAACCACCCTCCCCACCACCCTGACCTTGGCCTCCTTGCGCTTGCCAAAGCAGCCTCTGATCGGCGTCGCAGTTGCAAAACAGCAGGCCGAGGGCGAGACATGATAGCCAGAGCAGCGCTTGGAACGACCAACCGAGCACAGTCCGGAGCTTACTTGTCGTCATGGGCTCCACCTCCGCTCGGTCGCGACGCGGGGGCTGACCGCTGCAGGTTGCGCTCCCCAGCCAACTGCGACAGCCACGCCCAGACCGAGCCAGAAGCCATCGAGGCGCACTGTCTGCTGTTGGTCGACTAGCGCACGGGGGGCTCGGAACAAGACCCCTGCTTCGAGCGGCAAGCCAAGCTGGATGCGGCCACTTTGGAGCATCGGCACCAGGGCCAGGCTGAGATGACCGGTCAGACCCAGCACATCATCAGCGCGGAAGTCCACATCGCTGGGCTGCCCACTCATCGACAGCAGGCTGCCCCCTCCACGCAGCTCACTGGTCAGTGACAATGGGCCCGTTTCCAGAATGCGCCAGCCCGCTGTCGCCCCGAGCTGAACGAGCCGAACGTCAATCGCGCCGCCCTGACGATCGGCCGAGCCGAAAGAAGCATCCAAAAAGCCGCCGAAATGGATGGTCGGCCAGAGCCAGTGACGGTAGTCGAGCGCAGCGCCGAAAAGGCTCACCGAGTCGGCGATATTGTGCAGGCGTGCCCTCGCAACCACGGCTACTTCGTGCACCGTCGCAACCCGCTGAGCAGGCGGCGGGGCGGCCGGGGAAACGCGACCGACATCAGGCGGCGTGACTGGGTGGGTTGGGGCGGGTGTTGCCGTGGGCAAAGCTGTGGGACTGGGTTGCGCCACCGGTGGCTGCTCCGGTCGAACCGGCATCTTGTGGGCTTTCGGCGGCTGCAGAGCGACCGACGTAGATGTCGGCAGGCTGGGGGGCAATGCCGACGGGGTGCTCGTCACGCTGGCTGTTGGCGCCAAACCACCGTCCGGAGCAGACACGACCGAAACGTTGGACGAAGCTGGTTTGGCGCCGCCACGCAGCATCGATTCAGCAGCGGCGTAGAGTCCAACGGCGAGCAAGGCCAGCACACGCTCGGGCTCGGCTTGGTCACAACACGCATCGGCGACTCGGCGCTGCAGTGTGATGGCGGGAGTCGCCATTCGAATGCTCACGTCCTGACCGGCACAGGTATATCCGACCTCGAGTCCTTTGGCCTTGGCCGAAGCATTGGCCAGCTCCAAGCGTGTCAACCGTACGAGCTCAGAAGTGTTGAGCCAGCCGCAGCTGGAGCCGATCGAAACCGTGTGGGCAGCTGGAGCTGGCGCGGCCAACAGGACCCAGACCACGAGCAAACCCAAAGCCGACACCGCGGGTGGCGTGCGCGCAGCCCACGCTCGCCTCGCTCTGGATTGGCGGCGGGTCGGACGCTCCGCTAGCACCTGATGTTGCCCGGCTCTGGGTGTTTGATGGCTCTCGGCCATGACAGCTACGCGCTGCGGCTCATTGAAGCTGCCGCATACGCTCAGCGTGCACGCCGTTAGGGAAGGTCGTCAAGTAGCGTCGCGCAGCACGTCGGGCTCGACCTTGTTGACCCGCTGTAGCCCAGGAGCTGGCAGACTCGGCGATGGCATCACCACCCAAGGCGTTGCCACATTGCTCGAAGGCGCGCGCGGCAACAGCATGGCGCCCTCGCTGACGCTCGACCCGGCCCAAGGTGAACAACGCCAAAGTGACCCGTCGATCGCGCGGATACTGCGCAATCAACGATCGCAAGGTCTGGGCCGCGCGACCGAGTTGGCCTGAGGCGCGGGCGCTGTCTGCTTGACGAAGCAGCTCTGCCGCAGTGTGCTGGGAAGCCGACCCCGTCGCCGAGGCTGCAGCCGATGCCGCGGGCGCTTTGTCCTTCGCGCTGCCGGGCTGTTCGGCGGGTCTTGGGGGCGCAGCTTGCACGCCCACCGACGGATCTTCTGCTTCCGCTGTTTGCTTGGCAGCGTCACGCTCAGAGCTGATGGTGATGTGCTCACCCGTGGCCAGCTCGAGGGTGCGACGCTGATGAGCAACCCGCACCCTGCCGCGCCCCACCGACACCGCAACCTTGCCATCCTCGACCGCAACATCGAAGACCGTGCCCAACACGGTGATGGTCACACCATGGGCAGCGACCTGGAATCGCCGCTCGCGCCGCGGCTCGATTTCATAGCGCACCCGGCCCCCGGTCTGACGCACCCGAACCAGTGCTGGCGTATCTTCGACAACGTGCACCTGGGCTTGCTCAGACAGCAGCGAGCGGGAGCCATCTTTGAAGCGCAAAGCCGAAGCCGTGGCCCAGCTGGGCGCAGCGAGCTGTGGGTCCGAGCCTGCCTGCAAGTACAGAACCAGCCCGCATACGGTGGCCGCCGCCACCACTGCCGCCATCACCCAGGCCCAGCGTCCGCTGAGCACGATGCCGGCCATCGGAATCTTGTCATCGTTCTGCCTTGGATCGAGCTCTGAATCTGGACCTGACTCCTCGTCCAGCTCACCGACACAATCCTCGGGTGCCTCTCGATTGGTGCGAAAAGCCTCGAGCGCCCGGCGGTGAACGCGTGCGGCCCGCACCTCATCCCAAGGCACATCCAGCACATCGCGGGCTTTGTGAGCAGCGTCAGTGGGCATCGTACGATCTCCTGAGACTCTTGTTGGCCGCGGCGATGTGGCGTTTGACGGAGCTGAGCGAGCTGTCGCACAGCTTGGCCACCGCGGGCAGTGTCTCCCCCTCGAGATGATGAAGCGTCCATGGGACGCGTAGTTTTTCGGGCAGCTTGGACAGCGCCCGGTAAAGAGCATGTACTTCCTCGCGTGCGCTGGGCTCGCTCACGCGAACGGTCACGGCATCTAGCGCAGAGCTGAGCTCCTTGCGGCGATAGCAGCTTGCGAGATGTCGTTTGACACGACGAACCGCGATGGTGGTCAGCCAGCCGCGCAGCGCCTTGGGCTCGCGCAACTCATTGAGTTGTTTGGCACCGATGACAAAGGTGTCCTGAACGATGTCGTCGAGATGGTCGTCGTTACCCAAGAGCCGATAGACCACCCCGGCGATGTGCCGCGAGTAGCGACGATACAGCTTGGAAAAAGCTGCCTCGTCCCCTGCCTTGATTCGGGCGACCAGCGCTCCGTCATCGATTGCGTCAGCGCTGGTAGCCAGTGCTGCTGCTGACGACCCCATGCGTATATATGGTGCCTGCAGCAAGCCCGGATCGGTCCAGATTTCTTCGAGCTGAAGCCGAATTGTCGATTTCTGAGCTTTCTTGGAACTATTTGGGCCGATCCTTGCCCCGGGCCGCACTCAATAGGTCGAGGGTCGCACAACACCGCGTGCGGCCTCACACACGTCTTTGAGACTGAGAGCCGCGGTGCGCAAGCAGCCTTTTGATTTAGAGGGCCGGCTGGCCTGCGCCCGCAGCACGACCCCTACGACCACCCACTGACAGGAGAAACGCCCTGATGCTCATCAACAAGCTTCCCAACTTCCGCACCCCCGCACGAAAAAGAATGCTTCGGGCCTCGCTCTGCGCGACCGCCATATTCCTGCTGATGGGCGCAGACGGTGGCGAAGGCTGCGCCCCTGGCGGCCCTGCCGAGCCGGAGCCAGTCGTCTGCGGCCCCGAGGCACACCTCGAGCTCGTTTGCGAGGAACACTGCGACGAGCCCAAGTGCGAAGAAATCTGCGTGCCCAACAATCCTTGCGGACCAGGTGCGCATCCTGAGCTCATCTGTGGACCGCCACCAGAGCCTCCCCCGCCCTGCGAAGGACCAGACTGTGGACCGCCGCCAGAGCCTCCCCCGCCCTGCGAAGGACCAGACTGCGACGAGCCCCCGCCGCCGCCCAAGCTGCTCCCAGAGCCCTGCGAAGGCCCCCATTGCGGGCCGCCGCCACCAGCCCCCGACCACTGCGAAGAGATCTGCGTGCCCAATCACGAGTGCGGCCCCGAGATGCACCCGGAGTTGATGTGTTTCCCGGCGCCCCCACCCTGCGAGGAGAGTCCTGATGGCTGTCCGCCTCCGCCCGAGCCCTGTGACAATCCCGAGGATTGCCCACCACCGCCTGAGCCTTGCGACAATCCTGAAGCCTGCGGCCCACCGCCCGAGGAAATCTGTGAGGAGGTCTGCGTACCCAACTTCGCGTGCCCTCCAGGTGAGCACCCCGAGCTCGTCTGCGAGCCCCCACCACCGCACAAGTGCGGTGAGCCCGAAGGTCCTGCCCCCGAGGAAGCGTGCTTCCCAATCTGCGTGCCCAACTTCCAATGCGAGCCCGGCATGCACGAAGAGTGGGTCTGTGAGCCGCCGCCGCCCCATGATTGTGGTGCCCCCAAACAAGGTCCGCCGCCCGAGAACTGCTTCCCGGCCTGTGTGCCCGATCCCTGTCCCGCCGAGACTGCACCCATGGTCGTCTGCAACGAGAACGACTGCTGGGAGGAGTGCGTCCCCGTACAAGAGCCGCCCCAGCAAGACGTGCCAGAGCAACCTCGCTAACGATCTTCTGAGACCATTGTTCCAATGACGCCGCTTGCTCTCGGGCAGGCGGCGTCACCTATTTTGTGGCGGCTGGGTGCAGGCTACCAACTGCACCCGCTCGGCGCGCCTCGACCATCATGTTGACCACATCTCTCATGCGGTGCTTGGCGCTCCAGCCCAGCTTTTCTCGCGCCTTGGTGGGATCGCCCTTGCCGTGGGCGATGTCGGTGGGTCGAAACAGGCGTTCGTTGACCTCGACGTGGTCGCTGACCTTTAGGCCCACTGCTTCGAAGGCAGCGTCTAGGAACTCACGCAACGAATTGCTCTCGCCGGTGGCAATGACGAAGTCCTCTGGTTGATCGAGCTGCAACATCGCCCACATCGCCTCGACGTACTCTGGTGCCCAGCCCCAATCGCGCCGCACATCGAGGGCGCCGAGCTGGAGCGTCTCCTTACTTCCTGCGGCGATACGGCAGGCGGCCGCGACGATCTTCTGGGTGACGAAGCGTTCCGGCCGCAGGGGCGACTCGTGATTGAACAAGATCCCCGAGCAGGTCTTGAGATTGTAAGCCTCTCGGTAGTTGGCAACCTCCCAAACCGCGGTCGCTTTGGCCACCGCGTAGGGGCTGCGGGGCCGAAAAGGAACGTCCTCGTTGGCACCATCGAGACTGGTTTCGCCAAAGCACTCGCTCGAGCCGGCGTTGTAGAGACGAATGTCGCGCTCCAGGTAACGAATCACCTCGAGCAAGTGCAAGGTTCCGCGGCCGATGCTCTCGAGTGTTTCTACAGGCTGCTGAAACGAAAGCCCTACCGAGGTTTGACCAGCCAGATTGTAGATTTCGTCCGGTTTGATCCGGGTGACGACCTGCAAGACAGAGCGAAAATCCGTCAAGCTCATCGATTCGAGCTCGAGCCGACCGCTGATCCCGAGTTGCTTCAGCTTGCTGAAACTGTTGACCTGAGCGTCACGTGAAGTGCCAACCACGCGGTAGCCCTTGTCGAGCAGCAGCTTCGCCAAATAGGCACCATCCTGACCCGATACGCCACAGATGAGCGCGCACTTGCTGTTACTTGAAACTGAGCTTTTTCGGGGCTCGGACATGACTGCACTTTCTTCGCGCGTGGACGGACGCGCGCATCGAAGGGAGCGGATGGGCGCCGAGGCTCAAGGAGGCTCTTGGCGGCGTCAAGCCGGATGGCCCGGCTCAAGGTGTATCGGCGACGAAGTCAGCCCCTTCCATGTTGGTCATGGCGCCGTTGTAATGATTCGGGCCATGATCGACGATGGTTGGGTACGTGTCGTCGTCACCCATGCGCCACCAAGCGGCGAGATTCGGTGCCGTCGACAGCTTGCTCGGATCAGCAGGCGTGCCGCCATTGTACAGCGCGAGAACCTCGGCTTGGCTGAGCTCCACAGCGTGCACGGTCGCTTCGTCTAGATTGCCCTGCACCCAGGCGCCGATGCCTTGCTTGGCGGCCAGTGTCATCGGCGCTGGACTGGCGATGCTGCCGCTGAGGGTGTCGGCGTAGACGATGTGCGACAAGGCCAAACCGTCGAAGTAGATATGACAACCAGCAGCGCTGCCCATACCGTCGTAGGTGAAGCCGATGTGGTGCCACTTTCCGTCGAAGGGCAACATCGTACCCACCGACATGTCGATGCGTGAGCTGGTGTTTCGCTGGATGTCGATGGCAATGCGAGGCGGCGAGCTGTTGAGCGCTATCTGCCAACCCGGCTTTTGCCCGGAGTACATCCGTTTGCCAATCAAGAATTGGTTGATCACCGCTGAGGTCTTGACCCAAACGAAGGCCGAAAAGGGGGCCGACTGCTCGAAGCCCAACACGTCACCCACGTAGACGAACTCGTCGACGCCATCGAAGACCGTGCTGAGCTGGCTCACTGCCGCAGCCCCGCCCTGACCTCCTGCGCCCATCCCGCCTGCCCCTTGGCCAGCTCCGCCTTGACCTGTTCCGCCCGAGCCTCCAGCTCCTGCGCCGCCGGATGCGCTGCTCGTGCTGGTTGACGAGCCGCCGCCGCTACTTGCACCGCCACCAGCCCCCGTGGCGCCGGCCCCGCCCATGCTCGAGCCACCATGCTGGCCAGCACCATGCCCACCACCGCCCGCAGCGCTACCGCCGGTGTTGCTGGTGGTGGGGGCACCAATCGCTCCGTCGCTACCGCATTCACAACCGGCCACCCCAAAGAGCGCAATGAGCCCAAAGAGTGCCGCCGCGGATTCGATTGCGCTGAGCCAACTGGCGCTACGCGTCCGCCCCCAAGTACGCCGTGCCATCGATCAATAATGCACCCTTTGTCGCTCAACTGGAAAGTCTCTCACGAATGATTCCAATCCTGACCGAGCAGCACTGGGGCTATGTCAGTGGGCGCGAAGGCGACTGAGGTTGGCCGAAGCAGCGCCGCCCCAGCCACCAGAAGAACACCAACCCTGCCACATCGCAGACCAAGTCCACCACCGAGGCGGTGCGCCGCGGTGACAGCGCTTGCAGCGCCTCGTCAGCAATGGCCAACAGCCCGGGAGCGAGCACCGCCAACGGCAGCGACAGCGGTCCCAGCTGCCAACGCCGGTCGCCCCATTGGAGGACGAACCAGAACGCGAGACTGCCCACCAGCAAGAAATGCAGCGCCTTGTCCAAGTGCGGTACGGCCTGAACGAAAGATGGTATCCGGCCGAGGTAGGCCAGTGTCCCAGTCAGAACCACGAAGCCAACGCCGGCGCACATGATCCAATGTTTGGGCCGCACGGCTCCATGATGACATGTCATCTGCCGCGGTCGCTTCCACTTTGTTCGAGACCCGCACCTTCCGTAAGCCTCCCTCGTGTGATTCAACCAAGGAGAGACGGCACCTCTCGAATGCTGCGCAGTCATTTGGATGCAGCGACTAGAAACTCGGCCCGAGCCGATGAGTGCGCGGCTGTGTTGGTCGTGATGCGAGCCTCAATTCATCTTGGCAGGATGAGCGCCCCGCTACAAACTAGGCAGCAGCTGCTGTCCCTCGTCCTCTACTGATTTGAGGGGACTGGTCTTCTGCGCAGTTATCTTCACGGTCGGAAAGGCAATGAGATGAACCAGGCTGAGCAAGTCGAAACGGCTTCGCGAGCGGAGCACAACCCTGCGGGTGTGGGGAGCGTCCATGTTTGAGCTCGGCGTGCGCGGGATCGCGGACCCGCTCGAGGTCATTTCCTTCAGTGGAAGTGAGCCGCTATCAGGGCTCTACCGCTACGAGATTTTGGTCGCCTATCCAGATGACGATGACTCGTTGGATGCCCTCGAATCAGCCCTGCTCGGCAGGCCCGCCTATCTGCGCATTCCCGTAGAGGAGCAGGCGGATCGGTTCGTGCACGGGATCATGACGGAATTCGCCATCGAAGGTGGCTCCCAGAAGCCAGGCAAGGCGCGGCTGCGAGTCACCCTCGCTCCGCGACTATCGTTGCTGACGATGCGGCAGCGCAGTCGCATCTTCCAAGATCTGACCGTGGAGCAGATTGTCGACCAGGTGTTGGACGAGATGGGCATTCGCCGGCAGTGGCGGTTACGCCGCTCGCTTCCACGCCGCACCTACTGCACCCAGCACCAAGAGACGGACTACGATTTCGTCGCCCGCTTGCTCGCCGACGAAGGGATCTTTCATTTCCTGTCTCACCCCGCTTCGGCTCAAAATTGGGATCCAACGCCGGATGGCGCCGCTGGGCGCGCACACGAGGAGTCGACTGAGATTGTGGTGTTGGGGGACGAGTCATCGGCTTACAACGCGATCGCGGATGCTGACGCGGCGGCAGCTCTATCAGGCGGTCCGGCGACCGAAGGCAACGATGCACCGTCTACAACGGGCGCGCTTGGCGAAAACTTGCCCACGCTGACTTACCGTCATAGCGAAGGTAATTTACCCAGCGACAACGAGATCCACAGCTTCGTCCTGCAACGCAGCGTTCGCCCCAGAGCAGCCCTTCTGAGCGATTACGACTTTCGCCACCCCGCACTGAAGTTGCGCGCTGAGTATCGGCTCGGAGATGCGCCCGCGGCGCGCAAAGCAGTAACTGCACAGCAGGCCCATCGTGCCGGATCGCATCAGCATGGGGCCGGAGTGCAAGTCGGTGCGCTTCGGATCCACGAGCATCGCGATCGTCAGCAGGAATACTTCGAAGATCAGGACTCCGCGCCAGCCGTGGCCGACATCGAAAGGCAGCGCGCTCGGCGCTCCTTGGAGCAGTTGCGTGCGCAGGCGAAGCTGGCCCGTGGCTTCAGTCACTGCCGCCGCCTGGTGCCGGGCCATACTTTTCGCCTCAGCGGGCATCCAATCGGGCGCCTCGATGGCGACTACGTGGTCACGGAGATCTGCAGCGAAGGCAAGGCACCGCGCTGGCATGACCAATCCGCGAGCGACGCGGTATTCGCGGCTAGCTTTACCTGCGCGCCGCGACAGCTTGCGGTCCGTCCCGCTCCCATCCTCCGGCCGCGGCAGATCGCCGAGACGGCTACCGTGACTGGACCCCAGAACGAAGCAATCTACACAGACGAGCATGGGCGGATTCAGGTTCGCTTCCACTGGGATATCGAGCACCGGGATATCGAGCACAGAGGTATCGAGCACAGGGACATCGAGCACTCAGATCCCGTCGGGACGTCATGTTGGCTACGCTGCAGCCAAGACTGGGCAGGGCCTGGCTGGGGTCAGCAGTTCATTCCCCGCGTCGGTATGGAAGTTCTGGTGACTTTCTTGGGGGGCGATCCGGATCGGCCATTGGTGACCGGCTGTGTGTCCAACCAGCGCAATCCACCCGTGTTTGGTGTGCCCGGCGAGGCGACCCGGGCCGGGTGGCGAACGCAAAGCACGCCGGCAAGCTCAGGCGAGGCCTACAACGAGCTCTCGTTCGAAGATGCCGCGGGCCGTGAGGAGATCTTCATACGGGCCCAGCGAAACTTGGTCGAGCAAGTGCAGAACGACCACGACACCCAAGTGCACGGTCAGCAACAAGTGCGTGTGGAGGGAGCGCAACAGGTCAGTGTGGGCGGCGACCAGAAACACTCCGTTGAGGGCGATCAGCTCGCCACCGTTGGCGGCGATCAGCAGCAGACGGTCGAGGGAAAGCGGCTGCTTCGCTTCGAGGGGGACGAAGAGAGGCAGAATCGAGCCAATCGTCGAGATCACGTATCTGGTAATCGAGCAGACACGGTCGAGGGCACGATGAACCTGGCCGTGCGCGAGCAGCGAACAGTTAGCATCGAAGGACCCGATCGCTACCGCGCGGCGGACCTGGTTACGGCCCATCTTCAGGAGGATGGGATCCTTCGGGCCAACGGATCAGTGACCACCGTAGTGGGACAGGCGCACGCTCCGCGCGCCATGGTTCACCACGTTCAGGGCGAAATCTCGTCCTACAGCACCGGCCGGACCGAGATCGTCTCCGACACCGAGCTCGTGCTTCGTTGCGGGGAAAGCAGCCTGACGCTCACCCCAAAGTCAATTGAACTGTCCGCGCCAACCTACTTGCTCCAGGGCAAATCGGGAGAAGTGCGGGCCGACGACATGGTCATTCATGCAGCGCAGAACCTGTTGGCTGCTGGGCAGCTGGTCACGGTCAAATCACCGAGCGCACTCCTGGGCTTGAGCGACGGCGCCGAGCTCGTGGGCCCCAACATCAAGCTCAAGTCCGACCCCGTCGACGCCAATCCCGAGCTGCCGGGGGTTGATCCGATCACGCCGACCACCATCGAGGTGGTGGATCAACTCGGTGCGCCGATCCCGGAGCGGTCTATCAGCTCATTTTCGACGATGGCTCGCAGCGAGGCGGCGCTGTCGACGGCGACGGCAAGACGACGCTCGAGCTTACCCAGGCCTGCAAGATCCGTTTTCCAGCGCTTGGGCCCGAGCCAGGCGCGGCACCGACCGAGCCGCTGATCCCCCACGCCGTTCGCGCAGGGGAGTACCTGACGCGCCTGGGTCATCGTTTTGGTTTCGAGCCCTCGGAACTGTGGCGTCACCCCAAGAATGCCGAGCTCAAAGAACGCCGAAGCAGCGGCGACCAACTTTGTCCGGGGGACATCTTGTGGGTGCCTCGATCACCACCCGAGCCGAGGCCCGTGTTGCTGTGCACCGCGAACCGCTTCGAGGTGTTCGTACCCGCTGTGCATCTCCGTCAGGTATTCCTCGTCGAGGGCGAACCGCTTGCCGACTTGGAGTGCACCATCAGCGGCGCCGGTCCGGATTACGATGACGTGTCCGACGCCGAAGGCGGCATCGATTTGGTAGTCCCCGTGTACGCCGAGTCGGTCACGATCGCCTTTGCAGACGGTAATGAGTACTTGGTGGATCTGGGCTACCTCGATCCAGCCAACACGCCCTCAGGCGCAGCGCAGCGCTTGCGCCAGCTTGCCTATCTTCCTCGAGCCGACGAAGCAGAGCTGGCGATTAGTGGCCCTGATCTCGCCTCCGCGCTAGCCGGTTTTCAGAAGGCCCACGAACTAGAAGCCACCGGAATGCTCGACGACGCCACCGTCGAAGCACTGCAAAGCGCGCTGGGAAGCTAGGCAACTCCGCCGAGACGTGATCCGTTCGCCTGAGAAATGACATGACGACCGAACCGACAATCATCACTCTGGACACCAGCTGCACACCCAACCCACCGACCCTCGATCCCAGACCGACAAACTACAAAGCAGCGGTGCGCCGCGTAAAGTCCCACTACATCATCAGTTTGACCGGCGACGAATTGAGAGGGACTCTGACGGATTTGATCGCAAGCCGAGGATTCAGTCGGCTGGCAACAGCACTTGGTCCAGTTGCGTTGATCAAGTACCTGACCAATGCTCTCGACCAGGACGTCGCGAAGGCACGAGTGAACGCCACCGCCAAGGGACAACAGACCTTGATCGGTAAACTGCACGAGCCGCTCGGGAAGGAGGCACGGCTTACTCGTCTCGAGATCCCTGCCGAAATGTTGAAAGCAGAAAGCGGGTACGAGTGGGGCTGTGCCGATCTTGGAACGGTGCCAGCCAGCTACGAGGAGCATATCAAGCGATTGTCCACCGCCCTGAACGAAGACACCAAGATAGCCGACCGACTGGAGGACTTCGCGCGCGACGATCCAAGCAAATGGATTCATAACGCTCTCTGCAATTTTCTAAACGAGCACAGGATGCGCCTAGGGGGTAAGCCACCTCACACGTTTGGCATAGAACAGCCCAAAGAGTTTCCGGGCAACGTGGTGTTCTTCCTGTTCAAGGCAAGAGCAGCAAAGAAGAACAGCGCCCAAGTAGGCGGAAAGGCCACGAGCGACAGCAGCAACTTCCTCGAGAGTCTCATGAAGGTCCGCGACGACCTCGAGAACGACGCGAAGTTTCTGATCGGCGACGCGGACAACGCCGATGCAGTTGCGGTGTGCCTGGCCACCCTCGACGAGGAGCTTCCTCGATTCGAGAAGTTCTTAGAACAATTCGCGATCGAAAGGAATGACACGGACGAGGCCATGAAGCTCCGCATCTGCGCCGGCTACCTCAAAGAAATGCGCAAGTCCAACACTACGATGCGCGCGGCCTTCGAGACAAAGCGTTATGTGGATCTCCCTGCGGACGACCACAAGCTCAACGTCTACGCCAAGTGGTTTGTTGAAACAGCCGCCCAGGCAAAGTTGGCATGGACCTACCAGCTCATCAACGAGCACGGCCACAAAGCCCACAACGGGAACTATCGTAAGGTCCTCGACGACATTGGCCGATCGCTTACCGCGGTTCTTCGGGTACTCATGCGCGACCGTCGTTTCGCCAAGAGCATTCAGCCGAAGCTGGTCGAGGCGTTGCAGGAGAACCTCATACCCGCGAAGGACAAGGCGTCACCTCAGCGAACAGCATTTTCCCATTTGCTAGCGGCCAATCGTCTCTTCATCCAAAAGGACGACCACGGTGTTTTCGGGCTTCGACTCTTGGCAGCGGAGGCGGTTCGGCTCAGCGCGTACTTCGCCGGGATACACCACAAAGGCGGGAACAAGATTGAACAGAAGGCAGTCCTGGCGGGGCTTCGCCTCGCCTTCGGTAAGGTTGGTGATGAGAAGGATGGCCTAGACAAAGCCATCGCCACTGCTAGCGCCATCCACAAGTGGGTTCTTGGCAGCGCGGCCAAATTGGGCAAACTTTGGACTGGCGAGTTCGTGGATGGCATGTTCGCCAACAA